>JAZRSW010000027.1:0-5824 GCA_045651745.1 Acutalibacteraceae bacterium
TATCAAAACCTTGCAAACAAAAAGGAAGTTATCAAAAAGCTTAAGGATTTGGCTGAAAAGAGTGAGTTTGTTTATCTCGCAACCGACCCCGACCGTGAGGGAGAGGCTATTTCTTGGCACTTGGCACACGTTTTAGGCTTAGATTTAAGCGACGAAAACCGCGTTGTGTTTAATGAAATTACCAAATCGGGCGTTGCAACCGGTATGAGCAATCCGCGTAAAGTGGATATTGACCTGGTTGACGCACAGCAGGCACGACGTGTGTTGGACCGACTTGTCGGTTATAAATTGAGTCCGTTCCTTTGGAAAAAGGTTAAAAGAGGTTTGTCTGCAGGTCGTGTTCAGTCGGTAGCACTTCGTTTAATCGTTGACCGCGAGAAAGAAATTAGAGCATTTGAACCCGAGGAATATTGGACAATTCAGGCAAAATTAATAAAAGATAAAAGTAAGTTTGTCACTAAGTTTTACGGTACTGCTGACGGCAAAAAGGTTGAAATACCTAATGAAGCTACCGCTAATGAAATATTAGACAAGGTTAAGTCGGGTGAATTTACTGTTTCCAACGTTAAGACAGGTACAAGAACTAAACAACCCGCACCGCCGTTCAATACCTCAACAATGCAACAAGAGGCATCTCGTCGTTTGGGTTATGACGGTAAACGCACCATGCGTATTGCACAACAGTTGTACGAGGGTGTTGAAATTGAGGGTAAGGGTAGTATCGGTCTTATCACCTATATGAGAACCGACTCACTTCGTATTTCGGAAGAAGCCCGTGAGGCTGCTAAAACATTCATCGAAAACCGTTTTGGCAGTCAGTATAACCCGTCTAAACCGCGTTATTTTAAGGCTAAAAAGGGCACTCAGGATGCCCATGAAGCAATACGTCCTACCTCAGTTGAGAATACACCCGAATCGGTTAAATCTTCGCTTACAGCCGAACAATATAAGCTTTACAAATTGGTTTGGGAACGTTTTATTGCATCCTTAATGTCAGCTTGCTTGCAGGATACTGTTGCAGTTGATATTGAGAATAACGGATACCTCTTCAAAGCAAGCGGTTATAAGGTTAAATTTGACGGTTATACCGCCCTTTACACCGAGTCGCACGATGATGAGGAAGAAGAAAATAGTGCAATTCCGAAACTTTCAGTCGGAGACAATTTAAAGACTGACGGTGTTGACGGAGTAAAGGGTGAACAACACTTTACTCAACCTCCCGTAAGATATAATTACGCAACTTTGACAAAGGCGCTTGATGAAAACGGTATCGGTAGACCTGCAACCTATGCACCTATTGTATCTAATATTGAGCAGCGTGATTATGTTACTAAAATAAGTAAAGCTTATGCTCCTACACCGTTGGGTGAGGCTGTTACCGATATTATGTGTGAACATTTCCCGAAGATTGTTGACATTAAATTTACTGCAGGAATGGAAGAAGAACTTGACTTGATTGGTGACGGTTCTTTACAGTGGGTTGATGTTATATCGAAATTCTATGACGGATTTGCTAAAACACTAAAAACCGCAGAGACTGATATGGACGGACAACGTGTTAAGGTTCCCGACGAGGAAACTGATGTTGTTTGTGAACTTTGCGGAAGAAAAATGGTTGTTAAAAACGGACGTTTCGGTAAATTCTTGGCTTGTCCGGGATACCCAGAATGTAAAAATGCCAAGCCTTTAACCGGTGATATAAAGGGCTCTTGTCCTATTTGCGACAGTAAGCTTGTTCAAAGAAACACCAAAAAAGGCAAGAAATTTTACGGTTGTGGTAGTTTCCCGAAATGTAAATTTATGACTTGGGATGAGCCGACTGCCGAAAATTGTCCTACTTGTGGAAAAACATTGTTCAAGGGTAAAGGCAAACTTCATTGCTTAACCGAAAATTGCGGTTTTGAAAAAGAAGTTACCCGCAAAAAAGCAACTAAAAAGTCAGATGAATCAAATGAAGATTAAGGTAATAGGTGCCGGTCTTGCAGGATGTGAAGCGGCATACTTTTTGGCTAATTTAGGCGTTGAGGTTCAACTTTACGAAATGAAACCGCAAAAGTATACGCCCGCACATAAGTCGAAGGGATTTGCTGAACTTATTTGCTCTAATTCACTTAAAGCAAAGAGGCTTAATTCCGCCGCAGGACTTCTTAAATGGGAAATGGCACAATTAGGTTCATTGTGTATTGAAGCAGCAAATAGTTGTGCAGTCCCCGCAGGCGGTGCGTTGGCGGTTGACCGCGACCTTTTCTCGAAATATATTACTGAAAAAATTAAGAATCATCCTAATATAACGGTTATTCACGAAGAGGTTACTGAAATTAATCCCGATGAGTATACAATTGTTGCCACAGGTCCTTTGACAGACGGTGACTTGTATGAAAATATCAAGTCACTGTGCGGTGAAGATTACCTTAATTTCTTTGATGCGGCTGCACCGATTGTTACGGCGGATAGTATTGATTACTCAAAAGTTTTCAGTGAGAGCCGTTACGGTAAAGGTGGCGACGACTACATAAATTGCCCATTTAACAAGGAACAATATGAGCAGTTTTATGAAGCGTTAATTTCGGCTGAAAGGGCAATTTTGCACGATGCGGACAATCCTTTAAAAGTGTACGAGGGTTGTATGCCGATTGAGGTTTTGGCAACACGCGGAAAAGACGCAATGCGATTCGGTCCGCTAAAACCGGTTGGCTTGCGTGACCCAAATACAGGTCACAGACCGTGGGCGGTTGTGCAGTTGCGCAAGGAAAATTCAAAAGGCACAATGCTTAATTTAGTTGGTTTTCAAACCAACTTGAAATTTGGTGAGCAAAAAAGGGTATTCAGTATGATACCGGGTCTTGAAAATGCCGAGTTTGTGCGTTACGGTGTAATGCACCGAAATTCTTTTTTGAATTCACCGAAAGTGCTTAATAAAGATTTTTCTTTGAAAAATTATCCCAAAGTCGGTTTTGTAGGACAAATCAGCGGTGTTGAAGGTTATATGGAGTCTGCGGCATCTGGGATTATGTCGGCATATCATTTAGCGGTGAAATTAGGCTTGAAAAATAAAGTAGATTTCCCTGATTTTACGATGTTTGGTGCTTTGTCGGGATATATCAGTGACCCTACGGTCAAGGATTTTCAGCCCATGGGTGCTAATTTTGGTGTTTTACCGCCATTAAGTGAGAATATCAGAGATAAACAGAAACGTTATGCGAAGCTTTTTTATCGCTCAGCAGATTGGTTTTGTGATAACGGGTTTACCGATACTGTACCCGAAGTTGAACTTGAAACAAAATCTTAAATATAAGTCCTAATGAGGAGGAACATTAATGAAAATAGCAGTTGATGCATTTGGCGGAGATAATGCACCTTTAGAAATTATAAAGGGTGCGGTTGCGGCAAAAAATGAATACGGTGTTGATATTTTGTTAACCGGTAATGAGGATATTATAAAGTCAGTTGCTGTTGATAATAATATCGATATTAGCGGTATTGAGATTGCGCATACTGAAGAAGTATTCGATATGCACGACCAACCGACCGATATTGTACGTTCAAAGAAAAACACCTCATTAGGACTTGCTTTACAGTTGGTTTCCGAGGATAAGGCTGATGCATTTGTATCTGCAGGCAGTACCGGTGCAGTTGTTGCCGGTGCAACCTTTATAGTTAAAAGAATTAAGGGTGTAAAACGTCCCGCATTAGGCACAGTTTTACCGTCAAGAACAAAGAAATTTATTTTGATGGATTGCGGTGCAAACGCTGAATGCCGTCCCGAGATGTTACAACAGTTTGGTATAATGGCGTCACTTTATATGCAGAATATTGAGGGAGTCGAAAATCCCGAAGTTGGTTTACTTAATATCGGTACTGAGGATACCAAAGGTACACCGTTGCAGTTAGAGGCATATAAACTTTTAAAAGAAAGTCCTATAAATTTTGTCGGCAACATTGAATCTCGCGAAATGCCTGCAGGCGTTTGCGATTGTGTTATTGCAGACGGATTTACCGGAAATATTGCCTTAAAGCTTTATGAGGGCGTTGCTATGAACCTTATGAAGATGATTAAGGGTGTTTTCACAACCAATTTTAAGACTAAAATTTCTTATTTACTTGCTAAAAGTCAGATGAAAAGTCTTAAGAAATTTGCAGATTACGGTGAGGTTGGCGGTGCTCCGCTTTTGGGAGTTAAAAAGCCTGTAATTAAGGCTCACGGCGGTTCGGATGCCAAGGCTATTAAAAATGCAATCCGTCAGGCAAAGTTGTGTATTGAAAACGATGTTATAAATAAAATTTCCTCTGATTTGGCTTCTGTAAAAACGGCTGATGTCGAGGATTAAGGTGTTAAAATGAAAGAATTAGAGCAAATTATTGGCTATGAATTCAAAGATAAGTCTTTAATGCTTCGTGCACTTTCGCACACTTCCTATATTAATGAAGTTAAAAGTATTCCTGAATCTAATGAACGTTTGGAGTTCTTGGGGGACTCGGTGCTTTCAATTATTGTTTCCGAGTATATTTTTCGCAATTTTAAACAGTTCCCCGAGGGTGAACTTACAAAACTTCGCGCTTCATTGGTTTGTGAAAAATCACTTGCTGCATTTGCACGCGAGATTGAGCTTGGAAAGTTTTTGTTCTTGGGTAAAGGTGAACAGCAAAACGGCGGTAGAGAGCGTCCCTCAATTTTAGCCGATGCCTTTGAGGCATTGCTTGCGGCAATGTATCTTGACGGTGGTATGGAGGTTGCCCGCAACCACGTTATGCGCTTTGTTAAAGATGAAATTAAGAATCATACCGTTGAAGAGGCTTTTCACGATTATAAAACTCAATTACAAGAGATTATTCAGAAAAATCCCGGTGAGGAATTGAGTTATGTTTTAGTGGGTGAAGACGGTCCTGACCACGATAAAAACTTTACTGTTGAAGTAAGGCTTAATTCTAATGTTATCGGTCATGGTGACGGACACAGTAAAAAGCAAGCAGAACAGTCCGCTGCTAAAAAAGCGCTCGAACTTATGGGATTAGAAGTATGAGTCACGCCAATATTTCGGTTTTTGTGCCGCATTTGGGATGCTCTAATCGATGCAGTTTTTGCGACCAAAATATTATTACCGGTACGGTTAAACTGCCGAATGGTGAAGATATTGAAAATGCAGTAAATACGGCTAAATTGTCGTCAAACTTTGACCCTCATAATACTGAACTCGCATTTTTCGGCGGTAGTTTTACCGCTATTGACCGAGAATATATGCTTGAGCTTTTAGCTGCGGCAAGCCGGTTTGTTAAAAGCGGTGACATTTCGGGAATCCGCATTTCCACAAGACCTGATTGTATTGATACAGAGGTTTTGGGCGTTTTAAAGCAGTATGGTGTAACTGCTATTGAACTCGGTGCACAAAGTATGTGTGACGATGTTTTGAAGGCCAATAACCGCGGTCATAAAGCAACTGATATAAAAGAAGCTTCTGAACTTATAAAGTCTTTCGGTTTTCAGTTAGGTCTGCAAATGATGACCGGACTTTATAAAAGTACATACGAAATTGATAAATTTACGGCAGAAGAAATCGTAAAACTGAAACCCGATACCGTTAGAATTTACCCAACAATTACTTTAAGCGGTACTCATCTTGAAAGTTTGGTCAAGTCGGGTGAATACATACCGCCGACATTAGAAGAATCAGTTCAATTGTGTGCCGAATTACTTGATTTGTTCGAATTACATAATATTAAGGTTATCCGCACGGGACTTCACACTATTGAGCAATCAAGATATGTTGCAGGTCCGTGGCATCCCGCTTTTCGAGAACTTTGTGACTCAAAACGGTATTACAATAAA
>JAZRSW010000028.1:0-56299 GCA_045651745.1 Acutalibacteraceae bacterium
AAAACCTACAATTTATAAAGTTTTACCTATCCAAGAGGCTGAAGCCGCCCACGATATCCTTTACAAAGGACAAAACGTCGGCAAGGTCGTTCTCACAGTTGACTAATAGATTTTAAATTAATAAATTTATTAACAAACGGTTTGACTAAATCTGAACAAGTCCAGTAAAAACGGACAAAAAGAACACAATGGGACGGTTCTCTTGTGTTAGTTTAACGGACAGTCGACGACGGTAAGTCCCTACAAAATAATATTTATACCCGTGCGAAGCATACCGCAATTATTCATTTTTCATTATTCAATATTCATCATTCATTAAAAAAAGACGGCACTTGCCGTCTTTTTTTCTTGCCCACATCTGACGAGGAAACCCCTTTTATTACTTTTTCACCTGCATGCCTGTATTGTCAATTGTGTAGTTGTCCCAATAAATTAAATCTGCGGCTTTGACGAAGGTGTAACCGTCAGCGGTCAGT
This sequence comes from Acutalibacteraceae bacterium, assembly GCA_045651745.1. Lineage (GTDB taxonomy): Bacteria > Bacillota > Clostridia > Oscillospirales > Acutalibacteraceae > UMGS172. Next base: position 477 of record JAZRSW010000028.1, read on the forward strand.
TTTTCGAGGATTATCGGCAAGGCTTCGGGTGTGTGGTCAGCGTCGTTATGGAATAGCACGATACTGCCATTCTTGACCTTACCGGTAACCCTGGACACTATGCTCTCAACCGTCGCCGACTGCTGCCAATCAAGACTGTCCGCGTCCCATTGCAGTGTCTTCATTCCCATACTCTCAACCGTCGAAACAACCCGGTTATCATAGTCACCGTAAGGGCAACGGAAAAGCGTCGGCTTTTTGCCGGTTATTGCCTCAATTTTGGCGTTACAGGTTGTCAACTGCTCTTTCATTTTGGTTTCACTCAACGAGGTCATATACGGGTGAGTTGCCGAGTGGTTCATAACGTCATTACCCGCTTCGCTCAATTTTTTTACCTCATCGGGATACTTATCCACCCACTCACCTACTACGAAAAATGTCGCAGGCGCGTTATACTTTTGCAAAATAGAAATCAGTGTGTCCGTATCGTCAGCACCCCAAGCTGCATCAAACGTGAGTGCTATCTTTTTCTCCTCTGTCTTGACACAGTAAATCGGCAATAATCTATCCGACTTTGCAAAAGCGTTGACCGAAATCGCAGTGCCGATAATCAACGCCAACAATAAACACCCCAACGTCACCAGATGCTTTTTAGTTAAAATCAAGAATTTCATTATAATATCCCCCATTCAATAAAGGGTATGAATCACTGTCTGTCCTATATGCTTTCTACCGACGGGATAAAAATTGAAAAAATTTAAATATTTTTCAAACTTTCAATTAAAATACCTTTTATGGTACTTAACCCACTGTATTATATAATTGTAGGGTGAAGAAAAACCTTGACAAACGGCACAAAAGATGCTAAAATATAGATACCGAACAAATGTTCGGAAAGGGAGAAAAGTTATGTTTATACTACAAACCGTTCTTGAGTTCGCAGTTGTTGGTTTTATTATTTGGGGTCTTTTTAATGAAAAGAAATTGATTAAATTTGAAGACCGTATTTTTGATTTTGTTAAACGCCATGTTAAATCATCTGCCAAAAAGCGCAATATGTACCGCCATGATTCGCATTGCAAACGTGACGACCGCACTTGCGCGTAATTTTTATTATTGTCTCTTTTATGCTTCTTTCATTATTTCTTTTATATATGGCAAAACCGAGAACTTTTATGTTCTCGGTTTTGCCGCTTTTGAGTTTATAAACAATTTTTGAACATTAAAATTTCTTCTACCATATTACCGATAAATATGTTATACTAATAACGTAAACTTTATTTGAAAGGAATTTCACCTTGAAAGAACTAATAAAACTTATTCGTCACCGCAAAATCAAAGCGCTTTTTATGGCTAAAACTCATAACACATTTATACAGTTTTTCCGCTATCTTTTTGTTGGCGGAATAGCCAGCGTTGTTGACTGGGCGGCACTATGGCTTTTTTATGGTGTTGTTGGCATCGAAGAATATATCGCTGTTGCTTTGGCGTTCCTTTGCGGTTTGCTTGTCAATTACATCTTATCTATTCATTTTGTGTTTGTGGGTATTGCCAAGGACCAAAGCCACTCAACCAAATTTTCAGTTTACTTCACCACAGGTGTAATCGGTCTTACTTTAACCGAGTTGTTTATGCTTTTGTTTGACGGATTACTTAATATGCACTATATGGTCGCAAGAATTATCACAACCCTTTTAGTTTTCGGTTGGAACTTCGGCTCTAAAAAAATGATTTTATACAGAAAGCGTGACGACGAGTGAAGAAAATAATCATAATCGGCGCAGGTCCTGCCGGAATCACTGCCGCAGTTGAACTTTCAAAACAAAACACTTATGAAATAACTCTTTTAGAAGCCACCGACCGCATAGGCGGTATTTCACAGACTGTACAGTATAACGGCAACCGAATGGATATCGGTGGTCACCGTTTTTTCTCTAAAGACCGTCGCGTCACTGCTTGGTGGGACGAGTTGTTGCCCTTGCAAGGCTCACCCGCTAAAGATGATTTGGCATTCAACCGCCAAAAAGAGTTTGATTTAAACGGTCCCGACCCTGAACAGAGCGATTTGGTTATGCTCAACCGCGACCGAATTTCGAGAATTTACTATAAAAACCACTTTTTTGATTATCCCGTAACGCTAAAATGGGACACAATCAAAAATATGGGATTTTTAACCACTATTAAAGCAGGTTTTTCCTACATTGGTGCTAAAATTCATCAACGTCCCGAAACCTCGCTCGAAAACTTTTACATAAACCGTTTCGGCAAGGTTTTGTACTCAATGTTTTTTGAAGGATATACCGAAAAACTTTGGGGACGTCACCCAAGCGAAATTTCGGCAGATTGGGGTGCTCAACGTGTAAAAGGACTTTCAATCACCGCCGTAATTAAGGATATTCTTTCTAAAACTTTCGGTAAAAAGCAAAAGGTAACCGAAACCTCGTTGATTGAAAATTTCCGCTACCCAAAATACGGCCCCGGTCAGTTGTGGGAGTTGGCACTCGACAAAGCCATGGAAAACGGCGTTGAATTTAAACCCAACTGTAAGGTTACTGATTTTAATATTCAAAACGATAAAATCACTGCTGTAAATTTCACTAACGCTGACGGCAAAACCGACACATTAGAGGCTGACATCGTCATTTCCACTATGCCTATAAACGAGTTAATTGGCGGGTTGGGCGACACTGTTCCTGAAAACATCAAATCTGCGGCTTTGGGTCTACCTTTCCGCGATTTTATGACGGTCGGATTGTTGCTCAAGAAAATGAACCTTAAAAATAAAACCGATTATAAAACATTCGGCAACATCGTGCCTGACTGCTGGATTTACGTGCAGGAACAAAAAGTGAAATTAGGCAGAATTCAGGTGTTTAATAACTGGTCGCCTTATTTGGTTGCCGACCCCGAAAACACCATTTGGGTGGGACTCGAATACTTCTGCCACGAGGGTGACGAGCTTTGGAATATGACCGACATTGACGCCGTAAGCTTTGCAATAAAAGAACTTCAATCAATCGGTGTGATTGACGAGGCGGACGTGCTTGACAGTCACCGCGAGTTAATCAAAAAAGCCTACCCCGCTTATTTTGACACCTACAGTGAAATGGATAAAATTGTTGAGTATTTGAACACCTACGAAAACCTTTACTGTATCGGTCGAAACGGTCAACAGCGCTATAATAATATGGAGCATTCAATGGCAACAGCCTTTGAGGCGGTAAACTGCATTATTAATGAAAACCCCGACAAAACTGCCATTTGGAACGTCAATACCGAAAAAGAATACCACGAAGAACAAAAGTAAAAATACCTTTACACAAAAAAGAGAACCCGCTAACTGGGGGTTGTGTTTTTTATTATATATAAATACTTTTACTTATTGTTTGGTATATGTTCAACAATATCTGATATAGAACAATCTAACAACTCACAAAGGTCATCTAAAGTGTTTGTTGAAATCGACATATTTTTACGCAAACGCTGAACGGTACTTCCGCTTATATTAAGTTTAACTCTTAAAGTATAAGTGGACATTCCCTTTTTCTTTAATGTTTCCCACAACGGAGTATAAGTTATCATAATATACCTCCAAAATATCTTGCATATTTTTATTATGCTCGATATAATGGTCATATAAAATGCTCGAATATTGGGCATATTGGGAGGTAGTTATGGTTTGTACTTTCTTCGGTCACAGAAATGCACCCGAAACAATAAAAACGGCTTTGAGAGCAACTTTGATTGATTTAATTGAAAATAAAAACGTAAATATGTTTTATGTCGGGAACAACGGTGCATTTGACCGAATGGTACGAGAATTACTTAAAGAATTTAAAACAACATACAATATAAATTACTATGTTGTTCTCGCATATATCCCACAAAAAATGGACAATAACGATTATACGGACAGTATTTATTTTGATGAATTAAATGTAAAGCCGTACAGAGTACGAATTGCTGAAAGAAATAAATTGATGATAGAAAAATCGAATTTTGTGGTTACTTATGTGACACATATCACAGGCGGTGCAGCAGAATTTAAAGCTCTTGCCGAAAGAAAGGGAAAGATAGTTATAAATATTTCATAATTAAATATTAAAAAAGGAGACAACTTCTTTACGAAGTGTCTCCCTTTGTTTTTTATATAATTACTTTTTAGCGGCGATTGCCTGCTTTGCTTTTTCAACGATGTCTTTAGCGCGGAGACCAAAGATATCAAGCAACTCATTAGCAGGACCTGACATACCGAACTTGTCCTCAACGCCGACCTTAACAACGGGAACGGGGCAGGTTTCGGTAACAACCTCTGCAACTGCGGAGCCAAGTCCACCGATAACCGAATGTTCCTCAGCGGTAACAATCGCGCCTGTTTCACGGGCGGCTTTTTCGATAATCTCACGGTCAATCGGCTTAATGGTAGCCATATTGATAATTCTTGCCGAAATACCCTCGGCTGCCAACAAATCGTAAGCCTCTAAAGCCTCTTTAACTAAAAGACCGGTAGCAATAACGGTAACATCAGTACCGCTCTTTAATTCAACGCCCTTGCCGATTTCAAACTTATAGTTCTCATCAAACACAACGGGAACAGCAAGACGTCCAAAACGCATATAAACAGGACCGTCAATCTCGGCGGCAGCAAATACAGCCTGACGAGCCTCGGTAGCATCCGCAGGATTGATAATCGTCATGCCGGGGATGGTACGCATCAAAGCAATATCCTCACAGCACTGGTGAGTAGCGCCGTCTTCACCAACCGAAATACCAGCGTGAGTTGCACCGATTTTAACGTTCAAATGAGGATAACCGATTGAGTTTCTGACCTGCTCAAAAGCACGTCCTGCGGCAAACATGGCAAAGGAACTTGCAAATACGGTTTTGCCTGTTGAAGCGAAACCTGCGGCAACACCCATCATATTCTGCTCTGCGATACCGCAGTTATAAAAACGTTCAGGATGTGCCTTTTTAAAAGTACCCGTCTTGGTAGCGGCGGCAAGGTCGGCATCCAAAACGATAAAATCGTCTCTTTTTTCTGCAAGTTCTACCAAAGCGGCGCCGTAAGCGTCACGGGTAGCAATATTTTTTACTTCAGCCATTTTCGTTTCCTCCTTAGTCCAACTCTGCGATTTTAGCGTCTAATTCTGCCAAAGCAGCGGCAGCCTGCTCGTCATTAGGACCTGCACCATGCCAACTAACCTGATTTTCCATAAACGAAACATCTTTGCCCTTAATGGTGTTAGCAATAATAGCGGTCGGCTTGTCGGTACACTTTTCAGCAGCGGCAACTGCGGCTTCAATTTGGTCAAAATCGTGACCGTCGATAACGATTACGTTCCAGTTGAAAGCCTCGAACTTTTTATCGAGCGGCAGCGGAGAGTTAACCTCTTCAACAGTACCGTCAATCTGCAAATGGTTAAGGTCAACAAAAACAGTCAAATTGTTAAGGTTCTTATGAGCGGCAAACATAGCGGCTTCCCAAACCTGACCCTCTTCCGACTCACCGTCACCAACAATAGCGTATACTCGGTAATCGTCGCCAAAGTGCTTAGCAGATAAAGCCATACCTGCGGCGGCAGAAATACCCTGGCCTAAAGAGCCTGCCGACATATCAACACCGGGAATGCCCTTTTTATCGGGGTGACCCTGCAACATTGCGTAAGGTTTGCGAAGCTTTTCAATTTCTTCTAAGGGGAAGAAACCGCGAACAGCCAAAACACCGTAAAGTCCCGGTGCGGCATGTCCTTTAGACAAAACCAAGCGGTCACGACCCTCCATCTGAGGATTCTTCGGGTCGATATTCATTTTATCAAAATACAGGTATGTCAAAATATCTGCACAAGATAAACTACCGCCCGGGTGACCGGATTTTGCGCGGTTTGTACCAATGATGACCTGCCTTCTGGCTTGTAAGGAAAGTTTTCTTAATTCCTTTTTTCTCTGCTCGTTCATTTTGAACCTCCAAAATATTAAATATGCGTTAAACTATTTATATACGAAGTGAAATACTCAGGTACTTCACTCGTGAATTCCAAATACTCTTTTGTTTTAGGATGGATAAATCCAATCAATCCTGCGTGTAAACACTGTCCTTGAAGTTTAGTGATAACCTTTTTAGGACCGTAAACGGGGTCGCCCGCAATTGGGTGTCCCAAGGACGCCATATGTATCCTGATTTGATGCGTACGTCCCGTTTCAAGACGGCATTTTATGTAAGTGAACCCCTCAAAACGTTGCAACACCTCATAATGTGTAACTGCAGGCTTTGAATTGACATAAACAATAGCCATACGTTGACGGTTTTTCGGGTCACGCCCGATTGGTGCATTAACCGTACCGCTATCCTGCTTTAAATTGCCGTAGACAACGGCTCTATACTCGCGGGTAAAGGAGTGTTCCTTTATCTGTTCCGCCAAAGAGCGATGTGCCACATCATTTTTTGCGACAATCAACAAACCGCTTGTGTCCTTGTCAATTCGGTGAACAATACCGGGACGCATAACACCGTTTATACCCGACAAACTACCTTTGCAATGATAAAGCAAGGCGTTGACCAACGTTCCATTAGGATTGCCTGGTGCGGGATGCACAACCATACCTTTCGGCTTGTTAACCACAAGTAAATCGTCATCCTCATACACTATATCAAGCGGAATATCCTCAGGTAATGCTTCAGGCTCTGACAACTCGGGCAATTCAACCGAAACCTCATTACCCGTCATTACCTTGTTGCTTTTTTTGGCCAGCTTACCATTGACTGTCACCTTGCCACCGTCAATCAACTCTGCAGCGAGCGAACGTGAAATATCAAGTTCACTCGAAATAAAAGCATCAAGCCTTACACCGTCTGCATTAGATAACAGTATCTCAGTTGCCATCGTTTTCCTTACCTACTTTGGCATTATGAGCCTCAATATCACTATCCGACTCAGCATTGATTTTAGTAATACCGTTTTTACGACGGGCATCTTTAACAAAGTCAATTATAAAATACAATAAAATCAAACCGGCACCGATGCAAACCGCAATATCGGCTACGTTAAATACGGGGAATTCGAAAAAGCCAAATTCCAAGAAATCAACAACGTGTCCACCTCTGAAAATGCGGTCAATAAGATTACCGATACCGCCGCCTAAAACCAAACACAAAGCCCAAAACATACATTTACTTTCAAAGGTCTTTCTAACCAACATTCCAACACAGATTATCATAATAACGCAAGTAACTGTGATTAAAAACCAAGTTTGACCCTGAAAAATTCCAAATGCGGCACCTGTGTTGGGTGGTATGCGGTTGAAATTTATAACATACGGGATTACGGCGATTACCTCGTTAGGCTCCATAAAAACCGTAACCAAATACTTGGTTAACTGGTCAACACCTACGACTAAAACGCCACAAATTATGGCTAAAACAGCTGACATAATTTACTCCTAAAACTTATTTTACGATGTTGCGGCAACGCTCGCAAAGTGTAGGATGCTCGGCATCTTCACCAACTGTTTCACTAAAGCTCCAGCAACGCTCGCACTTTTCACCTGCGGCGTGAGTAACGGTAACACCGATACCGCTGTCACCCTTATGGTCACCGCCGTCACCCTCAACCAACTCGACCGAGGAAACGATGAATACTGTAGAAAGAATATCCTCAACACTCTTTAAGAATGTATACTGCTCACCCGAAGCGAAAACAGTAACTGCACCCTCTAATGAAGCACCGATAATCTTTTCGGTACGTGCAAGTTCCAATGCCTTCTTAACATCGTCACGAATAGCGTGGATTTTCTCCCAACGCTCGATTAACTCATTGTCAACCTCACCAGAAACTGTGGGGAAGTCATTAAGCACAACGTTTCTTACATCATCTTCTGCTTTATGAGGCATAAACTTCCAGATTTCGTCCGAAGTAAAGCTCAAAATCGGGGCAATAAGACGGGTAAGCACGTGTAAAACCTTATAAATTGTAGTCTGTGCGGCACGGCGAGTTTCAGAATCCTTGCCCTCAACATACAATCTGTCCTTGGCGGCGTCAAGGTAAAAGTTCGACATATCCAATACGCAGAAATTGTGAATTGCGTGGAAGATTAAGTGATACTCAAAGTTCTCATAAGCCTTGATACACTCATTAGTCACCTGGTCAAGACGCATTAATGCAAACTTATCCATTTCGTGCAACTTGCAATCACATACTGCATCTTTATCGGGGTCAAAATCACTGATACAACCCAAGATAAAGCGGGCAGTGTTACGGATTTTTCTGTAAATTTCACTTAATTGCTTCAAAATATCCTTGGAAATACGGATATCAGCATGATAGTCGGACGAAGCAACCCAAAGACGCAAAATATCGGCACCGTACTGGCTTACAATATCGTCAGGGTTGATGGTATTACCAATAGATTTGGACATCTTTTTGCCCTCACCGTCAACAACCCAACCGTGTGTAACAACGGTTCTGTAAGGTGTTTTTCCGTAAGCGGCAACCGATGTAAGCAACGAAGACTGGAACCAACCGCGATACTGGTCAGCACCCTCTAAATAAAGGTCAGCAGGGCTTGAAAGTTCGTCACGCTCATCCAAAACTGCGGCGTGAGATACACCCGAGTCAAACCAAACGTCCATAATGTCGGTTTCTTTCTTAAACTCGGTGCAACCGCACTCACACTTAAAGCCTTCGGGCATTAAATCCTTTTCAGAAAGCTCATACCAAGCGTCAGCACCCTTTTCACGGAAAACCTCAACAACCTTAGCGATAGTGTCGGGAGTGATAGCCTCTTTTCCGCAATGCTTACAGTAGAAAATCGGAATCGGTACACCCCAGGTACGCTGACGGGAAATACACCAGTCACTACGGTCACGAATCATACCGGTAATACGGTCTTCACCCCAACCGGGCACCCATTTAACCTTCTTAATTTCCTCAATTGCCTTATCAGCAAAGGCAGAAATCGAGCAGAACCACTGCTCAGTAGCGCGGAACAAAATGGGAGATTTACAACGCCAGCAATGAGGATATTGGTGGATAATTTTCTCTAATGCAAACAAATTGCCTGTTTCGTCCAACTTAATGGCAATAGCCTTGTTAGCTTGGTCGGTAGTCAAACCTTGGAATTCGCCTGCATCGGCAGTCATAACACCCTTATGGTCAACCGGAACAACCATACCAACCTCGGGGTAGTTACGGCAAACCTCAAAGTCATCAACACCGTGACCGGGAGCAGTATGAACACAACCTGTACCGCTTTCCAAGGTGACGTGGTTACCCACAATTACCAACGAAGTACGGTCGATAAACGGATGAGCACACTTAATATACTCAAGGTCAGCACCCTTAACAGTGCCGATAAGCTGGAATTCCTCAATCTTTGCAGCCTTGAAAGAATTTGCGGCAAGTTCTTCTGCCATTACAAAATACTCACCGTTTGCTTTATACAAACCGTAGTTATAGTCAGGACCTACGCAGATTGCAAGGTTAGCAGGTAATGTCCAGGTAGTTGTAGTCCAAATAACAAAATAAGTCTTATCAAGTTCAGCACCGAGCGAAGTTAAAACGCCCTTATCATCGGTAACGTTGAACTTAACGTAGATAGAATGACACGGGTCCTCAGCATACTCAATTTCAGCCTCAGCCAAAGCAGTCTGACATTCGGGGCACCAGTAAACCGGCTTTAAGCCCTTATAAATATAACCCTTTTCTGCCATTTTGCCGAAAATTTCAACCTGCTTTGCAACATACTCATTTTTAAGAGTTAAATAAGGATGGGCCCAGTCACCCAAAATACCCAAACGCTCAAACTGATGACGCTGGTCATCAACAAAGCCCAAAGCAAAGTCACGGCAGATTTTACGAAGTTCCAAAGCCGAAACCTGTGCAGTAGAACTAACACCTGCTTTTTTACGTGCCTTCAACTCGGTCGGCAAGCCGTGGGTATCGTAACCCGGAACATAGGGAGCCTTAAATCCCGACATATTCTTGTAACGAAGAACAAAGTCTTTCAAACTCTTGTTTAAGGCAGTACCCATATGAATAATACCGTTAGCATACGGAGGGCCGTCATGCAAAATATAAGAAGGCTTACCTTCGTTTTTCTTCATTAATTCACCGTAAATGTCGTTATCCTGCCACTCTTTCAAAGCTTCAGGCTCACGGGTGGGCAAACCTGCACGCATAGGGAATTCTGTTTGGGGCAGGTTCAAAGTCTCATTGTAATCCATTATTTTAACTCCAATCTAAATCTATATGGCCGTAAAATATAAGTCCCTTTTAACGGCACATTCTCACGGCACACTAAAAGCACACCGTGAGAAACCTTTTAAATGTTTAATTTTTCTTGCGACGGAAGAACAATCTCGGCTCGTCGTCTTCGTCATCAAAATCGTCATCACTAAAGGTGATATGATTTTTTTGAACTTGAGGTTCTTGGGGTTCAGAAGCAATAACGAAAGGCTCTTCTTCTTCCTCTTCATCATCCTCAATTACCTCAAACTTAACTGCCGACTCATTATCGAAGGTGAGTTGTGCTTCTTCTTCCACTACTTCAGGTTCTAATGCAGGCTCTTCTGCAATTTCGGGTTCTTCAACCTCTTCAATTACAGGTTCTGTTATAGCCTCAACTTCGGGTTCAGTTTCAACTTCAACTTCAGCTTCAGCCTCTGCTTTAATTTCAGCCTCAGCCTTTTCCTTGGCAAGTCTTTCCTCGACAGCTATTTTCAAAAGTTCGTCGGGATTGCTGAAATCAACCGAAAGCACCTGCTTTGAACGTTCCATATTGAACGGAATGTCATCAGGCAACTGATTAATAAGTTCAACCAAAGCGCTGCACTGTTGCGATGCTTTTTTGCGGAAATCGGCAACTTCAATCTTTAAACGGTCATAAAGTTTCTGCTCAAGAGCGATGCTCTCTTTAGCCTCGGCAACGATTGTTTCGCCTTCTTTAACTGCGGCGGCAATAATCTTTGCAGCTTCGGTTTCAGCGGTTTCGCCAAGCAAAATAGCCTTTGCCTCTGCCTCGGAAATCACTTCACGAGCCTTAATATCAGCCTCAGCAAGTTTTAAATTGGCATCAGCAACAATGCGCTCGGCTTCAGCTTTGGAATCCTCAATAACCTGGTCGGCAACACGTTGTGCGCTAACCAAAACATTTTGAATACCGGTAGCAGTCAAAGCGGCTTCGGGAGCCTGCTTGCTCATTTCCTGCAACTTGCGCTCAGCATCGTTTTTCTGTTTTGTGAGAATCTCAATCTGTGAAGCAACCTCTTCTAAAAACAGTTCAACATCACTCTGCTTATAGCCACCCATAGGGCCTTTCTGAAATTCCATATCGCGGATTTGTTCAGGCGTTTTCATAATTTTCCTCCGAAAAGTCAAATATATTTTCTTAAAACAATGGCAACCTACTTTTCAGTTAGCCAAAATATTCATTAAAAGTATGTACTACCACTGTCGAGTTCGTCTAAAAGCAACTCACCCATAACATCAACATTGCTCGGAGTGATGATATATGTGCTGTTAGCAACCTTTTTGATTCTTCCGCCGTGAGCATAAGCTGCACCGCTCAAGAAATCGAGCAATCTGCGTTGAGTTTCACGGTTAGCAACCTCTAAATTCAAAACAACGGTTCTGCCATCAGAAAGATGGTCAGCAACGCTCGGTGCATCTTCAAATCTTTCAGGCTTTACAAGGGCTACCTGAAGTTGAGAATTTACACGGGCAGTGCTACCCGACTTTGCTTTGCGCTCACTCGGGAACTGAGTGGTTTTCTCTCTTTCATAATAACGGTTGGTTGAAGATGAATAATAATCGTTGCCTGACGGAACCTCGCGCGAGGTTTCCACAGTCTCCTCGTAATCTTCGTCTTCGTCGGTTGCGCTCATAATGTCCTTAATCTTATCAAAAAATCCCATTTTCAAATCTCCTTTAAAATATGATTTTATTTTTATATTTTTACTTGGTTTTTGAATAGTCCCTCTGACCAAAAAGCGAAGTGCCGATACGAACAATATTCGCGCCACATTTAATCGCTTCTTCAAAATCACCGGACATACCCATCGACAAGTATACCATATCTATATTATCCTTTATTTTGGCTCTAATGTCAATAAACAGTTTGCTCATTTTTTCAAAATATTGCATACTTTTTTCGTTATTATCACAAATCGGCGGTATTGTCATCAAACCTTTGACTTTTATAAAAGGCAATTTGCTAATTTCAATAATTTTTTCTTCCAATTCCTCGGGAGAAAAACCCGATTTGCTTTCCTCGTTGCCTATATTCACTTCGAGCAAAATATCCATTGTTTTATTGAGCTTTTCACAAAGTCGGTTAATTTCGATAGCAAGTTTTACCGAATGAACCGACTCAATCATTTCGACTTCACTCACAATATCCTTGACCTTGTTGGTTTGTAAATGACCGATAAAGTGACGATGAGCGTCAGGCAACAGTTGGTTCTTTTTACTTAAAAATTCCTGCACGCGATTTTCACCGATATATTTAACTCCACTTTTTATTGCGTGGTTTATAACCTCAACCGGCACGGTTTTGGTTGCCGCCAGCATAATGATGTCCGACGGCTTTTTGCCTACCTGCTCTGAGGCTGATGCTATTCTTCGGTTTATATCCTCAAAATTGCGGTCAAACCACTCTGTTTTTTGAAGTATTTCAGTTGATAAATTTTCCGTCATACAAATTCTTTCCTTTAACAATTACCTCATCATAAATGCGGAGATGTTTTTTGTCTGCCGAGGCTTCCTGTCTTACAATCGAATAATTTTCACCCTGCCAAAGCACCTCAATCGGCAAAAACTTGACCTGCGAGGCAATAAATACGTAAACGCCTTTTTGTCCATCAACAAAACGGATAGCGCGGTTATCAACCTTCAAGCCCTCGTGTTGCTCATAAACAATCGTGATGTCCAAAACCCTCTGTTGCGCCAACTCGTTATTCATTGTATCAAGAGCCAATACCACAACCGCCTCGCCCTGAACCGATTGCTTATTGATATACTTCACGGTAACTTCAAGTTCGGGCACTGACTGTAAATCGGTTTTAATCATAACCTTTGAACCAAGTTTTAGATTAAGCGACTCGGAAAACGGCATTGTGGTTGCGATATACCATTCATAATCACTGACAATCTTACATACCGCAGACGAGGATACAGTGCCTTTTTTTATATTTTTTAATGTGTCGGCACTTAAGTTTTCTAAATCCTCTACCGAAACAGAGTTCTCATAACCGTCAACCGAGTAAATAACGTGTCCCGATTGCGGAGATACGATTTCTGCGGTCGCGGAGTTTAACGAAGCATTCAAACTGTCCCTTTGCGACTTCAAAGAAGAAATAAGTGCATTAAAATCGGTCACTTCACCCGTTATTATCTGCCGTCTTGCCATATTTTCCAAAAGTGTATCGTAACTTTCGGTTTTTTGAACCTTCCCGCCTTGAGTTGCTGAAATAACGCCGTAAATTGCCTCATGAATGTTGCGGTTTACCGAAGCAATATCGGCTGCATTAAGGTCATTATAGGTCTGGATTTTTTGCAAAGTTGCAATTTTGCGGTCCAACTCTTCAATTTTTACGCGGTTGTCAGCGTCAGCTGAAGACGGATATGTAACCGCCACAACTCCGCCTTTTGAAACACGTCCTCCGTCGGTGACCTGATAACTCAAAACACCGCTGACGTTATCCTCTAACACCATTTCATTGCGGATTACAAAACCGGTAGTACCAAAACCTGTGTATGTTGAATACGAAAAAACCGTATCGGTAGTAACCGGCACTACCACGGCAGAATAAATCTGAGCAATAACATATACTGCAAAGAATATAACGGCGGCCCATTTTACCACCTTTAAAACATTTGAGTTTACCATAAGACCGCCTCCTTTTTGTTTCTTTTTATTTAATAAATTCCAATGCCCTGCTTAAAACATCGTCTGTTTCATCGGCATAAATCCAGTTAATTTTCTCATTTTTGCGAAACCAAGTTAACTGACGTTTGGCGTAATGTCTTGTTTCAAGTTTAAGGTTTTCTACCGCTGTTTCCAAGGGCATTTCACCCTTAAAATACGGAAAAAACTCCTTATGACCGATTGCCTGCACCGAGGTTTTGCCACTATTATTTAAAAACGCTATTTTCGCTTCCTCCAACAACCCGTTTTGAAGCATAATATCAACCCGTCGGTTAATTCGGGTATATAAAATCTCGCGATTGCGGTAGGTAATCCCTATCCACCGGCAGTCATATCGGTCACCCGAAAGTTTTGATTCTTTATCAAGCTGGCTTTTTGTTTTACCGTGAATACGGTAAATTTCCAACGCTCTTAATATCCTTTTTCGGTCGTTTATGTGGTATTTCTCTGCGGTTTCGGGGTCAATTTCGCGCAACAGTTCGAGCATTGCCTCAATGCCCTTTTCGTCAGCCTCTCTTTCAAGTTCCAACCTCACCGAATCAGAGTTCTCATCCAAAAATTTTATTCCCGATATAAGTGAATCAATATAAAGACCTGTTCCGCCGACAATTATAGGTAATTTCCCACGTGAAATAATATCATCAATAATAATTCCCGCGCGCTTTATAAACTCGGCAACCGAAAACTTGTCCGACGGTTCTGCAAAACCGACTAAATGGTGCGGTACGCCTTTAATTTCATCAACAGTCGGCGCAGCAGATGCTATCGGCATGTTTTTATAAACCTGCATCGAGTCGCATGACACAACCTCACCGTTTAAAGCACAAGCCAACTCTACTCCCAACTTGGTTTTGCCCGAAGCAGTAGGACCAACAACGGCTAAAACTTTTTTTGAATTCAACATTACTGTATCCTTCCAAATTGCTTTTCAATTTCGCGTTTTGTAAGTTCAATCGCAACGGGACGCCCATGCGGACAATACATAATTTCTTTAGAACCTAAAACCGTTTTAGCAAGCGCTATTAACTCTTCCACCGAAGAAAGATTACCCGCCTTTACGGCAGAACGGCAGGAAACAGTTTCATAAATACGCTCTAAACGTTCCACCTCAACTGTGGCTTTCTCACTTAAATTAGCGGCAAGTTCTGCAACCAACGACGAAACATTTTCCCCTGCCAAAGTAGAGGGGACGGTGCGCACAAGCACAGTGCCGTCACCATAATCATCCATCTCAAAACCTGCCTTTTCCAAGAGTTCGAGATTTTCGGTAATATTGGTATACTCGTCATTTGTCAAGGTGACCTGCTCGGGTGACAACAAAATCTGCGGATGATTTTCTGCCTCTGATTTCAGTTTGTTAAACAAAATCCTCTCGTGCGCGGCGTGCTTGTCGATGAGGTAAAGGCTCTCACCTTTTCTGATGATAATATAGGTTGAAAACGCCTCGCCTATATACTCAATATCCATCTGGAGTTGAAGTTCGGTTTCTGTTTCTATCTTAACTTCAACATTGTTTACCTCAACCGCATTTTCAAGTATCGGTTCATAACTAACAGGTTCAACCGATTTAACCGTTTCTGCCTCTGCCTTTACTTCGGGTTCAACGGGTTTGGTTTCACCAAATTCAATATCCTCAATATCCACCGCTGTTTGTTTACTTGCGGTGTCATTATTTTTATTTTCTTCCCACGGGAAATAACTTTGCTTGGTTTCTTCTGTCGGTTTTTTCACTACCGGCACTTCATAACGGTAGCCACCGCCAACACTATTTTGCGATAATGGTACATTCTTTTTGCTTTGTTCGGACAACATTTTAGCATATGCATTAAGCGGGTCACTTTTTGCTTTTTCAACGCCTGGCAAAACTGTCTGACGGTACTCGTCAGCCGTCATTCTGATTTGCCCGTGACCTTTTTGTAAATTCATCTGGGGTCGGCTATCGCCTTTAGCCAAAGCATTTTTTATGCTGAACATAACACAGTCAAAAATCCTGCGTTCATCAGAAAATCTGACCTCTGTTTTGGCGGGATGAACATTAATATCAACCGCACCGTAAGGCACTGTCAAATGCAAAACGGCGGCAGGATAACGCCCAACCATTGCCATATTTTTATAAGCCGCCTCCAAAGCCGAGGCAACCGTACCCGACCGCACGTAACGGCCGTTCAAAAAGACAAATTGTGCATTACGTTTCGGTCTACAAGCGGTCGGCTTGCAGGTAAAACCCGAAACCTTAATTCCCTGCAGTTCACCCTCGACAGGTATGAGAGTTGAGGCAAAATCTCTGCCACAGACAGAGTAAATTGCCGACATCAGTTTGCCGTCACCGGGGGTTGCAAAAACCTGCTTGCCGTCGCGGATAAAGCGCACTGAAATTTCAGGGTGCGACAGCGCGATATGGTCTAACACCGCACCGACCGAATTGCCCTCGGCAACGTCCTTTTTCAAGAACTTCATTCGCGCGGGGGTGTTGAAAAACAAATCACGGACAATTATAGTTGTTCCATCGGGACAACCTGCATCATGAATGCCGACTTCCGAGCCGCCCTCAGATGAATAGGCAGTACCAAACTCGTCCGATTTACGTTTAGTCAGCATATCAATACGGGAGACCGAAGAAATTGCCGCCAAAGCTTCACCGCGGAAGCCCAAAGTAGCAATACTGTTTAAATCGTCAGCAGTCGAGACCTTACTTGTCGCGTGGCGCTTAAATGCCACCGTAACATCCTCGCGCGCAATACCGCAACCATTGTCGGTAACGCGCATAAAAGTAACGCCGCCGTTTTTTATCTCAACCGTTATAAGTGTTGAACCTGCATCTATTGAGTTTTCAACCAATTCTTTGATAACCGACGACGGACGTTCAACAACCTCACCCGCGGCAATCAATTCGGCAACCTGTTTAGGCAATACGTTAATTACAGACATTACGGCGACCTCCCTTCAAAAATTATAAATAATCTGTCAATCGTTAAATGCCGACATCAAAAGTTGTTCAAATTCTTTAACCATCGGCTGCACTTTGGATTTGCTCTCCTTATAACCGAAAAGCGAAAATACTCCAAAAACAGAAATTAAAAATAACGGAATATAAATTGCCAAATGAACAAAACTTGTAAGCTGGAACTTAAATAAAATTGTCAACATAGCAACAAGGGGAACCAAGAAACAGATAATTGATAAAATTCTTGTATACCAACTGATTAAACGGTCATAAACGAAGGCATATTCAATCTTTGTGCCACTGTTGGTTGGTTTTAAGTCGACCAACATACAATGATTTTCGTATGTATCGTTTCTGTCTTCTAAAATTTTGTATTCCAACTTGAAAACGCCTGTTTCACGGTTAACGCTACCCACAAGACGCGAGCCGTTTTCATCGGACAACGCATTTTCGAAGGTATTCAAAACCTCTTCGTAAGGCAAATCTAAAATTGCGCGTCTGCGCTTTCCCAAAACCTTATATCTACTACCAATATTCATTTCCCTGTCCCCACCTTATTTTATTTCTTTAGCCTTCTGAACAAAGCCATTTAATGCAGTCATACACTCAATAGGTGTCAAAGTATTGACATCTAAAAGCTTTAATTCCTCTAACAACTGCTTTGCACCGTGAAGCTCAATTGTAATCTGTGCATCGGTTTCATCGGTTGCAAACCTTGGTGCAGTGTCAGCGCCCTCGGTTTCAAGCGTCTTTAAAACCTCTTTCGCTCTCTCAATTACCGAGTTCGGAATTCCCGAAAGTTTGGCAACCTCAACACCGTAACTGTCGTCAGCACCGCCACGCACAATTCGGCGTAAGAAGGTAATGTCGTCACCGCGTTTTTTGACGGCGACATTGTAATTTTTAACACCCTCAAGCTGACCTTCCAAAGCCGTCAACTCGTGATAATGGGTTGCAAACAGTGTCTTTGCGCCGATTTTTTTCTTATCGCAGACATACTCCAAAACGGCTCTCGCAATCGACATTCCGTCATAGGTCGACGTACCTCTGCCGATTTCGTCCAAAATGAGCAAACTTTTTGATGTAGCATTTTTGAGTATATATGCAACTTCGCTCATTTCAACCATAAAGGTTGACTGACCCGAAGCCAAGTCATCCGAAGCGCCGACACGGGTAAACACCGCGTCGGTTATGGGGATTTCAGCGCTTTCAGCAGGTACAAACGAGCCGATTTGCGCCATTACGGTTATAATCGCAACCTGTCGCATATAGGTTGATTTGCCCGCCATATTAGGTCCGGTAATAATAGCGCAACGGTTGTTGCCGTTATCTAAAACAGTATCATTCGGTACAAACGGCATTGTACTAATCTGCTCAACCACGGGGTGTCTGCCCGCTACAATGTTTAATGCGCCGTTAGTATTAAGCGTCGGTCGGCAGTAGTTGTTGTTAACCGCAACCTCTGCTAACGAACACAAAACATCCAAAAGACCTAACGCATCGGCAGTTTTTTGTACCCTCGGCAATGCATCGGCAACGGTTTTACGTACCGAGTCAAAAATTTGAAACTCTAACTGTGCACCGTGTTCCCTTGCACCCAAAACGCGAGCCTCAATATTTTTCAGTTCATCGGTAATATAACGCTCGCAGTTAGTCAAAGTTTGTTTTCTTATGTAATGGTCAGGCACCATATCCTTAAAGGAATTGGTAACCTCGATATAATAACCGAAAACCTTGTTGTAACGTACCTTTAAGGTTTTAATTCCGGTTTTTTCACGTTCCGAAAGTTCAATATCGGTGATAATATCCTTACCGCCTTTAAGGTCAGAACGAAGTAAATCGACCTCAGGATTATAACCCTCTTTAATAATTCCGCCCTCGCGAACCGAGAACGGCGGTTCTTCGACAATTGCGCGGTCAATCAGGTCACAAAGTTCTTCGAGTGAGTCAATATCGTTGTTGATACCGCTTAAAATCCTGCTTTTAAGGGTAGCCAACTGCTCTTTTATCGCGGGTAACATCTGCATCGTAGCGCAAAGCGAACGAAGTTCACGTCCGCCTGCAGTGCCGTAAACAATTCGGGTCATAAGACGCTCAATATCATGAATGCCTGCTAAAAGTTCTCTTATTTCGCCCAAGGTTACAGTGTTGCCGACTAACTCGTCCACACCGTTGTAACGGGTTTCCAATGCAAGACGGTCCATAAGCGGTTGGCAAATAATTTTTCGCAAAAGACGTTTACCCATTGCAGTTTTAGTTTTATCCAAAACCCAAAGTAGCGAGCCTTTCTTTTCTTTATTACGCATAGTCTCGCAAAGTTCAAGGTTACGCATAGCAGTGACATCAATCTTCATAAACTGATTGTCGGTATAAAAATTAACGTCAGAAATTCGTTCCATACCGCTCATCTGAGTTTTTTCAAGGTATGAAAGCGTTGCACCCAAAGCCGAGACCACAAGCGAGCCTGCAGTTAAGCCTTTTTCGGCAACCGAGTTAATCCCGAAATGACGTAAAACCGCAATTTCGGCAACGTCAATATCAAATTTTTCATCTTCAAGCATTGTCAAGCAACACTTGAGTTTATTTTTTATAAAATCACAAACTTCTTCTCTTTTGACCAATTCGTTGGTGGTGATAATCTCACTCGGGCTAAAACGTCCCAACTCTGCAGTCACTCTTTGGACGGCATCACTGCCCGAAATTTCGGTCACGCTGACGTCACCTGTCGAAACATCGACAAAGCACAAACCATAGCCCTTTTTATCAAAGCAAAGTGCGGCAAGGTAATTGTTGCGCGCCTCGTCCAACATACTGTCCTCTAAAACAGTACCCGGAGTAACGACACGGATAATATCACGTTTTACAAGACCTTTTGCAGTTGCAGGGTCTTCAACCTGCTCGCAAATAGCAACGCGGTAACCCTTTTCGATAAGGCGACCGATGTAGCCTTCGCAAGAGTGATAAGGCACACCGCACATAGGCGCTCTTTCCTCTTGTCCGCAATCCTTACCCGTTAAAACAATATCCAATTCTTGCGATGCTAAAACCGCATCGTCAAAAAACAACTCATAAAAGTCACCCACTCTGAAAAACAGAAGGCTTCCTTTATTTTGCTCTTTAATTTCAAGATACTGACGCATCATTGGCGACAGTTCACCCATGAGATTCACCTCGGTCTAAAGATTAGATAATTTGAAAATAATCGATAATTAGTGACAACCGCCACAGGTTGCGCAACTTCCGGTACAACCGGTGGCAGGCTCGCAGGTTAATGGGTCTTCGCCATCCATCGAAAGTTCGATAATGCCGTTAACACGCTTCATAACCTCTTCAAATTCTGCCTTTGCTTTGTTAAACTCCATCATGGTGTCATTGCACATAATCTGTCCGTAAAGCTGGCGGATTTTAACGTTGAATTCCTTGATTTTCTCAAGGTCACGCTCGGCTTCGTCCTTTTGGAATTCAGAATCAACCGTCATACGAGCGAGGTTGAACTCACCAACTAACTTTTGAAGTTCAGGGTCCTCGTCATTCTTTTTACGAGCCTCGATATACTTTAAATATCTTTCGTCGGCCTGCATTGCAACGCCTAAATTTCTTGCTGCTTCAATAATATCCATTTTAAAATCTCCTAATAAAAATTTATATTGCCTTGCCGTGAAGTACGCCATCAAAACTTACTATCTCGGCATTAATAAACGTTCCCAAACTGTCAGGGTTACCGACAATTCTTACAACCAAATTTTCCGACGAGCGACCGATTAATATGTCACCCTCAACTTCTTCAATCAAAAGCCTTACCTTTTTGCCGATAAGTGAATTGTTAAGTTTTAAAGAAATTTCCTCTTGCACTGCCAACATTTCACTAAATCTACGCGACTTGTCCGCTTTAGTTTCGGGGTCAGGCATTTCGGCGGCAGGTGTGCCGGGTCGAGGTGAAAAAATAAAGGTAAAAAGTGAATAATACTCTACTCTTTTTATCAGTTCGACCGTCTTTTTGAAATCTTCTTCGGTTTCACCTGGGAAGCCTACAATAATGTCACTCGTAAACTGAATATCCGGCATAAGTTCACGCGCTCGGTCAATCAACTTCAAATAACTTTCCGAATCGTAATGGCGGTTCATCAACTTCAAAATTCTGTCACTACCGCACTGTACTGGCAAATGCAAATGTCTTTCAACCTTTTCACACTCTGAAATTGCAACCAACAACTCGTCCGAACAGTCTTTTGGGTGCGAGGTCATGAACCTTATCCTGAAGTCACCCTCTAAGGCGTTAATTTCACGCAGAAGTTCAGCAAAGGTCATTTTATTTTTGCAGTTTTTACCGTAAGAATTAACGTTTTGACCTAAAAGCATTATTTCTTTAGCGCCCGAGTCGATAAGTTCCTTTGCCTCACGTAAAACGTCCTCGGGCTCGCGGGAAAATTCACGCCCTCTGACATACGGCACAATACAGTATGTGCAGAAATTGTTACAACCCTGCATAATGGGTAGCCATTTTTTGAAAGTTTTGTCGCGGTGAACGGGGATACCCTCGTAAATACCGCTGTCGTCCTGCGGATTCTCAAAAACACGCTTGCCTAAGGTCAATTTTCTATACACAAACTCGGGGAATTTATGACGAACTTGAGTTCCAAACAAAATATCAACGTACGGATAACTTTTACGTATACGGTCGGATACTTCCTTTTGCTGTGCCATACATCCGCACATACAAATGAGCATATTAGGTCTCTGACGTTTGTTAGCCTTTAAAATGCCGACATTGCCGAACACACGCGTTTCGGCGTGCTCACGAACGGCACAGGTATTGTAAAGCACCAAGTCCGCCTCGTTAACATCCTCAGTAAAACCGTAACCCATAAGTTCCAGATAGCCCTTTAAATGCTCGGAATCACTGACATTTTGCTGACAACCGTAGGTATGCACAAAGGCTAACGGCTTATACCCGTATTTCTCATTTACTATCTCACGAACGCGTTGGCAAAAGCCAAATTGACGTTCTAATTCTATTTCTTTTTCACTTAAATTTGCATTAATTTCCAACTTATAATTCTCCTGAAAACTATAAATACAAACACTTCTCCATATTCTATGTAATTATACTATAAATTAAATATTATTGCAAGCAAATTCCCTAATATTTTGCAACAAAAAAT
The DNA here is from genome assembly GCA_045651745.1 of Acutalibacteraceae bacterium. GTDB lineage: Bacteria > Bacillota > Clostridia > Oscillospirales > Acutalibacteraceae > UMGS172. The sequence continues at coordinate 22,482 of JAZRSW010000028.1, forward strand.
CACCCGAGGAAACACCTCGGGTGATTTTCTAATTTAGTATTAAATTATCTTCTGCCTTTGAAGCCACGGCGGTCACCGTCACGTCTCGGACGGCGTTCCTCGTCTGCACTCTCTTCAACGGTCATACCGTCAAGTTCAACCAAGGCATCACGGCGGGAAAGGTTTACACGGTCACGGTCATCAATCTCGGTAACCTTAACCTTGATGATATCACCAACAGTAACAACATCCTCAACCTTTTCTACACGCTTAACGTCGAGTTTGCTTACGTGTACAAGACCCTCAACACCGGGAGCGATTTCGACAAATGCACCAAAGTCCATAATTCTGGTTACGGTACCCTGATAGAAAGCACCAACCTCGGGACCTTCTGCAATAATCTCGATAACACCCATAACTGCCTGACCCTTTTCGGTATCAAGAGTAGAGATGAATACGCGACCGTCTTCCTCAATGTTGATTACGCACTCATAAAGTTCCTGCAACTTCTGAATAACCTTGCCCTGCTTACCGATAACATCACCGATTTTTTCGGGGTTAATCGACATAGTGAGCATTTTGGGTGCATATTTAGAAAGCTCTGCACGAGGCTCGGCAATACAAGGAAGCATAATTTCATCCAAAATGTTGATTCTTGCATCGTGAGTCTTTTTGAAAGCCTCTTTAATAATTTCTGGGGTAAGTCCGTGTACTTTAAGGTCCATCTGAATAGCAGTGATACCCTTTTTGGTACCGGCAACCTTAAAGTCCATATCGCCGTAGAAGTCTTCAAGACCCTGAATATCAACCATGGTCATAAAGTCACCCTTAACACCGTCATCACCGGTGATAAGACCGCAGGAAATACCTGCAACGGGTGCCTTAATCGGAACACCGGCAGCCATAAGTGACAGAGTAGAACCGCAGATTGAACCCTGCGAAGTAGAGCCGTTAGAAGAAAGAACTTCAGATACTACGCGGATAGTATACGGGAACTCGTCAACCGACGGGATAACCGGCAAGAAAGCACGCTCTGCCAAAGCACCGTGACCAATTTCACGACGTCCGGGACCACGAGAGGGCTTGGTTTCACCGACTGAATAAGACGGGAAATTGTAGTGATGGATATATCTCTTCTCGGTTTCTTCGTCAAGACCGTCGAGCTTTTGTGCCTCACTGACGGGTGCCAAAGTGGTAACCGACAAAACCTGAGTCTGACCGCGGGTGAACATACCCGAACCGTGAACTCTGGGAAGTAAATCAACCTTAGCATCCAAAGGACGGATATCGTCGATACCACGACCGTCAACACGCTTGTGCTCGGTCTTTAACCACTCACGTACAACGTGCTTCTGAACGAGGTACATAATCTCGTCCAATTTAGCCTCTTTACCCTCAAAACGCTCGTCAAACTTTTCATGAACAGCGTCATAAATCGGCAAAAGTGCAGCATCGCGAACGGTCTTATCGTCGGTATCAAGAGCCTTCTTAACATCCTCAATGCAGAAAGCCTCAATTTCAGCCATAATTGCGGGGTCGGGGTCGTTAGACTCGAATGCAAATTTCGGCTTGCCGATTTCAGCAACAATGCCGTTGATAAACTTTACAACTTCCTTGTTAACGTCGTGTGCCTTCATAATGGCATCGAACATTAAGTCATCAGGAATTTCATTACCGCCTGCTTCAATCATAGCAACTAATTCGCCGGTAGAAGCAACGGTTACTTCCATTTCACTTTTTGCGCGCTCATCTAAAGTCGGGTTGATAACGATTTCACCGTCAACCAAACCAACCTTAACACCGCTGATAGGACCATCCCACGGAATATCCGAAATAGCGATAGCGGCAGAAACACCAATCATAGCGGTTACTTCAGGACTGCAATCGGGGTCAACTGCCATAACGGTAGCAACAACCGAGCAATCGTTTCTCATATCCTTGGGGAACAAAGGACGGATAGGACGGTCGATGCAACGACCTGTAAGAATTGCCTTTTCAGAGGGTCTTGACTCACGACGCTGGAAAGAACCGGGAATACGACCTACCGAATACATCTTCTCCTCATAGTCAACTGACAATGGGAAGAAATCAACGCCTTCACGCGGTTTCGGTGAAGCGGTAACGTTACACAAAACGGCGGTTTCACCATAGGTACACATAACCGAAGCGTTGGAGAGTTGCGCCATCATACCGGTCTCAATTTTAAGAGGACGGCCTGCAAGCACGGTTTCATAAACTTTGTAGTTGTTAAACTGCATTTTTGAAATTTGACTCATTTTTTACACCTTCCATAAATTTTTTATATTTTCACGGGGGTGCGTACTTTAGCAATAGTTCCGACAGCCGAACCTAAACTTTTTCAGCCACCCGAACAACTGCTAAAATCAGCACACTTCCCCGTAAATCACACTGTTTTTTAGTACATTTAAAACCTTTAAAAAAGTAAATCAAGCCGGTTGAGAACACTCAACCGGCTGATAATACGATTACTTACGCAAGCCAAGCTTTGCAACGATAGCACGATATCTTTCGATATCCTTCTTCTGCAAGTAAGCTAAGAGATTACGTCTGTGACCAACCATTTTGAGCAAACCGCGACGAGAATGATGGTCGTGGTTGTTAGCCTTCAAATGCTCGGTTAAGTCGTTAATACGACGGGTAAGAACAGCAATCTGAACTTCCGGAGAACCGGTATCGCCCTCGTGAGTAGCGAATTCTGCAATAATCTGATTCTTTTCTTCCTTAAGCATTGTTTTCACCCTTTCTAAAAATTTAAGCCTATTCCCGAGCAAAGGGTTGGTGAACTCCCCATTAAAGAGGCTTACTCCCCAAACTCAGAAAACGGTATTTCACGTCAGCACATACGCCGACTTGAAGCATTATATCACAAAGTTTTCAAAATGTAAAGAGTTTTTTTCTTGAAGCTAAAAACTTACTTAAATCGCAATACAATTCATCGGGCAAGCTTCAACACAAGCACCGCAAGCAACACACTTTTCGGGGCTGATACGTGCCAAATTATCCTCGACAATAACTGCATCATACTCGCAAGCCTTTTTACACTTACCGCAACCGATACATGCAACTTCACAGACCTTGCGGGCAACGGCGCCCTTATCCTTGTTAGAGCAAAGCACCTTGGCATAAACCTTTTCTTTGGGCATCATTTCAATAATACCTTTAGGGCAGGTCGAGGCGCACGCTGTACAAGCGGTACACTGCAGGGGGTCTACAACCGCTTTGCCGTTAATAACCTCAATAGCGCCGTAATGACACGCGCGCTGACAGTCACCAAAACCTAAACAACCAAAATTACATTCAGAAGTTCCAGCATAAAGCATATTAGCGGCTTGGCAGGTTGAAACACCATAATAATTCATTTTATTGCTTACGTGGTCACAACTGCCGTTACATTTAACGGTAGCAACCAACGGTTCAGTCATTTCGACGCTTACGCCTAAAATCTCGCCCAATTTGTTATTACAGTCAACACCACCCGGCGCACAAAGACCGGGTTTGGTCTCACCTTTTGCCAATGCTTCGGCGTAGCCGTCACAACCCGAATATCCGCAAGCACCACAGTTAGCGCCCGGCAATTCGGCACGCAATTTTTCAACAGTTTCGTCAACCTTGACCGCCATTACGATTGAAGCAATAGAAAGTCCTAAACCTGCGACAAGTCCAATACCGGCGACAATAATTACAGCAAATAAAATAGGTTCCATTTTTGTCGCCCCCTTTACTTCACAAGACCGGCAAAGCCGAGGAAAGAAAGCGACACAATAGCCGCCGCAACCAATGTTATAGGCAAACCTTTGAGTGACTCGGGGATATCAGAGGTTTCTAAACGTCCTCTTACACCGGCGAAGATAAACATCGCGAGTAAGAAGCCCAAGCCTGCTCCCACAGAGTTAAACAGTGCCTCAACATAATTGGTAACTCTTGCATTAGTGAAGTTCAGCATTGTAATACCCAAAACCGCACAGTTAGTAGTAATAAGCGGTAAATAAACACCCAAAGCGGTATAAAGCGGTGGGATATATTTCTTTAAAACAATCTCAACCAACTGTACCAAAGCGGCAATTACCAAAATAAATACAATTGTCTGCAAATAACCTAAATCGTTAGGGATAAGCAAATAACGGTGAATGGGATAGGTAACCGCAGTTGCAAGCAACATAACCAACGTTACCGCAATACCCATACTTACGGCAGTGTTAGTCTTTTTGGAAACGCCCAAGAAAGGACAAATTCCCAAAAACTTTGCCAACACCATATTTTCGGTCAAAATACCGGCAAGCACAATGGTAATAATGTTAGTAATATTCATTAATGCTCACCTCCGTCGTTATTTTGAACGTCAACATTTTCGGCTTCGGTACGGACGTTTTCATCGGTAACACCGTCACCTATAATGCCAACTGTCGACTTATCTTCAGGAAAATCCTCGCCGAATTCCTTTGCAATATCGACATTGGTAACAACACCTTCATCAACAGGCACTGACTCACCCACACTGTCGCGAGAACTACAACCCGCACAACCATTACATCCGCCACAGCCTAAATTCTTAACGGGTTTTTTGCCCATTTTGATTGCCAACTTATTAGAAAGTGCAACCAACATACCGAACACGAAAAATCCGCCCGGAGGAAGAATGAAAATAAGCATAGGTGCAATAGCGCCTTTGGTTATTTCAAAACCGAAAAGCGTACCTGCGCCGAGCAATTCACGAATCATACCCATTAAGGTTATTGCGGCAGTAAAGCCGATACCCATACCGATAGCATCTAAAATACTCGGTAATACGGGATTTTTGGAAGCAAACATTTCTGCTCTTGCCAAAATAATACAGTTAACAACGATTAACGGCAAGAATATGCCTAAAGCGGCATCAATGCTTGGCAAAAACGCCTTGACAAGCATCTGAATAATCGAAACGAATGCAGCAATTATTGTAATAAACGCGGGGATTCTTACTTTGTCGGGAATAACGTTTCGAAGCAAGGAAATAACAACGTTTGAGCCAATAAGAACCAACGTTGCGGCAACACCCATACCAATACCGTTAATAGCGGCAGTGGTAATTGCCAAGGTCGGACAAGTGCCCAAAACCAAGCGCAAAACGGGGTTTTCTTTAATAATACCTTTAGTAAGGACGGATAATTTACTGTTTTCAGCCATTATTCTCACCCTCCTTAACTATTGCTTTATACATATCAAGCGCATCGTTCACACATTCGGCTACCGCCTTTGAAGAAAACGTTGCGCCGGTAATTGCCTCAACGTTACCGTTGTTTCCTACAACAGCCTTTTCGGACAGTCCTTTAAACTTATCCCAAAAGGTCTTTTTTGTGATGTTTTGACCAAGACCGGGTGTTTCATCCGAAGCGCTCAAAACCTCAATAGCGATAACCTTACCCTCTGCATCAATACCGGTCATAACCTTGACAGGTCCACCATAACCATTATGCGATGAGGTGAAAATATAACCGTAAGTGTTGTCGTTTTGGGCAACGTAATAAATATTTTCAACACCGTTAATAACAACAACCGACTGAATATAGTTTTCTGCCTCGATTATTCTTGACATAGCCTCTTGTTCGGCTTTTTTGTTAGCCTCTGCAATACGGTCCTTTGTCAACACATTAGTGCCTGCCAAACCTGCTGCTGACACTGCACAAATAACGGTTAAAATAATGGTTGTTATTATAATATTTTTAATATTTTTCATTTCTTTGCCTCCCATCCAAAAGGCTTGGGAGCCGTAACCTTGTTAATATACGGAACAAATAGGTTCATCAAAAGTATGGCATAAGACACACCCTCCGGCAGATAACCGAAATGTCGAATCAAGAATGTAATCGCACCTATGCCAACGCCATAAATAATATGCCCTTTCCAGTTTATAGGACTTGTAACATAGTCAGTTGCCATAAATACAGCACCAAACAAAAGTCCACCCGAAAGTATCATATATAATGGGTCGAGCCCAAAAATCACCGACATTAAAGCGACAGTTCCGACCGTGACAAGCGGAATAACGGGACTTATAACACGGCGGATAACCAAATATAAAAACGCTAAAATAATCAAAAACTTAAAGGTTTCACCCAACGAACCCGGAATTCTACCCATAAACAAATCAATATAAGAATATTTATCGGTAGTAAGCGGCGTTGCCATTGAAGTCGCGTCAGTAGCGCCTGTCACCACCTCAGCACCTTTAGGTACAACCCACGCCGTCATAGCGCTCGGGAACGAAACCAACAAAGCAATACGCGCAGTCATAGCAGGATTAGCGAAATTATGACCTATACCGCCAAACATCATTTTTACGACAACTATAGCAATCACACTGCCGATAACCGCCATCCAAATCGGTAAATGAGGCGGTAAATTAAGCGCTAAAATAAGACCCGTAACCACTGCCGACAAGTCATAAATCGAATTTTTGCGCTTCATTACTTTGCAACAAACATACTCCGATACAACCGCTGCAACAACAGTCACCGTCGTCAGCAAAAGTGCATACCAACCATACGTAATGCAAGCGGCAACCGTTAACGGTAAAAGCGAAATTATGACATCGAACATTATACCTTTAGAGGAGTCCTCATGTCTTATATGCGGTGAACTTGAAACTGTTAATCTATCCATTCTGACTCCTCCTTACTTTAAATTCTTTAATTCTGCCTTTGCCAAACGCATTGTTTGTGTTAAATGGCGTTTAGACGGGCAAACATAAGAACAACAACCGCACTCGATACAGTAATCGGCATAAAGTTCTTTAACCCTGCATATATCACCGATACGCAACGACGACTCAATCTCCAACGGTTGCAAAGCCATCGGGCAGGTGTTAGCGCAACGGCCACACCTGATACACGGATTTTCAGTGTACTTTTCAGCCGCTTTACGTCCAAGCACCAAAATAGCGTTATTTTGTTTTAACAACGGCATTTTAGTATTAACCAAAGCAGTACCCATCATAGGTCCGCCATATAAAACCTTTCTTGCCGCCATTTTGTATCCGCCGCAAAATTCAATTATACTTTCAACCGAAGTGCCAATCGGCACAACCACGTTTTGAGGATTTGCTACGGCATTACCTGCAACGGTAACTGTACGCGAAACAACCGGCATACCGGTTGTAATATACTTGTAAAGGTACGAAATACTTGTAATATTCATAACCAAGCAACCAACATCAGACGGCAACTTGCCTAACGGTAATTTGCGTCCCGTAGTTGTATAAATAAGCACCTTTTCAGCGCCCTGCGGATATTGAGATTTTAATCTCATTAATTTAACCGAATCATCGGCATCCTGACTGTCAGATGCAATTTTATAAAGTGCCTGCACCTTTTCATCGTCGGTTGAATTAACACCGTCGGTATGACCTAAAGCATCTTCAGCCATTTTCTGTAATTTGGAAATTGCATGAGGTTTATTATCCTCAACCGCAATAATTACATTCTTAATACCAAGAATTTTCTTAATAAGGAAAATGCCACCTAAAATACTGTCGGTATTCTCAACACACTCGCGGTAATCGGAAGTAATATACGGCTCACACTCCGCGCCGTTGACAATAAGTGTGTCAATATTAGTATTCTCATTAACGTTAAGTTTTACGTGTGCGGGGAAACCTGCGCCACCTAAACCAACAAGTCCCGAATCCCTCGAAGCCTTAACCAACTGTTCTTTTGTTTCAACTGTCTGCGGTTTTAACTCAGGGTCGGGTGTCATTAATCCGTCGGAATTAATAACAACCGTCTGACAGGTTTTGCCCGAGGGCAAAAGCATCGTACCGATACTGTCAACAGTACCCGAAACGCTTGAATGAATGGGTGCCGATATAAATTTGTCACTATCACCTATTTTTGTGCCGACATAAACTGTGTCGCCTCTTTTAACACAAGGCTCACACTCCGCACCAATATGCTGTTGCATAGCGATAACAACCGTATCGGGTGATGGCATAATAACCGAATGTACTTCGGCTGTGTCTTTATTATGAGGTAATTTCACTCCACCAAAAATATCTTTAATAGGACGTAAAATTCCTTCGGGTTTTGCCATTGGTGTATCCTCCTAAATCAATATATAAAAATCTTCTTTATCTCCACTACAAAGGGCAATATAGTTATTATTAACTATATTTTACCACTTAAATATATTACAACAAATATATGTTACCACATGTTGCTTGAAAATACAATATTTGTTTATTTTTTAACAATGATTGTGTAAAACTGATTTTGTCAATCCTTTTTCGTAAAACAAAAAATATACCCGAGGGCAAACCCTCGGGTATGTAGTTTTAAGTTTTACCTTAAATTATTCGGCGTCGATAGCCTCTACAGGACACTGGTCAGCACAAGCACCGCAATCAATACAGGTATCTGCATCAATAACGAACTGTCCATCACCTTCAGAAATAGCTTCAACAGGGCACTGTGCAGCACAAGCACCGCAGCTGATGCAAGCGTCAGAAATCTTATATGCCATTAGGATACACCTCCGTCTGATAATATTTCAGTTGCCTGATTGTAAACCCATTGTAGCACAGATTTTACAAAATGCAAGCAAAATTTATTTTTTTCTTAAATTACAATTATTTCTTGGTCGGTTTGTCGAGCGGTTTTGCACTCCAAATCTTGGTTGCATAGTCATAAATCGAGCGGTCGGCCGAGAAAATTCCGGCGTTAGCAATGTTAATAAGCGACATCTTGTTCCACTTTTCAGTATCATTATACAACTCGCTTACTTTGTTTTGAGCGGCACAGTAATCCTCAAAATCGGCAAACGCCATATAATAGTCACTGCCTCTTAACGCCTTTGATAACGCGGGGAAATGTGCACCGTTGATGCCGTTGCTAATAAAATCAACCGCACGGCGAAGTTTGGGGTTATTATCATAATAACGGCCAGGGTTATACTGATTTCTCAACGCCAAAACCTCAGGAGTACGCATACCGAAAATAATGATGTTGTCGTCACCAACCGCCTCGTGAATTTCAACGTTAGCCCCATCCTCTGTACCAAGAGTAATCGCGCCGTTAAGCATAAACTTCATATTACCCGTACCGCTTGCCTCGGTCGAAGCCAACGAAATCTGCTCGGAAATTTCAGCCGACGGAATCATAAGTTCAGCCAAAGTTACGCGGTAATCCTCAACGAAAACAATCTTGATTTTATCCTTAACCTGCGGGTCGTTTTCAATGACCTTTGAAAGACTGATAATCATCTGGATAATTTCTTTAGCTAAGTGATAACCGGGAGCAGCCTTTGCACCAAAAATATAGGTTTTGGGTGTAAACTCGGCATTCGGATTTTCTTTAATAAACAGGTAATCCGAAATAATGTGAAGCGCATTCAAATGCTGACGCTTATACTCGTGCAAGCGTTTTACCTGCATATCAAAAATAGAATTGGAATCTAAAATGATTCCGTACTCATTCTTGACATACTTCGCAAAGCGTTCCTTATTGCCGTGTTTGATGTTAGCCAAACGTTCAAGAACTGCCTTGTCATCTTGGAATTTCTCGAATTCCTTTAACCTGGCATTATCTAAGATAAATTTATCGCCGATACACTCGGTAATAAGTTTGGTGAGTTCAGGGTTGGACTGACAAATCCAACGTCTGAAAGCAATGCCGTTGGTAACGTTGGTAAACTTTTCGGGAGTTACGCGATAGTAATCATTGAAAAGGTTATCCTTGATAATATCACTGTGCAACCTGGAAACACCGTTGACACTGTGACAGGAAGCAACACAAAGGTTAGCCATTTTAACCACGCCACCCTCGATAATGGCAGTACGGGAAACATAGTCGGCATCATGTGTTTTCTCCCACATAGATGCTCTGAAACGGTTGTCAATTTCGGTCACAATCTGAAATACTCTGGGCAAAAGACCGCGGAACAAATCAATCTGCCAGCACTCCAACGCCTCGCGCATAATTGTATGGTTGGTGTATGCGGTGGTACGGACAACAATATCCCAGGCCTTATCCCAAGAATATCCACACTCATCCAAAAGATAGCGCATAAGTTCGGGAACAACAAGCGCGGGGTGTGTATCGTTAATATGAATAGCCGCTTTTTCAGGCAAGTTATCCAAAGTGCCGTATTTACGTAAATGACGTTGTAAAATATCCTGAATAGACGCAGAAACCAAGAAATACTGTTGTCTTAAACGCAAAGACTTTCCTTCAGGGTGATTATCTTCGGGGTACAAAACCTTGCTGATAACCTCTGCCATAGCCTGACGTTCCAAAGCTCTTACATAATCGCCCTGATTAAAAGCCGTCATATTAATCGACGGGGTTTCGGAACTCCAAAGTCTTAATACGTTAACACTTCTGCCGTCAGCACCGGCAACCATAAGGTCATACGGTACTGCGCGGACGGTATCACTGTTTTCCAACTCAACACTGTGGTGATTATCGCACCAAATTTCTCTGACGTGTCCGCCGAATTTAACATCGACAGCCGAGCCGTCGCGGCGAACTAACCAACAACTGCCACCAGGAAGCCAGAAATCAGGCATTTCGGTCTGCCAACCATCTGCAAACTTTTGACGGAAAATACCAAACTCATATTTAATGCAGTAACCCATAGCGGGATAACCGCCGGTAGTAAGACCATCCAAAAAGCAGGCAGCAAGACGACCTAAACCTCCGTTACCCAAGCCCGCATCAGGCTCTAATTCATAGAGATTATCAAGTTTAACATCATATTTTGCCAAAGCCTTTTTAAAGGTTTCATCCAATCTCAAATTGAAAAGGTTATTTTTTAACGAACGACCCATCAAAAACTCCATTGAAAGATAGTAAACCATCTTGCTTTCCTGCTTTGAAGTGTCCTCACGGAAAGCGGCACGGCGTTCGGTCATAATATCGAGCAATGCCAAAACGGATGCCTTATAAAACAGTTCGTCCGAAGCCTGATTAGGCGCAACACCGAAATTATGTGTAAGTTTTTGACCTATAAGGTCATATATTTCTTTGATTGTATACATCAATTTCCCTCCGAAATATAAAAAATTTACTAAATATTCATTGATTATTTTTTGATAATATCTTATTATTATATTATCGTACTATTATAATAATATAAATTAGTGACAATTTCAATATCTGTTATGTAAAAAATAAGGCTGTTTTTTATGTAATTTTTATAAAAACAGTCCACAAATAATATAAAACAAGCCCAAATATTAGCAAATTGCACTAAAAAAGACAATATTTTAACCGTAACAAGTTCAAAACGAGGTGAATTTATGTTTGAACCCGAAAAAAACGAGAATTTGAATGATTTATTAGGAAATAACCCTGAAAATCAAGAATCATCAATGCCAACACCACCCATTACACCTATTATTCCCGACCGTAGTCTTCAACGTTTGGGAGATGCCGTCGGTTTTCCGCTTTGTATGTTTTTCATTATAGGTTATGCCATTCAATACGCCGTCGTTTACGCCGTAATGATTTTTAGCGCTGTTTTTCAAGTAAACGGTCTTGCGGTTTTTTCTGACCCTAACGTTCAGTATGTTTTAAGTAGTATGATTTCGCTTGTTTCATTAACCGTGCCGTATCTTTATACTTTAAAGGCAACAAAATCAACCTTTTCAGAGCTTATTTCTGTAAAACGCGTTGCATCTTCCAAGTTAATCGCTTTGGTGATGTTAGGCTTTGGCGCAAGCGCTTTAAGCAACCTGGCATCTAACATTTTAGAAAGTGTAGTAAACTCCCTTTTCGGTATTCAGTTTGAAAACCCCGCGCCCGAATACGGAAGCGGTCCTAGGTCGTTTATACTTATGCTTTTGTGCGTTGGTATATTGCCTGCATTGTTAGAGGAATTTGCAATCCGCGGTGTGATTTTGGGTGCTTTGCGCAAAAAGTTCAGCGATACTTCGGCAATTGTAATTTCCTCTGTCCTTTTCGGCGCTTTACACGGAAACCTGCAACAAATCCCCTTTGCGACCTTGCTCGGTCTTTTGCTTGCATATACCACAGTTTACACTGGCTCGTTACTCCCTGCTGTTTTAATTCACGCGGTGAATAATACCATATCGGTAGTGTTGGCATTCAGTATGCAAAATATGTCGCCTATGGTTAGCATAATGACCTCGTACATTTATTTCACCGTATCACTAATTATCGGCATTTGCGGATTTATAATGTTGATAAAATCGGATGGTGACGCGTTCAAACTATCATCCGAACGTTCCGAGGAAACAGCACAGAACCTGCGAAAATTCGTCACTTCCCCGTGGATAATAATTTTCATTGCGCTTTGTGTAATTCAGGTGCTTTTGGCACAAGGCGTGATTACTTTGGGGTGACGTATGAAGAAGTACATGAACGAAGCATTGGCTTTGGCCAAAAAATCCGGTGAAATAGGTGAAATCCCCGTCGGTGCGGTTATTGTTAAAGACGGCGAAATTATCGCCACCGGAATTAACCGCCGTGAAACCGAAAATAATGCATTGGGACACGCCGAAATCGAGGCTATTTCCAACGCCTGCAAAAATTTAGGTCAATGGAGATTGGACGACTGTGAATTATACGTCACTTTAGAGCCTTGCCCGATGTGTGCAGGCGCAATTATCAATTCGAGAATAAAAAAAATAGTTTTCGGCGCATTTGATAAAAAGGCAGGTTCCTGCTCGCACGAGTCAGTCATTGACTTATTCAGCCTCCCCTACAACCACCGCCCTGAAATCTGGGCAGGGATAATGGAGAAAGAATGCTCCGAAGTTTTAACAGAATTTTTTGAAAATCTGCGCGAAAAGGATAAATAATATGCCTTTGACCAATAAACCTATTTACATACACGAGCCGACCGACCTGCAGTGCGGACAAGCTGTTTTAGCAATGCTCGGCGGTGTAACTGTCGGAGAAATTATCTCACTTGTCGGTACTGACCGCGAAACAAATTTAAAACAGATGTTTTCGGCGCTTGATAACCTTAATATAAAATATAGCCCCGAACGTAAAGAGGTAAATTCAAAAACGGAACTTCCGCCTATTGCGATATTGAGCCTTGAAACGCCTCGGTGCTGGCATTGGTCGCTTTATTTTAAAGGCTTGTTTTACGACCCTGAGCATGGAGTTTTAACGGATTTCCCCACCTCAAACCGAAAATATTATTGGACGATAACGGAGGAATAATTATGTATATAATGTCGGTAGACGTCGGCACTGCCCGTACGGGAGTGGCATTCAGTGACAAAAACGAGGGTTTTGCCTTTCCAAAAGGTGTTATCACCGAGTATAACCGCGAAAAACTTATTGAAAAATTAGCCGCCAAAGCAAAAGAACTTGGAGCCGAGATGATTGTGGTCGGTTATCCTAAAAATATGGACGGAAGCGAAGGCTTTAAAGCGCAGGAATGTGCCGCCGCAGCTGAAAGTTTGCGACAAGCCACAGGCTTGCCCGTAGAACTTTGGGACGAACGTTGTACCACCGTTAGTGCCCATACGGCATTAAACTACACCGACGTGAGAGGCAAAAAACGTAAAGAAACGGTAGACGCCGTTGCCGCCACCATTATTTTGGAAGATTTCCTCCGCCACCGCGCAAACACAAAGAAATAACAGAAAAACAAACCCTCTCTGCTGAAATTCAGCAGAGAGGGTTTAGTCTTTAATCTTCTTCTAATAATTTAGATGGTGATACTTTGAGCACTTGTGCAATTTTAAATAAAGTCTCCAAAGAAACTCCGCGAACGGTACCTGGGCCCTCTACTTGCGCTACGAAGTTTAGACTTTTATCAATAAGTTCTGCAAAATATTCTTGTGTGTAACCTGCTTTCTTTCGATAATATGCTATCTTCAATCCTAAGGTTATATATTTATCGGCAAACTCTGTTTTCATAATTCAGCCTCCCTTGTATATTAGTTTACAAGGAAAAGAAGTAAATTATAATTTTTGGCAAGTAAACAATTGTTTACTTTAAGTAAATAAAGATGTATAATAAATGATGAATTATTTACTTGGAGTGAAAGAATTGTCAAAAAGCACCTGTTGTTTCTTCGGCCATAGAACTATTAACGAAACCAAAGAATTAAAATCAAAACTTATTGAGATTATCGAGAAACTGATTGTGAATGAGAATGTTGATACATTCCTTTTTGGAAGTAAAAGTCGATTTAATAGTTTGTGTCTTGACACAGTAACCAAAATAAAACAAAAATACCCGCACATAAAACGAATTTATGTGCGAGCAGAATATCAATATATAGATGAACATTATAAAAATTATTTACTGGAAAATTACGAGGACACTTATTACCCTGAAAAGATAATAAATTCAGGCAAAGCGTCTTATATCAAACGCAACTATGAGATGATAGATAATAGTCACTATTGCGTAGTGTATTACGATGAACCAAATGCCCCAACTACCCGCAAAAGCGGTACCAAAATCGCCTTGGATTATGCTATAAGAAAACGTAAAAATATTATCAGCGTATTATAATATTAAATTTTACTAATCCTTTTTACGAAACACAACAAACTTGTAAAAAAGATACTCCGTCACAAGATTACAAATCATCGTAACGGCTAAAATTATATAGTCCCCCAACGAATCGGTGCTTACATTGAAATAATTATACGCCCAATTGCCAAGCCAGGTTGAAACCGGCGTGAAAACGGCATAATACCCCAAAACCTTAAGCATTGCAATCGGAACATTGGTTGCTGATTGGAAAGTGAATTTACGGTTAAAGGTGAAGTTCCACAAAACCGAAAGCACAAGTGACGGCAGATAGCACGCCCAATAACCCAACCTGACATTAAAAATCAACGGCACAAGCTCGGTCAAAGCGGTGAAAACTACCGTTTGAACTATTCCTGCCGAAATCGAAAACAACGTAAATTTGACCATTTGCAAAACGTTCTGATTGCTTTTTCCCATACACTACCCTCTTTCTTTTAGGTCCATTTTATCATAAAATATTTTAAATATCAACAAAAAAGGCGTACGGGTTTCCCGTACGCCTTTACTTTAATTATTCAACGTTTCCTAATCTTACAGCCTCAAAATCTTCCTCAACTTCTTTAGAAGGTTTGGGTGTAACCAAGGAAACTACAACTATGCAAATAGAAGAGAAAATGAATGCGGGCAACAACTCATAAATTGCAAACGCACCGCCCAATGTGCTGATAACCAACTTCCACAAGAATACCATTCCTGCACCGCCGACCATACCGGCAACTGCACCCCAACGGGTAGTTCTCTTCCAGAAAAGTGAGAACAACATCAAAGGACCAAATGTTGCACCAAAGCCTGCCCAAGCAAACGAAACGATGTTAAAGATAACACTGTCTTTATCCAATGCGATTACCGCTGCGATTACGGCGATTGCCAAAAGTGTAATTCTTGACATTGTCATAACCTGCTTGTCGGTTGCATTTTTCTTGGCAATACCTTGGAAAATATTTTTAGCAAATGCCGATGCGGCAATGAGCAAGTAAGAGTCAGACGAACTAATAGTAGCCGCCAAAATACCTGCCATTACAAGACCTGCAAAAATCGGCGGTAAGAAACTTTCTGAAAGAAGGATGAAAATGCTTTCCGATTCTGACTTGGTTGCAAGTGCGGTCGGGAAAAGTTCACGTCCGGCAATACCGATAAATACGGCAACAGCCAACGAAATAACAACCCAAATCATAGCGATTCTTCTTGAAGCCTTAAGATCTTTTTCGTTGCGAACTGCCATAAAACGTAAGAGTACCTGGGGCATACCGAAATAACCCAAGCCCCAAGCCATCATAGAAGCAACACTCAGTGCACCGTAAGGTGAAGGCTCGCCAAACATCGGCTTGCCTGCAACGTCGATAAGCTGTTTTCCTGCCTCATCAACGGTCGGATTGGCAAGACCAAAAAACTCAAAGAAACCGGGGATTTCTTTTGCGTTATTTAAAATTTCAGTTAAACCGCCGGCTTTGAAAATACTTACGACAACAATAACGGTTAACGCTACAAACATAACGATACCCTGCATAAAGTCGGAAGCGCTTTCTGCCAGGAAGCCACCCAAAATGGTATAAACAAGAACAAATATTGCACCGATAATCATCATCGAAACGTAAGGCGCATCAAAAAGGGTTGAGAAAAGTTTACCGCAAGTAACAAAGCAACTCGATGCATAAACTGTAAAGAAAACAAGAATAAATAAAGCGGCAATGCTTGTAATAACCTTTTTATTTTCTCTAAAACGGTTAGAGAAAAACTCAGGCAAGGTAATAGCATTATTTGCTCTTACACTGTAACGGCGAAGTCTCTTAGAAACAATCAGCCAGTTTAAATATGTACCAACGGCAAGACCGATTGCGGTCCAAGCGGCATCAGCCAAACCGCACCAGTATGCAACGCCCGGCAAACCCATCAAAAGCCAACCCGACATATCCGAAGCCTCGGCACTCATAGCGGTAACCCAAGGACCTAAAGAACGTCCACCCAAAAAGTAGTTTTCAGAACTCTTGTTTGCACGTTTGGCATACAAAAGTCCAATTACGATAACAACTGCCATATAGGCAATCATAGCAACAAGTATTTGTATCGTTTTGCTATCCATTCTACACACTCCTCAATGTGAAATTTAAAATACACAATTATATTACCACATCTTACCTTGGTTGTACAAGACTTTTTTGCATTAAAACGCTAAAATTTTTCTGTCAACCGCTTGATATCGACAAAAAAATGTGTTAAAATACGTAGGTTGAATGTAAAAATTATCATTTTCCGGAGGGAAACAATATGTCAGGACATTCCAAATGGAGTACCATTAAAAGAAAGAAAGAGAAAACCGACCAGGCTCGCGCTAAAGTTTTCACCCGTATCGGCCGTGAGTTAGCAATGGCTGTTAAGGCAGGTGGACCCGACCTCGATAACAATAGTAAATTAAAGGACGTTATTGCAAAAGCAAAAGCAAATAACGTCCCTAACGATAATATTGAACGCATTATTAAAAAGGCTGCCGGTGAAGGTGGCGGTGCAGACTATGAATCTTTAGTTTACGAAGGCTACGGTCCTTCGGGCGTTGCAGTTATTGTTGAGGTTTTGACCGATAACCGTAACCGTACTGCCGGTGAAATGCGTCACTATTTTGATAAATGCGGCGGTAACTTGGGTCAGTCAGGCTCGGTTATGTTTATGTTTGAACGTAAAGGTCTTATCGTTATTGAGGGCGAAGGCTTGGACGAAGATAAGGTTATGGAAGACGTTTTGGAAGCCGGTGCAGACGATTTCAGTTTTGACGGTGATATTTACGAAATCTCAACCGACCCCAACTCAGTAGGCACAGTCAGCGAGGCTTTATCAGAAAAAGGATATACCTTTGTTTCGGCAGAGCCTGCATACGTTCCTGCAACCACTTCCTCTATCGACGACCCCGATTTGGTTGTAAAAATGGAAAAACTTCTGGATATGCTCGACGAAAACGAGGATGTTCAAAACGTTTGGCACAACTGGGAAGCTCCCGAAGAGGCTTAATTTACAAAACTTATGCCACCGCATATACGCGGTGGCATTTTTAAAAGAAAACCAACATAGCATATATAATATAATGTAAGAACGGAGTGACGGTATGTTTAAAGAAATTAAAGCAACCGAGATTAAAGGTAACTTAATTGAGGCAATTTCTAAAGAATATATGCTCATAACCGCAGGAAATGAGCAAGGCTATAATATGATGACGGCTTCTTGGGGTTTTATGGGTGAAATGTGGGGCGCTGATACTGCAATGTGCGTTGTCCGTCCTCAACGATATACAATGGAATTCATAAACAATTCCGATTACTTTACCCTTTCATTTTACGGTGATAACAAGGAAATACACAAAATCTGCGGTTCAAAATCGGGACGTGACTGCGACAAAACCGCATTGACAGGTCTTACTCCCGTTTTCGACGGTGAAGCAGTATATTTTAGTGAAGCAAGAATGGTTTTAGTCTGCAAAAAGCAGTATATTCAAGCAATGGAAAAGGATTGTTTTTGCGATAAAGAACCTTTAAAATGGTTTCCTAATAACGATTTCCATTTTCAAATTTACGGCAAAATCGAAAAGGTGCTAATTAAAGAATAAATAGCAAAAAGCGGAGGCTTGAAATTACAAGCTTCCGCTTTTTGCTGCCCCGACTGATTGGTTGATTGAAAGATTTTCAACCGCTACGGTCCGTAGGGGGCGAGAAATATTTTACTGCTGAATATAATTCATCGGTGAAACAGCCTTGCCGTTTTTGAAAAATTCTAAATGAATGTGACGTTGCTCGACCGACTCTGACGGAATAACACCCACTGTTCCGATTTGTTTTGAAGAATCAACAGTGTCCCCTTTTTTGACAAACGGTTCTTCATTTAATCCGCAATATTTTGCGGTAATTCCGTTGCCGTGGTCAATTTCAACAACCGAACCTAACATAACATCGGTGTAAACGTCGGTAACAACACCACTGCCCGACGCGATAACGGGAGTTCCCTCGTTAGCCTTTAAATCAACCGCCTTGTGCAACCGCATATCGCACATTGTCATTGAATACTGCAGTTCAGTATCCGAAAAATCCTTTATAACCTCACCCAAAACAGGGTTGACGAAAAACGTTGCCACAGGCGCTACAACCTCGTCGGTTTCGGACTCTGTGGGGTTGATTGCTTCAGTTTCGGACTCAGTATTATCATTTTGGTCATTCTCATCAAAACTCGGTGTAATTGCCGAGGAAATCGGCGGAATTACCTGCAAAACATCGCCACCCGACCCTGAATTGACCGAAGATGTACTGTTGTTTTGCTTTTCGGCATCCAAAATTTTCATTCCCTCAACGCCCGACCACGCCGCAATACCGATTGCGACAAAACACAAACACAAAACTACATAAAACGTTCTTCCATTAAGAAATTTTATGATTTTAGACTTCGATTTATTCTTATTACTCATATAAAACATCCTTTCAAACCTATTTTGACCTTAAATTAGAGTAAGTATTCATTTTGTTAACTTAAAGTTCACAAAAATTACACACAATTTAAAAAATTATAATGTATAATAAAATCAGTTCAGGAGAGAACCGCAACTCTTAACACTTTTTAGTAGAAATGTGTGAACTGAACATTACTCTACCCTCCTCAAAATAACCCTCGAAAAAGCGAAAAGACCGCCACTCCCTCGGCGGTCCTTTTGCTTTTCATTCCAAAAAATACAATTAAATATATTTTAAAAGATGTTGACATTTTTTACATTCGTGATAAACTGTTTTTAGGTGATATAAATGAAAGTTAAAAAATACAGTACGTTTTGGTTCTTATTCGCGGCAATTGTATATTTAGAACTGGTATTAAAGGCGTTCACTTCGCATACATTCTTTGATATCGGTCTTATAATAATGCCTATTTTTTCAATGGTTACGGCACTCTTGTTATCCTGCATTTTCTCAAGAGTAAAGCAACATATTGCAAAGCATATAACCACCGGCATTTTGGTGTTTTTGACCTTGCTTTATGCATCACAGTTAGTTTATTTTAAGGTATTTAGTTCTTATTTCGAATTAATTTCAATCGCAGCCGGCGGTATTGGGCAAATTACGGAAGAAGGTATCATAGGCAACACCTTCAGCGCGATTTTAAGCGGTCTGCCTGTAATTATCCTTTTATCTGTTCCGTTGGTAGTATACATTTTCTTGGGCTTTAAAAAGTTTAAATACCGCAGAATGAAGTGGCAAGGAGTAGCTCTTCTCGGTGCGGTTGCAGTTTGCTTGCATATTGTAATTACACTTGTAATTTCACTGTCAGGCAGTCTTTCTTCGTTCCAATCAGGTGATTTTAGCGTTAGTTTCGGCGTTAGCAAGTTTGGACTTTTGCGTTCCGAAACGCTCGATTTCAAATATAACATCCTTGGTATTGAACAGGATGTTAAAGTTGATTCCGAGGCGCCTATTTTTGTGGACACCGTAACCCCTCCTGCTCAAACCGAAGAACCTATCGATACTTCACCAAACGTTCTTGATATTGATTTTACCGCTTTAAGTGAAAGTGCCGGCAGTAAACAACTTAAAACATTAGACGAATATTTCGGCAATAAACAGCCTACCTTAAAAAACTATTATACAGGAATGTATGAGGGATATAACCTTATAACCATTACGGCTGAAGGCTTTTCACACTACGCTATTGACCCCGAACTTACTCCGACGCTTTATAAAATGTATAACGAAGGCTTTAAGTTCACCAACTTCTATACCCCGTGGCTCGGTTCGACTTCGGCGGGTGAATATGCCGCTTGTACGGGACTTTTGCCTGCAAGCAGTATGGGACTTAAACTTTCAGGTTCAAAATATTTCCCTTATACATTAGGTAATGTTTTCCAAAGTATCGGCGTTGAAAAAACATTTGCTTACCATAACCATACTTATAGTTACTATAACCGCCACCTTTCTCATCCCAATATGGGTTATACCTATTACGGTTGGGGTAACGGTATAGAAAAGTATGTCAAGAAAAGATGGCCCGAGTCCGACCTTGAAATGATATCAGGCTCAACCAAAGACTATTTGAGTGACAAAGAGCGTTTCCACGCTTACTATATGACAGTTAGCGGACACTATCAGTACACTTTCTCGGGCAACAGTATGGCTAACAAAAACAAATCATTAGTCCAGCACCTCGAAGGTTCTGATGCTATGAAAGCCTATTACGCTTGCAACATAGAACTTGACCGCGCTATGGAACAGTTGTTGAAGGACCTTAACGATGCAGGTGTTGCCGATAACACCGTAATTGCTATCACCCCCGACCACCACCCGTACGGATTAGAGCAAGACGGTGACGATAAATACTCGGTTTGGAGAGAGTTTTTAGGTCACGACGTTGAAACAACCTTTGAACTTTATGAAAGCGTGTTCTTACTTTACTGCCAAGGCACAAAGGACGCTCCGACAGTGGACAAGCCTTGCTCAACCGTTGACATGTTGCCGACCATACTCAATCTTTTTGGAATCGAGTATGATTCGAGATTGCTTATCGGCACAGACATAATGTCAACCACTGACTGTATTGCACAACTTCACGACCGTTCGTTTGTTTCAAGCAAAGGTAAATACAACGCTAAAACCAAAGAGTTTACTTTGCACGAAGGTCAGAGTTTTGCTTCACAAGAAGAGCAGGATGCCTACGTTAAGCAGGTTAAGGATTTGGTTGCTAACCGCTTTAAAATGTCAAAAGCAATTTTTGATAACGACTACTACCGTCACGTGTTCGGTAAAAAATAACCAATAAATTTAAACTTAAAAAACTCCACTTGAACTATCAAGTGGAGTTTTTTCTCATACTTTAATATAATACGCTGATTATGTTTTTACATTTCCCTATGGCATAATCCAAAGCAATTTTTGTACCGCTTTTGCGAGTGGTTGGGGTGTTTTGTTCGTCGTAGTAGACTATACAAAATTGGCTTTTATCTATCATCTCATAGTTACGCTTAATATAAGACGCTCTGCCTGAATTTATTATATTTTTCGGGTAATAGGTTTCTTCGTAATTTTTCAGTAAATAGTTTTTATACTGTTCATCTATAAATTGGTATTCTGCCCGTACATAGATTCGTTTTATGTGCGGGTATTTTTGTTTTAGTTCGGTCACTATTTCAAGACACAAACTATTAAATCGGCTTTTACTGCCAAAAAGGAATGTATCAACCGAGTTTTCTACAATTAGTTTTTCAATAATTTCAACAAGTTTTAATTTTAGTTCCTCGGTTTCTGTTATAGTTCTGTGACCGAAGAAACAGCAGGTATTTTCAATAAGCATATCCCATCTCTCACTTTATAGTGCAAATGCACATAGATTTTCGCATTTTCTCATATAATTATACTTTTGCTCTAAATATTAGTCAAGTGCTTTACCGTGTATACAGTCAAGCAACTATGGAAAAAGTATAATTATATGTGGAGAGGATGGTATCTATTTTATGAGTAAACAAATAGATTTTAAAAATAGGGATAGATTTATTCAGTTGGGAATAGCAATCGCCGCTTTACGTAAAATGCGAGGTATGTCACAAGAACAACTTGCAGAAAAATCAAATGTTAGCCGTTCACATATCAGTGCTATTGAAGCACCTGGTTTGGTTCGTCCGTTTTCTTTAGATGTATTTTTCAACATTGCTGATGCTTTAGAAATAGACCCTGCAGATTTAATTAACGCAACGGTATTCCCCGACAAAATTTTGAAAAACAAATGATTTTGTGTTAACCTTCTGGATTATATGATATAACAAACAATATATAGAATATTTTAAGAGTGATATTATGGATACGAGAAAAGCCATAGCAAATAGATTGTTAGAATTGTGCGAAGAAAAGAGATTGTCGGTAAATGCTCTGGCAAGAATTTCTGCAGTTCCACCATCGACGTTAAAGAATATAATAAATGGCGGAAGCAAGAATGCAGGTGTTGTTACGCTTAAAAAATTATGTGACGGTTTAGAAATATCACTTTATGACTTTTTTGATACTGAAACATTTAAAAATTTAGAGCAAGAAATAAAATAACATTTTATTAACGAAAAAACACTCTGTCACGCGACAGAGTGTTTTTCTATTTATTAATTATTAACCCTTATCCCAGGTATCAGGGACTTCACCGCCCGAGAGATAAATCTCAAGGCAATTTTCAATATCGGTTACGGTTGATTTAATAACCTCACCTAACGGTGTGCCGTCAAGCCATGCAGTGTAATGATACATATCATCGGGACTTTCGGTAAACTCAACGAGTTTGCTTCCGCCATCTATAAAATTGAACTTTACACTGAAAACAGGGTCGGTACGTTCGGCTTCCAAAACATACTCAGTCAAAGACAACATCAACACGCGCTGATAAATAAGTTTGAATGATTGAGTGTTCATTACGGTAGAGCCTTTTTTAACAACCGTATCGTAAACGTTGGTCTCGCCCTCGCGAAGTGTATGTGTTAAATCGAACTTATACTTGCCCGTTTTATCTGCCATCTCGAAACTCTTGATAGAGTAAAGGTCCTCAAGTATAAAGCCGGGATTAAACATCTTGGTAATATCGTTTGAGGCTTCAATAAGGAAGTCGAAACTGTCTACTGCCACGCCGAAAATCTGTTTTTTGCCGTCAACCATAACGGTCATACACTGTGTATCGGCATCTTTGCCTACCACACCGCCGATTGTCAACGTATAAGCATACTTACCCGCCTTAAACTCAATCACCGCTTTAGGATTTTTAAGGTTATAGGTTTCCTTTTCCTTGTCGGTCGAAGTGTATGAGTACATTGCAATCGCTTCTAATCCGTTATTGGCGATATTTAAGATGTTTGTCAAGAAGGTCGTATCCGCAGGACGCTTATACGGTGCAGTCATCATATACGGCATATAGTCAGCCGAAGCGCCCGTTGCCATTTTAAACGAATAGGTCTTTCCCCCAAACACATCGCCCGAAATCTTAACACTGTCAAATCTTCCTAATTGATTTGTGGTTTCATTAAAATAGGATTTGTTGCTATCGGTTTTAGTGACAGCCTCAAGAATAGTCGGCTCGGCAAAAGTTTTTGTAGTGCAGACAAAAACTTCTGCATATTCGGCCTTTACAACATAAATCGTGTCCGAAAGGCTGGTTACAAAATAATATGCATCACCGCCCGCAACCGAACTGCCAACCTTAATTGTCAATGTTTCGGTGCCGTCGTTGAATTTAATGATACAACCCGCATTCAAACTGTCGGTAATACCGTAATATTTATGGTACTCCTCAACGCTTGAGAAGGTGTTTTCCATCTCACGAAAACCTTTAATTTCAAGGCTATCCTGAATTTTTAAACCGATAGAGTCCGACATCGTAAGTTTAGAGTCCAACCCGTCAACACGCCATTGGGTATCATAAAGGTAGGTTTTTTTACTACTCGAAGACGTTGTACTTGAAGAGGTTGCCGAAGATGTATCTTCTTCTTTCTTATTCTTCACGTAAACCGGCAAGCAGACAAACTCATCCAAAACGTTAACGTAACTTACCGACTCGATATTGGTTTCAACCTCGACCTTTTCCTTTTCACCTTTTACGGTTACATATGAGGGTTTAACAATATCCTTGAATTTTAAAATATCAAATTCTTCTTCCTCGGTAACCGAATTGGTTGAACTTGAATTTTCAGTCGGAAGTAGTTTTTCAACTAAAAATACACTGCCGATTATAGCACCGCAAAGCACCGCCGCAATAACACAAATCAAAGCGCGTTTAAAGTTTCCTTTTTCGGCAGGCTTTTTGGTATCATAAACGTGTTTTACAAAAATTGTTGATTGAGAACCACTGTCGGTCGACGGTGTTTCGGTGTTTTTCGGCTCAACCGTCGACTCCGAGTTGCTCAATTTATCCTTTTCAGAGGAATTCATCATTTACTTTTTCTCCTAATCCAGACAACAGTACCTAAAACTATAACTGTAAGGGGAACTGCAGCCATGAATATCCACTTCATAATGTCAACTTTCTTTTGGTTGACCTTATCGTAGTAATCCTCAACCTTAATTGTTTTGGGAATGAAACTAAATGCAGAATCAGCAGTACCGACAACTTCTTTAAAGGTTGAAAGAGTAATATCCATATTGGCAACACTGTTTTGGTTATAACTACCCGAAATCAACTCAGAAGCAGCAAAAGCAACGATATAACTACTTACGTACTTCTTTTCATATACATCGTCATCGTGAGAGAAAATTGCTGTTGGGAATTTAGTTTTCTCGGCGCCTTCGGCCGGTTTCCAATCCTTAATGTCAACACCCAACGGCATAACGGTTGTATAACCCAAACTTGCTGTTCGCATAATTACCTCTGCGGTACGGGTATAGGTTGCAGTGGTACTTGTCGGCCAAAGTTGCTTCATATAAACTATATTTCTTGCAATGCAGATTTTACCGGTTTCGCTGGTGCCTTCAGTATAATCGGTCTCAACGGTTTCCAAAGCAATCTGTGTATTATCACTGCTTGCGTGATATTGTGTATCAGTTTCATACAAAACGCCCTCTTCAAAACCGATACCCCAGTCACCGAGCAAACCGCAAAGGTTTTTCAGTGACATAGTATTTGTTCCTGCAAAATAGTAAAGAGCTTTTTCTTTTTTACCATTATTATGAAGGAAGTTTTCTATCAAACCGCGTTCATCAGCCGATATATCGGACTTACAATCTACAAGAATGATGCCTGCATACTTATCATAACTTTCAGGAGTTAAAACGGTCGATAAAAGTTTATCGTTAAACTCAAGGTCAATATTATTAATCTGCAAAATCTTTTCTAATGCTTCGGTTAAAATCTCATCACTGCTGATAGTGGTCGGCACCAAGAAAAGCGGAGTTTCAGCAGATGTTACACGATAGATTGCCGAAGAAATTGCAGCCTCAATCTTGTTTTCAGTAATAAAGTATCCGTAACCTGCACCTGCAGTAGCGGTGTAACCGTACATCTGATACATTTGACCGTCACCGGTAAGATAATCGGCATTACCACCTGTGTCTTCAAGTGTATAAACGTCCTTAAAAGGCACTACTGCGCGACGGGTAACCTCTTTACCGTTCAACGTAAAGGTAGTTTCAACCAAAATATCGCAGGTCTCATACTCAAAATCTGCAAAATTATCAGTTATTTCACGGGTTTTCGCATCGTAAACATCAATAAACTGAATATTGATATTGTTGTTATAACTCTGATATTTTTTCAAAAGTTCAACCGTTTGAGTATAATACACCATATTGTTGGCGTTATAATCAACAAAATACTCGGTTGCGGCAAAATAGCCCATATCAGCAGTCGAATTTGTTTTGCTCAAATACTGTGCTTCGGTACAAGCAACATAAACGTTGATTTTTTCCTTAACACTGCTGATATACTCAAAGTTTTTATCGCTAATACTATGTTGTTTATTTGCAGTAAGGTCGATTTCCAACGGATAACGGTCAGCAAGCACGGTTGAAAGCGCCGTAAGACCGATAACAACGGCAATAAATATTACCGACAAAACAATCGCATAAACGTTTCTTTTAAGAGCGATGGTGTTTTTAAGTTTTTCTGTTTTTTCTGTGAATTTTTCTTTTTTGAATTTAAACATTAAAATACACCCCTCTCTTAAGAATAACGGCGTTTGTCAAGCACACGCACGGTTAAGAATATGAAAATTGCGGTAAAGCCTACAAAGAACACAGCGTTAGAATAGTCGATAACACCCTGCGCGAATGCGCTGTAACGACCGATAAACGAAATCCATTCAACTACCTTTGTAATCCAACTTACGCCGATACTCGTTGCAATTGAATCCATAAGATAAAGCATTATCGAAGCCGCAAAACTGCCGACCGCGGCAACAAGTTGGCTTTCGGTCAAAGACGAAATAAACACGCCTAAAGCAATCAACGCCGAACCGATAAGCAAAACGCCTAAAATGTTGCCGATATAAATAAGCCAGTTAACTGTAACGCCCTGGAAAGCAATAATAACCTGATAAACAAAGGTCATCGAGTAGCCCATCATAAATATTGCAAGCGTTGCAAAAAACTTACCGAAAACAATTGCATAAAGGCTTACCGGTGAAGTAATAAGCACCTGGTCAACCTTTTGTCTACGGTCCTCACTCATCGTTCTCATAGTAAGAACGGGAATAAGGAGGAAAATAGCGGTAAATGACAAGAATGTACTGAAAATGAAACTAATATCGGCACTGCCGTATGAATAAACCTCTGTAAAGCTCATACCTTGAGCAAACATCATCAAAGCCAAGAACACATATCCAATAGGGGTAATGAAAAATGACTTAAATTCTCTTTTAAAAATAGCAACCATTTACTCTTCCTCCCCTTCTGTGATTTCTTCTGAAACTAATGTTTCTGCATCCTCATCTTCAGTTTTTCCAAACAACTTTTGTTGTTCTTCGTCCGACATTTCGGTAAGTCTTAAGAATATTTGCTCAAGACTCAACTCATTGGACTGCATAAGCATCAAAGGCCAATTTCTTTCGGCCAAACGACTGAAAATACTGCGACGGACATCGGTGTTACCGTCCGGCTCAATTATAAAATCGTTAGAGTTCTTTTCCTGCATACCGGTACAAGTGACGTTTTTAACACCGGGAATTGATGCCAAAGTCTTCAAAACCTCGCTTCTAGGTCCTCCGACACGAATTGTCAAAGTATGGTCATCGGACAAAGTCTTAGCCAGATTGCTCGGATTATCGTCGGCAATAATCTTACCGTGGTTGATAACAATAACGCGCTCACAAACCGCCTGAATTTCCGACAAGATGTGCGAACTTAAAATAACGGTATGATTTTTACCGAGTTCGGTAATAAGAGTGCGAATTTCGATAATTTGCTTGGGGTCAAGACCGACGGTAGGCTCGTCCAAAATCAAAACGTCGGGGTTGCCAACCAATGCTTGAGCAATACCGACACGCTGACGGTAACCTTTAGAAAGGTTTTTGATAAGCCTTTCTTTAACGTGGTCAATTTTAACCAATCTGCAAATTTCATCAATATGGGGGGATTTCGGGAATTTTACTTTTTTAAGGTCAAAAATAAAACTCAAATACTCCTTAACCGTCATATCGAGGTAAAGAGGCGGTTGCTCGGGCAAATAGCCGATACGCATTTTTGCCTCATTCGGATTTTCCAAAATATCGTACCCGTCAATCGCAACACTTCCCGAAGTTGCCGACAGATATCCTGTGACGATATTCATCGTGGTACTTTTACCCGCACCGTTAGGTCCCAAGAAACCTAAAATCTCTCCGTCATTAATGGTAAAACTGACATCGTTTACCGCAACGTGAGAACCATATTTCTTGGAGAGGTTTTTAACTTCTATCATTTATGTTTTTCCTCCAAACATATTGAATTTCTTTTATCCTTTTTATTTTATCAAATGACACCAATTCAATTGTAAACAATCAGTTAACATTAGATAAACATATATAGTAACTATACCATAACTTTAATAAATAATAAAGAGTTTTTTGATGTAATTTATAAAAATAATGAGTTAAAACTGCCTTAAATTACAATATTCATTGACAAATTGGAATTTAATGTGTAATATATATACTTGTGAAAGTATATTTGCTTTCTAAAAGAATATTTTTTTGAACTGGAGAATAAAAAATGGACGACCCCGAACCTGATACTACCGCGATAATTTCTATATTAATTTTTATCTTTTCGGTCATTGTATGTTTCCTTGTGACCTTGGGCACCTCTGCGCTAAAAGAGGCCAATGAAAAGAAAATTTACGATTTAGCAGAAGACGGTGACAGAAAAGCCAAGCGTTTAAGCCGATTGATTGACCATAGACCCAAACCCACCGACACCGCAAGCGCTGCAACAACGCTTTCTATGATTTTTGGCTTTGGCTCTGCGTTACTATTTGCTTTTGCAAAATACGTATTGCCAAAAATTTCGATTTCCAACGATTTTTCTTTTGTTAGCGTAACTGTTTTACTGCCAAGCGTGATTGCCGCTATTGTTACGGCAGTAATATTTGCAGTATTCGGATTTATGTTGCCGAGAAGGTTAGGAAACCAAAACCCCGACAAAATCGCCGTAAGTTTATCAGGCTTTTTAGTATTAGTAAAAACAATTCTATTACCTTTGACCGCCTTAACCTCTATTATTGCGAGAATTTTGGTTAAAATTTTCGGCGGTGACCCTCACGTTGACGAGGCACCCGTAACCGAAGATGAAATTCTTTCAATGGTTGACGAGGGCGAGGAAACCGGCGTTTTAGAGGAAATTGAAAAGGAAATGATTAACAACATTTTCGAATTCGGTGAACTCACCGCCGCCGAGGTTATGACCCACCGTACATACCTCACCGCTGCAGAGGTCAATGAGCCTATTTCTGACGTCATTGCCAAGGCAATTGATGCGGGCTGTTCAAGACTCCCCGTTTATGAAGATGAACTGGATAACATCAAAGGTATCCTTTATGTTAAAGACCTTTTGCAATATGTCGGTGCTAAAATCCCCGCAAAATTAAAACCCTCTGACCTTATGCGTGAGGCTATGTTTATCCCCGAATCTAAAAAGTGCAGTGACCTGCTTACCGAAATGATTGAAAAACATTTGCAGATGGTTATCGTTGCCGATGAATACGGCGGTGTTGCAGGTATTGTCACGGTTGAGGATTTGATTGAGTCGATTGTCGGTAATATTCAGGACGAGTTTGACGACGAGGAAGAAGAAATCCAACAAATCAGCGAGGACAAGTTTAATATTGACGGTATGTCGGCTGTTTCAGAAGTTGACGAACTTCTGGGTATTGAACTGCCCGAGGGTGAATACGAAACCGTTGCAGGATATTTGATGTCAGTTTTGGGACGCGTTCCCGAAGCCTACGAGCACCCCACCGTTGAATACGGCGGTTTTTCCTTCACGGTTGCCGAAATGGATGAACGCCGAATTGTCCGTATAGATGTAGAACGTTTACCCGAAAATGAAACTTCTGAAAACAACGAAGAAAAATAAAATTATAACGAACAAACCGCAGTTGAGAAATCACTCAACTGCGGTTTAATATTGTTAAATATAAACTATCTTCTGCGACGTTGTTGCGAGCCTGCAACTATCAACAGTAATCTCAAAAACTGCATTACTGTAACCGCTAATGCGGCAACGTAAGTCATAGCGGCAGCGGTTAGCACTTTTTTAGCGCCGACAGCCTCATCTTCGTATAAAATACCACCGTCATTTATTGCTCTCAACGCCCTGCGACTTGCATTAAACTCGGTCGGCAAGGTTACCAACTGAAATATAACACACAATGCAAAAAGTGCAACGCCGATATACGCGATAATGCTATACTGTTCACCGAAAGACGAAAGAAGTATTCCCAAAAGCACAAGCGGAATTGAAAGTCTTGAGCCGATATTGGTTATGGGAACAATGGCAGTGCGGATTTTCACCGGCAAATATCCTACCGCGTGCTGAACGGCGTGGCCAGCCTCGTGGCAGGCAACACCGATTGAAGCAACCGAGGTACTGTCATAAACGTTTTCCGAAAGCCTGATTGTGTTAGTCTTAGGGTCAAAATGGTCGGTAAGATGACCCTGGACACGCTCAATATTAACCCCTAAAACGCCGTTATCCTGCAAAACTCTTCTTGCTGCCTCGGCAGCGGTAAGTCCGCGACGCGAATAAACTTCCGAATACTTTTTAAAAGAAGAATTTACCTTTGTGCTGGCAAGCAACGAAAGAATAACAAACGGCATAACCAAAATTATATACGACCAATCAATGTAAAACACAAAATTACACTCCTAATCACAAAATTACTAATTGCAATTTTTCAAAAAACGACTTCAATTTTAAAATGCCTGCTGTTCGATATGTTTTGAAGCGCGGTATACCTCACGACCGTAAACCGCAAACGAAGCCAACAAATAAGGCACTGTGAAAATTAGCGGAACGGCTAAAAGTGACAACAAAAGCCAACCGAAGAAACTAAAGAAAAAGCCAACAGTATTAAATCTGAACCCTTTTGTAACTTTAACTGTTCGGCGGATAATTTCGCCCGAAGAAATATCGGGCTCTGCGAAAATTACAGTATAGCACAAAAGATAAATGCTAATCCACATTAAAAACGCTAAAAATCCAAATAATTCAAAAAAGGATACCAACGGCAACAAGCCGTTCATCACAATCGGCATTGAAACTCCCAAACTGTCATACAAGTACGGTGACGTTGCGATTCCTAACAGAATATACGGCAAAAAGCACACAATAGCGCCTATAACCAACATTATATAAAGCCTTATTGAAAGACTTAATGTTTTGAAAAATATTTTAGGGCAGGAAAAGTAATAAAATATATCACCGACGCTAACCGAGCTACCACCTGTAACCGCCCAAAACCACCGCATTACACCAAAGGTTAACGGAAAAATTACAAGAAAACTGAAAACCGCCGAAAACAACGTAATTCCAGCGCTTGCGAATTGGCTATAAAGTGGTAAATCGGTTGGAGTAAACGGGGTCCAAACCTCTTTGACCTTGAAAATACTCATCAACATATATTGCATAAAAGTATTAAGCATAAGCGTTGCAATAAGCACAACCGAAACAATTATAGCCTCGGGCCAACGGTGTTTTAATGCGCCCCGCGCCGCTTTTTTTATTTCACTGAAAGTAGGTTGCATAACATATCTCCACAAATAATATTCTCACTAAATTTTACCACCTTTTTATAGAAAAGTAAACCTACCTATTCTAAATTTACACATTATTTACACTATTATGCAAAATTTTAAACTCACATTAAAACATAAAACATTTTGAGACAGCCTTATATTGCAAAATTTGTGCATTAATATTCATAAATTTTGAGTATTTATACATTTATTTTGAAATGATATTTTTTGTCAGCCATCTTCCGCGTATCCGAAATTTATATGTTTTGTTGCTTTTTTACAGTATTTTAAGTGAAAAACAGCAATTTTGCATACATTATATAAATTTATAAAAAACACTTGATTTTATTCATTTTTGTTGTATAATTACAGATATGTAATATGGGTACGTGTTTTTACAATCAACGGAGGTCAAAGATGTTCAAAGTTTTCATTGACGGACGCGAAGGCACAACAGGTCTTCGGATTATCGAGCGTTTAAGCAACAGAAAAGATATAGAACTTATGCTAATCGACGAAGACAAGCGTAAGGACTTGGAAGAACGACGTAAGTTTTTGAACGCTTGCGACGTAGCATTCCTTTGTCTGCCCGATACGGCAGCTGTTGAGGCGGTCGGTTTAGTTGAAAACCCGAATGTTCGCATTATTGACACTTCGACGGCTCACCGCACCAATCCCGATTGGGTTTACGGCTTCCCTGAACTCAAAAATGAGTTTCGAGAGAAACTCCCCACCGCAAAACGTGTTGCCGTTCCCGGTTGTCACGCAAGCGGATTTAACGCTTTAATCAGTCCATTGGTTGAGGCAGGCGTGATTGATAATGACGCTCTTATAACCTGCTTTTCTTTGACAGGATATTCCGGTGGCGGTAAAAAAATGATTGCCCAATACGAAAATGAAAAAACCGACGAAATGAACAGCGCAAGAATTTACGCTTTGGGACAAACACACAAGCATCTGCCCGAAATGGCAGCAATATCGGGACTTAAAAATCAACCCGTATTCTCCCCTATTGTTGACGATTATTACAGTGGTATGTTAGTAACCGTGCCGTTCTTCAAAAGTCAGGTCAAAGGCGGTATTGAGGCAGTAAAACAAACCTACATAAACAAATACGCCAACACCAATTTCATTGATGTTTCGGATATAAACGGTGAAAATACAGGCAATATGTTAGGCTCAAACAATCTGTCAGGCAAAGACAAAATGCAGATTTTTGTCACTGGCAATGAGGAACGTTTTACTGTATCGGCTAGATTTGATAATTTAGGCAAAGGTGCTTCGGGTGCCGCAGTACAGTGTATGAATATTATGTTAGGTTTTAATGAAACCGAAGGTTTAGACTTATAAAGGATGATTAAAATGATAAAAACAGAGGGCGGCGTTTGTGCCGCAAAAGGATTTAAAGCATCGGGTATCCATTGCGGAATCAGAAAAAACAAAACAAAACGCGATTTAGCGTTAATTGTGAGTGAGGTTAAGGCTTCGGCCGCCGCAACCTATACAACTAACCTTGTCAAAGGTGCTCCTTTGACTGTTACCAAGAATAACTTGGCTGACGGATATGCTCAGGCAATTATCTGCAACAGCGGTAACGCCAACACCTGCAACGCCAACGGCATTGAAATTGCCGAGGGTATGTGCGATTTGGTTCAGCAATATGCAAAAATTGACGCTGGCGACGTTATCGTTGCCTCAACCGGCGTTATCGGTCAACCGCTTGACATTACACCTATCGCAAACGGTATGCCTCAACTTACTAAAGAGTTGGGCTTTTCGGGCAGCCGCCGTGCCGCAGAGGGTATTATGACCACCGACACCAAGGTTAAGGAAATTGCCTTTAAGTTCGAGGTCGGCGGTAAAATGTGTACCATCGGCGGTATTGCCAAGGGTTCAGGTATGATTCATCCTAATATGGCAACCATGCTTGTTTTTATCACGAGTGACGTTAATATTAAACCTGAAATTTTGCAAACCGCATTAAGCGAGGATATTCAGGATTCGTTTAATATGGTAAGCGTTGACGGTGACACTTCAACTAACGATATGTGTTGTATTTTGGCTAACGGTTTGGCAGAAAACCCTATTATCGACAGTGTTGACAGTGACGGCTTTAAAGCATTTAAAGAAGCATTATTCGCCGTAACATCTTACCTTTGCCGTAGCATCGCGCGTGACGGTGAGGGTGCAACAAGACTTATTGAGGTTACCGTTTCGGGCGCTTCTGATAAGAAAACCGCCAGAACAGTTGCAAAGTCGGTTGCCTGCTCGTCACTACTTAAAGCCGCAATCTTCGGTGCAGACGCTAACTGGGGTCGCGTACTTTGTGCAATCGGCTACAGCGGTGCTGATTTAGACGTTAACAAAGTCGGTGTTTCGTTTAAGTCGGTTTCGGGTGAAATCGAAGTTTGCCGTAACGGTGCAGGCGTTGATTTCAGTGAAGAAATTGCCAAGAAAATTCTTTTGGAAGAAGAAATAACAATACTTATTACTTTAGACAGCGGTGACGCTACCGCTACCGCTTGGGGTTGCGATTTAACCTACGATTACGTAAAAATCCACGGCGATTACAGAACCTGATTTTGAAAGGGTGAACAAAATGGAAATTAATAACGCTCAACGGGCTTTGGTCTTAAGC
>JAZRSW010000029.1:0-76393 GCA_045651745.1 Acutalibacteraceae bacterium
GACTTCAGAGGAACGGGTAAGACAAGTTGTGCCAAAATCTTAGCAAAAGCTGTCAACTGCTTGAATTCTTCCAACGGGGACGCCTGCTGTGAGTGTGACTCCTGCCGTGCTATTGCCGAGGGTGACGTGCTTGACATAACCGAAATTGACGCCGCATCTAACAACGGTGTTGACAATATCAGAGATTTGCGCGAGCAGGTTTCCTACACCCCCACCTCTTCAAAATACCGCGTTTACATCATAGACGAGGTACATATGCTGTCTACCGGTGCATTTAACGCGTTGCTTAAAACTCTCGAAGAACCGCCGGCACATATTATTTTCATCCTTGCTACGACAGAAGTGCATAAACTGCCTGCAACTATACTCTCCCGTTGTCAGCGGTTTGATTTTCACCGTATTTCGTCCGAAGCGATTGCCGACCGTATTCTTTATATTGCCGAAAAGGAAGGCTTTTCTATCGACCGCTCTGCCGCCGAAATGATAGCCACCTTATCCGACGGCGGTATGCGTGATGCATTATCAACGCTTGACCTTTGTGCCGCGCGTACCCACCATATAACCGACGCGGACGTAATAAGCGTTTGCTCACTTGCAGGCAACAACTATTGCTTGGATTTAGCAAGCCACATTCTGTCAGCAGATGTCGGTGCGGCTTTAATGAAGGTTGATGAGCTTCACAAAAACGCCGTTGACCTGCAACGCCTTTGCGGTGAAATGATAAACCACTACCGCAATTTGATGGTAGCAAAAACGGTTAAAACACCGGGGTCACTCATAATTTCAACCCCAAAAGAGCTTAGTGCAATCAAAACACAAGCTGACTCTTATCCGCTTGAAGGCATTGTCAACGCAATCAACGTTTTTAACCTGACGCTTGACAGAATGACTATGGCTGACCGCAGAACAGAGTTTGAAACCGCTATCGTAAAACTTTGCAGTCCTCAGCTTGACTCCTCGCCATCAGCAATTTTAGACCGACTTGAGCGTTTGGAAAGAACTGTAAAATACGGAAGTGCCGTTGGCACCACAGTGCCTAAAACCCCCGTACCCATAGAGGTTGAGTCGGAAATTGACAACGTTGTCGAGGTTGAACCTGCGCCGATTGAAAATTCAGTTGACGACAGCGACGGTATGCCACCAATCCCGTCGGAAACGCTTGAAGTTAACGATATTTCGGTTGAGGAAACACACTCGCCTGCCCCTGCAGAAAGACCTGCCGTTGAAGGCGAAACAATTTTCGAGGCTTGGGTTGATGTTTTAGAAGAACTTAATAAAACCGCACCATTAATGGCGGCTGTTTTGCGAGGCTCAAAAGCATATATTAAAGATGAAGTTTTGTTAATTGACTCTGAAAACGACCAGTTTATACCCTTAATGCGTGGCGACCCGATTTATCGCACGCAGATTCGCAACGCCGTACAGTCGGTTGTGGGCAGAACCTATAAATTAGGTCCTTACAAGAAAAAGGTTGCCGCTACCGGTGACCCGTTGCAAGATATAATTAACAAATTAAAAACACTTGAAGTGCCGAGTTCTGATAATTAACTTATCGTCTCACAAAAGAAAGGATAATAAAAATGAAAGCAAGAATTCCCGGAGCAAATAACGGTCAAAGTCAGGCCGCAATGTTAAAACAAGTACAGAAAATGCAGGAAGATATGGCAAACTTCCAGTCGGAGTTTGAGGAACGCGAATTTTCTGCTACTGCCGGTGGCGGAATTGTCGAAGTTACAATGACAGGTAGCCATGAAATGAAGAAAATTACAATTGACCCCGAGGCAGTTGACCCCGAAGATATCGAAATGTTGGAAGACTATATCGTTATCGCCGTAAACGATGTTGTTAAGAAAATTGCCGAAACTCAAGAGTCAGAAATGGGTGCAATTACCGGCGGACTTAACATTCCGGGATTATTTTAATGGCTTACAGTGTCGCACCGCTTGACCGATTAATTGAGCAGTTTGAAAGACTGCCCGGCATCGGCAAAAAGACCGCACGGCGATTGGCTTACTATGTCATAACCCGTCCCGACGGAATGGCAGGCAAGTTTTCGGAAGCGCTTTTGGAAGCCAAGGCCAAAATAAAGTATTGTAACGTTTGTCAAAACCTTACCGACGGTGAGGTTTGTTCGATATGCTCTGCCGTTGACCGCGACCGCAGTGTCATCTGTGTTGTTGAGGATGCGCAGAACGTTATGGCGTTTGAACGCACACGTGAATTTAAGGGATTGTACCACGTTCTGCACGGTGCAATCAGCCCGCTTGACGGTATTGGCCCCGACCAACTTAAAATTCGCGAACTGATGCAAAGGTTGTCTTCAGGTGAGGTACAGGAAATCATTGTCGCCACCAACCCGACCGTTGAGGGTGAAGCCACTGCAAGTTATATTTCACGTTTGGTTAAATCTATGGGTATCAAGGTCACCCGTTTGGCATACGGTATCCCCGTTGGCAGTGATTTGGAATATGCCGACGAAGTCACTTTGTCCCGCGCTTTAGAAGGACGAAAAACGTTGTAATTATCAACGTTAAAAACAAAATAAAAATATTTTTAAATTTTTTGAAAAAAAGA
The DNA here is from genome assembly GCA_045651745.1 of Acutalibacteraceae bacterium. GTDB lineage: Bacteria > Bacillota > Clostridia > Oscillospirales > Acutalibacteraceae > UMGS172. Next base: position 2,575 of record JAZRSW010000029.1, read on the forward strand.
CTTGCATTTTAATAAAAGGTGTGGTAATATAACTCCTGCACTCGCGAAGAACGAGTAGTCGGTGTTGATTGCGATGAGGGTCCACCCGTTCCCATCCCGAACACGGAAGTTAAGCTCATTTGCGCCGAAAATACTTGGCTGGTGACGGCCCGGGAAAATAGGTAATGCCGACACAACGAACAACCGTCTATTATCAGACGGTTGTTTTTTTATATATTTTCTCTTTTCTTTTTATTTATGTTGTGTTATAATATATAATGTATAGATATTGCTTTCTCTCTTTTGTTTAGGAGATGACGTTTAAAATGCGCGATAAGTATGATGTTTTAATAGTAGGTGCGGGACTTGCGGGTCTTTATGCCGCCTATAATCTCGACAGTAGAATAACTGCTTTGGTAGTATCAAAGCGCGAATTAAGGCTTTGTAACAGCAACCTGGCGCAAGGTGGCGTTGCCGCCGTACTTGATACCGAAAACGACAGTTTTGACCTGCACATTGAGGACACTATGATTGCAGGCAAACACGAAAACCGTCCTGAAGCGGTTGACGTGTTGGTAAAAGAAGGTCCCGACGACGTCAAAAAAATGATTGAACTCGGCTGTGAGTTTGACAAGGTTGACGGTCACATTCACGCCACGTTAGAGGGCGGTCACAGTCGCCGACGTATTGTTCATCACCGCGACACCACGGGTGAAGAACTTATGCGGACAATTATTGCCGCAACCAAAGATTTGCCCAACGTTGATATTGTTGAAAATACTTCACTCGCATTTTTGGACGAAGCAAACAACGGATACTATGCCTCTTTGCTGTCAAACGGCAAATTGACCACCGTTGCCGCATCATTTGTCATAATTGCGACGGGCGGTATCGGCAGAGTTTACAAATATACCACAAACTCCTCAATCGCGACGGGTGACGGCATTTCGATTGCTCACGGTTTAGGTGCGAGAATCGAGAATTTGAGTTATATTCAATTCCACCCAACAGGCTTTGCGGGTGACAACTGCCGTGAACGTTTTCTTATCAGCGAGGCGGTCAGAGGTGAGGGTGCTTACCTCGTCAACTGCCACCGCGAACGTTTTATGCACCGCTACGACGAGCGTTTGGAATTAGCCCCACGCGACGTTGTTTCTCGCTGTATTATTTTGGAGTCGCGCAGAACGGGTAGCGACAAGTTCTATCTTGACATTACTCACCGCACGCCTGAATTTATACACGAACGTTTCCCAATGATTTACGAGCGCTGTTTAACCGAAGGTATTGATATGACCCGGGACCTTATCCCCATTTTCCCGACCCACCATTACCTTATGGGCGGAATTAACGTCGATTTGAATTCAAGAACGCGTATCAATCGTCTTTATGCTGTCGGTGAGTGTTCCCATACGGGTGTTCACGGTAAAAACCGCTTGGCTTCAAACAGTTTGCTTGAAGCTCTCGTTTTCGGTCGCAGAGCCGCTGAGGATATCAACCGCAGTTATAATGAAACTTCAGTTTACGGCACTGCCCCCGTACATTCGGTTGACGGTGCGCCAATGCCCACCGGCACCAGAACATCAATTAGAAACATAATGCAAAAATGCCACTTTGTTTTACCCAACCCCGAGGCAGCAAGAAAATATCAGCCGGAGGTTGAAAACATAGCCGCAAGACTTAATAATAAACGTTTCCAAATAACCAACGACTATCTCGAAGCAAGAAGTTTAGCTAATATTGCTTCAATAGTTTTAAAGGAGGTCATTCACAAATGATGCAGTTTTATATTGACGATATTATAAAAACCGCGCTTTTAGAAGATGTAAATTACATTGACGTTGCGGCAGATAATCTTTTGCCTGACACTCAAGTGTCAACCGCCAAGTTTTTAGCCAAAGCGGACGGGATTTTGTGCGGTATTGACGTTGCACTTCGCGTGTTCGAGTTACTTGGCAACTTCGAAATGAAAAAATATAAAAATGACGGTGACACACTTAACAAGGGTGACATCATTGCTGAAATCAGTGGTCCTACAAAACTGTTATTAAAGGGTGAACGCACCTCTTTAAACCTTATTCAGCACATGTCGGGCATTGCAACAATGACTAATGAAGCAGTAGAAATTATTAAAGGCACTAACGCCACTGTTGCCGACACAAGAAAAACCTTGCCGGGACTTCGTGCTTTGCAAAAGTACGCCGTAACCTGCGGAGGCGGAAAAAACCACCGTTTTAACCTTTCGGATGCCGCAATGCTCAAAGACAACCACATTGACGCTTGCGGTAGCATTACCAAAGCGGTTTCTACTTTAAGAGAAAAAATCGGTCACACCGTAAAGATTGAGGTCGAAACCCGTAATTTAGACGAGGTTAAAGAGGCACTCAATACCAGTTGCGAAATCATTATGCTTGATAATATGGACTGTGCAACAATGAAAAAAGCGGTTGAAATGGCAAACGGGAAAGCACTTTTAGAGGCTTCGGGCAACATTACTGCGGACACAATCCGCGCAGTTGCCGAAACGGGCGTTGACATCATTTCAATCGGCGCAATCACCCATTCGGTCAAAGCTTTTGATATCTCCTTAAAAATTGCAAAATAAAAACATTCCTGAATTTTAAAATAAAGGAGTTGCAAAATGAAACGCAAGGTTTGTATGATAGTAGCCCTTTTGACAGTTATAATCACTACTTTTAACGTGGGATTTTTTGTCAAAGATGAATTCTTTTACAATATGAACAGCCTTCCCGACGGAAAGCTTTTGAGAAAAGACTATGACCAGAGCGTGTTGTTCAGTACCGGCATTTTACTTGAAGTTTTTGAGATTGAGCCAACCGACGAACATCCTGCCGCAATACGTGTTGCCGTAAAAAATGACAACACGGGTGAAAGCCGTACTATTTACTGGCAAATCGGCACACGCGAGAGTATTGTTACCTGGCCTGAAAGCCAAAGCACAACCGTTATAATCAATGGCGTGCCTATAGATTATGTAAACGGTCATTACGATTGCCGTGATTATGCAAACTTCACTTATGTTCCCAAAACTCACAGTAACGGTGATTTATAATCTTCACAAAAAAAGCCGGGGACATTGTCCTCCGCTTTTTTGAGTTTTAAAAATTATTTCAAGAATTGAGAGAGATAATCAAAGCTCTTTTTAGCGCAATAGTTAAGCGAATCGAAACCTGCAGGCCAGATATCCTGCTCAACACAAAGATGTTTAACTCCGCTTGCTTCGGCGGTTTTAATAACTCTTTCAAAATCAATATTTCCGTCACCGCACATTGTAATATGTCCGTCATTAGAGCCTATTGTAAGTTCACAGTCCTTCAAGTGAAGAATATCTACGCGGCCTGCTAACTTTTCAATCCAAGCGTTAACCTCAACACCTGCGTGGTTAAGCCAATATGTATCAAGAACAAAGCAAACATTATTTTTATCGAAACCATCTACCATATAATCGATAACACGGGCACCACCGGGAACTTTTGCAAATTCGTGGCTGTGGTGATGGTAAGAGAACTTCATACCATACTTTGAAAGGTTTTCAGCAAGAGTATTAACTTTTTCGATATAAGCCAAAACCTCTTCTTTGGTCTTACCATAAGAACCGCTGCCAACACCTGCGATATTTGTACCAAGTGTCTTGTGCAAGGCAACGTAATCCTCAATATCATTGATATCTGCAGGGAATCCATAATGAGTACCGACACAGGTCAAACCTGCATTTTTAGCATGCTCTGCAAACTTTTCTACCGAGCAAGGAAATGCACCTGCGGTCTGAATTTCCTTATAACCGATTTCTGCCAAGCGGTCAAAAGTGTACTTTACACCTGCTTCATCAGTCATATAATTTCTGACGGTGTAAAGCTGAATACCTAATTTGTCAAACATTTTACAACACTCCTCAAAGTTAAATCTATCAAGCCGAAATTAAGGCTTCGGCTTAAAGCCTTGTTAACGTTAATTATTTTTTGACTTCAGAGGTAGCAGGCGGGGTAGCAGTCACTTGTGTACGGTCGGTAAATGTGCTGCCCGGTTTTTGATAAACCCTAACCCAATCAAAACTTGCCGTAATAGGCCACATCGCCTCTTCATCAACCGTAACCTGCTCGGTCATATTAATTCCGGCCATAAAATCAAGATACATTTCGGTTTTAAGACCTTTGAATTTATCGGCGGTCACTTCAACTGTGCCGTAAGATACACCATCAACAAAAAATCTTACATATTCAGGTGTCCACTCAACACCGTATGTGTGATACTCGTCATCATTGAAAAACTTTCCACTTTCCAATACGCCTGCGCGGTAGCCCTCATAATCAGCGTTATGTAATCCCAAATAATGACTATAATAACTCTTGGTTTCTAAAATGCCAAGACTTGCATATATTGCATCCTGACTGCCTAAATTATTAAACACATCAATCTGCGCGGTTTCTTCCTTTTTATCGTTATAATCGGTCAAAATCATTTTAATCCAATATCCCGGAGCTGCGCGGAATTTGGCGCGGACCTCAACATAACCATACTTCATACTGAAAGATTTTTCCGTTGTAAGATGGCCTGTATGATAACCACCGGCATTAAGTCCGGAACGAAGAATCATATTAAGACCGTCAGAATAAACATCCTCAGACATAATTTGGAGCAATCCCGCAGCATCACCGTAGGTAGGAATAGCGCCATTTTCAACAGTCCATATTTTTTGGTTTATTTCGTCGGTATTAAACTCATCCGAAAAAACCAACTCATAACCATCAAAATAATCTCCACCGTATGTGGAAATACTGCCTGTTTTACAGTAATTCGGCTTAATATGTAACGGAGCAGCCGTAATAGATGCCTCTTCTATCATATTAGCAAATTCATAAACCGCTTTTGAGGTTGCCTCTATCTGACCGCCACGCAAAATGAGTTTATTGCTATATTGAGCCAAGGCATAGCGTTTGTTTGCAAAGAATGACGTTACGTAGGTTTCGCCGCGGTTGGTATCACCAACCAAAATTTCATAAGTTGATTCCTCAACAGCATCGGTAACCAACGGAATTTCAACGCCTGTTGCTTCTTTTATAACGCGGACAAGACGCTGTGCAGCATTACGCTCGACAAACGACGGCGAGCTCGACATAACAACCGAATATTGAATAATATTGATATCGTTAATTGTAACAACCGGGGTGTCAGAACGGTCGCTCAAATACATATAACTGTATCCGTTTTTAAAGGTTTTGTCAAAACCATTATTCAGCAAATTTGCGAGGACAAAACTGAACGCGTCCTCGCGTCCGAACTTGGACATCCACATAATACTCAAAGTGTTTTCATAACCGCTTAATAAGTAGTCATAATAATTATCCGCGCGAATACCATACATAGTTTTGGCGGTCTGCTTTGATTCTCCATACGACGTGCTTCCGAGAAGAATTATTTTTTGATTTGCATCGGTAATATTCAAAACATCAGGGCAAATCTGAAAGGTTTTGGAAGACGATGCCGCTAGTCTTTCCATAAACCCAACAAACGAGTCGAGTTCCTCATAACTTGCACCGCTACGGTAAACCAAAAGATAGTCGCAGTTAATCTCATCAACCGAGTCGATAATCATTTGATAGTTGCCCGAAATATAACCGATATCAGCCTTATCCCCTTTTTTAGAGCAAGAGGAAAAAGACAGTAGTATAACCACTGCCAACAGACAAGATATATATTTTAACGAGTTTTTTCGCATTAGAATAACACCTTTACAAAAAACATTAGCGCCTATATGTACATATTAATTTTACTATACCGCAGAGCCGGTGTCAAGCAGTATATTTTTACAAATCTGTGAATTATTCGTGCGATTTTAGAATGAAAAACCCCTGCTCTGCCAACCGACAGTGCCGGGGTTTTTATTTTAAAGGTTATAGTATTTATCAAACTCTGCAGGATGAGGAATCTTTGAAAGTTCTGCACATTCTGCGCGCTTGGACTTGATAAAGTTCTTGATTAACTCCTCGGGGAATACTCCTGCTTCGGTGAGGTAATCGTGGTCGGCTTCGAGAGCATCCAAAGCATCCTCCAAGCATACCGGCAAGCCCTGTAACTTTGCCTTTTCTTCTTCGGGGAGATGGAAAAGGTTGCAATCATAAGGACCCCAGCCGTTCTCGTGCGGGTCAATCTTATTCTTAATACCGTCAAGGCCTGCCATAAGGATTGCAGCATAGCAGAAATAGGGGTTGCAGGTTGCATCAGGATTACGCAACTCAAAACGACGCTTGTCAGGACTCTTGGCATATGCGGGAATTCTAATAACGGCGCTTCTGTTAGAGGTGGCATAACCGACAGTAACGGGAGCCTCAAAACCGGGAACCAAACGCTTAAATGAGTTGGTGCTCGGGTTAGTAATAGCACAAAGAGAAGCGATGTGCTTCAAAAGACCACCCATAAAGTAATGAGCAGTTTCGCTCAAATGAGAGTAACCGTTGTCATCCGAGAATACGGGTTTGCCGTCTTTCATAAGCAACATATGAACGTGCATACCCGAACCTGCCTCACCGTAAATCGGTTTCGGCATAAAGGTAGCGGTTTTGCCGTGCTTTAAAGCGGTGTTATGAATGATGTACTTAATCATCATAGTAGCATCAGCCATATTTACAACTTCGCCTAACTGCGGCTCAATGTCAAACTGACCGGAAGCGGCAACTTCAGGGTGGTGATAGTTAATCTGAATACCCATATCAGCCATATGCATACACATTTCGCTGCGGCACTCGTAAGAAATGTCAAACGGTTTTGCAATATGGTAGTTCTTCTGCTTGGGAACAACAACACCCTTGCCCTCAACAGTGCTGTTCCAGTAAGACTGTTTAGCGTCAACCGAAGCACCGACGTAACTTCCGTCTACACCCCAGGTAACTTCGTCAAAGAGGTAAAACTCAAACTCGGGCAAAATGAGCATTTCATCAGCAACGCCCGAAGCTTTCATGTGGTCAACTGCGGCACGGATGATGTTTCTCGGATACTGTGCCAAAGGACGATTTTCGGGACTGTCAATAATCATTGCGTTACCTGTCATAGACAAGGTCGGAATCTCGCAGAACGGGTCAATAACGGCTGTGTCGGGGTCGGGAATAAAAACCATATCACTCTTTTCAACCACTGCATAGCCATAGTTGGAAGCATCAAAACCGATACCGCTTTTCATAGTATCCTCCGAGAAATTGCCTGCGGGAATGGTTACGTGGCGGTACTGACCATTGATGTCAACCATTTTAAAGTCAACCATTTTAATATCGTTGTCTTTAATAAGCTTGATAATGTCTTTTACTGTTTTTGCCATAAAGCACACCTCTTAATGTTTTTATATGTTTTTACGTGACCGATGTGAAATTTTTCACCATAACTCCACACCAAATAATATAATGGTCGTTGTACGTGGAAATGACACTTTCAGGGCCATTTCCACACTAAATCTTCGATTTATCAACAAATTTTCAAAGAAAATTTGACAACGGCCATTGCAATGATGTAGAAAAGCAATCCAATTTTACGAAATTTGATTGCTTGAAAGCCGATTTATCGGCTTTTGTGGAAACGTTTTGCGTTTCCACGTTCTGCAATCATTATAATATTATTATAAATGCATATAATTTAAAAATCAAGTGTAAACCAACTTAAAATCACCGATTTTTTATAAGATAAATTCGGATTTTTGCTTAAAGTTATTTACAAGTTATTTTAATATCTCCCGTGCTAGTCTTAATTTCGCATTTCCCACCCGTTACAGTGTTTGGCACGCTGATTTTACCCGTCGAAGTTTTGGTGACAAACACTTTTTCTGAAAGCAACGAGCCCGAAACATCACCTGTATCGGTTTCTACTGTAATCTCACCCGCATCGCAACCGTAGAATTTGACGTCGCCCGTACTTCTTTTGATGGAAAACTTTTCTTTGGCAATTACATCTTTTAAAGTTATATCCCCCGTACTTCCGCTTGATAAAATACTGTTACACTGAATATTCTTCAAGTCCACATCACCCGTTGAAACCTTAAAATCAAGCGAGCCTACCGACAGATTTTCCAAAGAAATATCACCCGTGCTCAAATTTATGACCACTGAATTATATTCCGTTTTGGGCAGATAAACCGTTATCTTTGGCGTGCCGATATTTATTCCGATATAGTCATACCAAGATTTTTCGTTGACAACATTAATAACCAACGTATTTTCGTAAACATTAACGAAGTGTTTCTCTTTTTTGCCCTCATAACACCCTACTTTGCACTTGCCGTCGTCGGATACTGCAAATATAACGTCGGCAGTATCGGTTTTTATTGATATATCATTAAAATTTTCCGTAATTTCATAAAAATTGGTCTGATATTTGACGGTTGACAGTTTTTTGAAATCCCATTTAATCACTGACATTACAGTGCCAAAAACAATACAACCAACCAACACAAGAGAAACCGCTATAATAAGCCAAATTTTCGTTGTCTTTCTCATTACGCTTCCTCCTTTTTGATAAAACGGTTTTTGAGCCATACTGCAATTTTCTTTGTGAGCATTAAAATGCCCTTTGTTGCGCCTTTACAACCGTAAAACATAAAAATTGAAAGCCCTGCGCAAACGAGTCCTGCCGAAAGCATCGCAACACCTGTATAGACGCTACTTTTCACGCTCAAAACCGCGCAAGACACCACACCGCCAACGGCACAACCTACCAACGAGGCGAACACCGACCAAAGTGAAATAATCACAGACCACAGTGGAACGTAAACTGAGAAAATTACGGCAATCAGGGCAATAATCAACGAAAGCCATATCGGAGAGCCAAGCGCCAAAAGTACGATTTCCCAAACCTTTATTTGCCTTTTTGGTTTTATTTTTTCCTTTGCGATTTTTACAAACGGCGTATCTGCAACTACCTGCTCGACAATTTTTTCGACCGAGCCTACTGACAAAACTGCCTCATCCTCCGAAAGTCCTTCTTCTATTTTATCGTCTATCATTTCACCGTAAAACATCACGCGTTCTTCTATGTCAGTTGTCGGCAAACCTTTTAGACCTTGGCGCAATTGCCGGAGAAATTCCTGCTTACTCATTTCCTTCGTCCTCCTTTATTACAAATTTATATATAGACAAAATTTCCTTCCATTCATCTTTGAATTCTTCAATGCGTTTTAATCCCTCGTTGGTAATATGATAATATTTACGAAGTCTGCCACCGTGTTCAGCGGTGCGAACAGTCAGCATACCCGCAGTTTCCAAACGTTTTAAAATAGTATACAAGGTAGACTCCGATAATTCGATATACGGTTTTACATCTTTAATAATCTTATATCCGTACGAGTCCTCGTTTTTGATTGCCGCCAAAACGCAAACATCCAACAACCCTCGTTTTAACTGAATATCCATACTATACCTCCTTTTACGTAATACATCATATCACGAAGTATTAAAATTGTCAATGGATTTAATAATTAAGTGAATTCTATTTGATTTTAAAATTAAACATAGTATAATATAAAAAAGCGTACTTAAATTTTCGCACTACTAACGGTTGATTTCTCCCTACTCAACCAACGGTATGTGTATTTTGTCACCTTAATCAATTATACTGTAATCAAAGGAGGCGACGTATGGACCAGATAAAAATAGGAAAATTTATTGCCGACAGAAGAAAAGAGGTTAATTTAACCCAAATGCAGTTGGCAGAAATCTTAAATATCACCGACCGAGCGGTATCAAAATGGGAAACGGGTAAATCTCTGCCCGATTCATCTATAATGCTCGAGTTGTGCAACATTCTTAAAATCACAGTAAACGATTTATTAAGTGGGGAGGTAGTTACAATGGATAAATACAACAAAGAATTAGAGAACAATTTGCTTGAAATGATTAAGCAAAAAGAACAGGCAGACAAAAGATTGTTGTCCGTAGAAGTGTTTATAGGCATTACCGCGACGGTCGTTCTTTTTGCTTTGATATTTGTTGCCGCTTTTGTGCAAATGTCAAATGGACTAAGAATTACTCTCATTGTATTTGGATTTGTTTTGTTCTTAGCGGGTTGCTTCTATGCACTGCGGATGGAGCAAGTGGCAGGATATTATACATGCAAAGAATGCGGACACCGATATGCACCGACATATAGAGCCGTTGCTATGGCTCCGCACATGGGCAGAACAAGATATATGCGTTGCCCGAAGTGTAACAAATTTTCTTGGCAGAAAAAGGTGTTGAGCAAGGACTAATAAGCCCTTTGCTTAACGACATAAACATTAAAAAGGATGCGCGAAAATTCGTGCATCCTTTTAATTTTATTTATCTAATTTTATCATTCGGTTGAGTTACGGGGATTTCAAGCCTTGCCGATTCAAGCCCTTTTGAATGAGCATAAACCTTCAAAGTGCCTTCCTTTCCTGTTGACACAATAAGCGCGGCGACAACGCCGGCACGCATTTCTCTTTTATTAGAGGATAGCGACATGTGGTCACAATAATCCGAACCGGTTGAACGAACAATACCCAAACCATTACATTCTAAGCTGACACTTACTTTCGCATCGGGGACGCGATTGCCGTTAGCATCGACACAATAACAATTAATAAGTACAGCATCGTACGGCGTGGCAAACAACGCTTCGGTCTGCATTTCGAGTTCGAGTGCAACCGGTTCGCCTGTGGTAACTATGCGGTCAAGCGCCACCTCTTTCCCGCCGATATAACCCTTTGCAACAACTTCACCCGGCATGTAAATAACCTTCCATTCACCGTGACCGTATTTTTCGATGTCTTTTTTGCCAAGGCTCTTGCCGTTTAAGAACAGTTCAACCTGCTCGCAGTTAGTATATGTCCACACTGTGACTTCTTCGCCTTTGCGACCTTTGAGATTCCAATGCGGTAATATATGCACCATCGGTTTTTCACTCCAGAACGACTGGTTCTGATAAAACGCGTCTTTTCTTTGCAAAAACAAATCAATAGCGCCTGATACCGAACAAAGTCGTGGCCACTGACACTCACCGCGATGCTCGATAGCTGCCCACTGATAACCGCCTGCAACCCATTCGCGTTCCATAAGGAACTTCCACGTGCCTTCGCGTCCGGGTTGGTTTTTATTATCATAATAATCAAAAGCACTAAAGTACTGACTTTTAAGGTCAGAATCGTTATACCAACCGCGTGTGCTCGGCAATGCACAGTTTTCTGATGAAAAAATCGGCAATTTCGGGAACTTTTCATGAAGAGCATCATATCCCGCAAGATTATAATTAATACCAACAATATCCTGCGCCTCAAAACACTTAACCTTTTCGGGATTGGCGTCGCTCGAACTGGTTACGGGACGGGTTGGGTCAAGTTCGCGTATTATGCACGAATTTCTTTCAACAAACCTTTTACCCTGCTCGGTCAATGCCATTCTTTCCTCGTTAAACAACGACCACATAATAACGCCGGGACGGTTTCTGTCCTTCTTTATAAGAGTAACGAGTTGGTCAATGTATTCGTCACTTGTGCCAAACCATCTTGTTTCACTCATAACAAGGAAACCTTGACGGTCGAGTTCGTCCATCGTCTGGTCGCTATGTGAATAGTGCGACGTACGATAACCGTTAGCGCCCATTTCCTTAAACAGTTTTATGCGGTATCTCTTTATACGGTCAAACACCGTCTTGACCCACTCACAGTACCGCTGGCACTGCTGTTGATATGTGTGGTAGGTACCAAAGGAATATGTCCCCTGTGATGCCGTCCCCGCTTTCTTTGCAACGTGCTTGGATTGACCAAAGCAGCACAGGCTTTGGAGCACATCGTTCACTTGCATTTTGAGATTCTTTCGGCGTTCTCGTTTTGCCATATTGGACACCTCCCCGGTGCAGATTGGTTAAAGTAAAACAAGGCGCTTTTTATCCTGTTGCGCGTCAGTCCGGTATGGTTGCTGCATCACTTACGATTTATAAATTGGTCATTCTTTCCTTTCTTCAAAATTGTTAATTGTGGGCGTGCGGCGATAGGCACCGCCTTTAGTTGCTGGGGTATGGCTGAGCGGTTGCAGCTTCGCTCGTTTTGTTCAAAGTCACCTATTATCATTTCGCGTGCTGTTGCACGCTCATAACAATATAATGACATACGCGAAGGGTCTCAAAGCGTATTCCGCCGTTTATACGTCGAGAATCGTATAAACGGCGGCGCCGCTTAAGGGGAACGAAAAAGAACGCATACAGACAACTACCTGTATGCGCTCTTTCAAAAACGTTATGGATATGCGTTGAAAAATTCACATTTTTATGATATAATACTATTCGATAAACTTGAATTTGTCGAACAGTTAGGAAAATAAGAATTTGTAGGAAGGAATAATTCATGCGATTTTTTCACGCTATCGATGTGGAACGTCTATTGAAAATAAAAGGAAAACGAGGTTACGGCATCTCCCTTGCCGTTGTCAAAGGCGACGAAATCGAGACATACTGTTCTGGCAGTGGCAGATACGGACAGGACTTCCCGGTAAATCCTGACATGCTGTTCCAGGCCGGTTCTATCAGTAAGCCCATGTTTGCACTGACGCTCCTTCGATATGTGGACAAAGGACTCATCGATTTAGATGCGGATATTTCGGGTATTCTCAGCGATTTTGTTAAGAAGCCTCCTATGACTTTCCCTGCACTGCTATCCCACACAGCAGGGTACAGCGTTGGCGGATTCATGGGATATCGCGCCGACGCCCCGTTACTGTCGTTGGAGGATGTGATTGCAGGACGCGGCAACTCAAAGAAGGTCGTCAAAATCAAGCCCTACGGAAAGCAGTACAGATATTCTGGCGGTGGCATTACGCTGGCTGAGCTTGCCTTTACGCGACTTGCGGGAACATCGCTCAGGGATGCTTTTCAGAAAGAAGTCGCCGAGCCTCTATGCTTAACCAGAACCGGTTATTTCCAACCGCTTGACGAGGATTTGGTTGCTAATGCCGCGTTTGGAGGTAGGCTCGCATACAGAAAAAAAGAAGATTCCGCCCATGGTTATCATTACTATCCGGAACACGCTGCAGCAGGTCTTTGGACAACGCCTATAGAGATGACGAAGGTCGGTATTGCGCTTTCGAGAAGCTTCCGCAAACGGGGGTTGCTTGAACAGAAGACTGCTGAACGAATGGCAACTCCTATATTAGGTGGCTGTGGGCTTTGTCTGTTCCGCAATGGGGATACCGCATATCATTACGGTGGAAACGAGGGTTTCCTTACATTTTGGAGATTCTCCCTGAAGGAAGACCTTTGTGTAGCCGGCATGGTCAACAATAGCTATGGTCATACCTTTGAAGCAATGAAAGAAATCGAGAATAAACTGTTTGAAAGTTTACAGAATACAGACACATCAAAATAGTCAAATTCCAATATGTCGAACTCCCGCATTATTCCGGGAACGGCAGTTCTCCACCGTCATCCGGTTCCGGTTCATCTTCCTGTACAACCACCGGAGGGGTGGGCGGTACGGCTGTCCGAACATCCGCGCCAAAGTAGGATTCCAGCAAATCCGTCGGGAGCATGCCTACGCGCTTTTGCTCGTCCAGCCATTCTATGAACTTGCTCGGCAGTTGTAGCTTCTTTGTTAGCTGTGTATGCCCTACGGCATCGTAGCATACATACTGCACGCTGCCATCCATATTGAAGTGCATTGACGCGCCGTTGATACGGCGCGTTAATTGTTCCCAAGCAACAGCGTTGTATCTTCGGTTGGTAAAGGAACTCTCCGAAAAAGAAAATGTAACAGAAAACTTAAAGGCAACTGACCAAATGGCGTGGGTGCAGAAGATGAATAATATCCGTAATCGTGCAACGGAAATTGTAAATGCAGAAATGATTTACACAGTATAATCGCATTGGCGGCAGGGAGAAATCTCTGCCGCCATTTTCTTATGCTTAGATTTATGGATTTTTACAGTTATTTATGCTATAATGTCAATACAAAAACACAAAGGATGTTAAAGATGACTAAATGGATATGGAACGGAGAAATAGATTTTGCTTGGGAAGAATTATCGCAGTTTATAATAAAAAAATGTGATGAATTTACAAATACTATGTTAGAAACCACTTCGTTTTCTCCGAACGAAGAAAGCAAAGCTCTTATTTCTTCTGAATGTTTGGAGCGATATAAAAATTTAACCCAATTATTGTCAGAAAGTATGAAAGATTATCCGTACTATTATTGTGGCGATTTAGGGGATAATTTACAAAATGCAAAAAAACTTAACAGTTGGATTCTTTTGGGTTCATTAACTGAAACAACATTGCAAATTTTTCTTGCTTTTTATATGGACGATTACAAAAATGCAAAATGGCAACTGTGGGATAATTTTAAGACAGATGAAACTTTACAACCTATTATAAAATTTATTGATGATGATTTAATTGGAAAAGGTGAATTGAGTTCCAAACAAGGGAAATCTATTAAAGAGGCTGTTAAAGAAGTTATAAAAAAACATACAGTCCAACACGATATTAAAAAGATAATGTTAGATGAATTAATACAGTTGTTTAGAAAGTTGGGATTATTCGATGACAGTGACCTTAATTATTTAGAGAAAATTAAAGCAAACCGAAATGGAATTCATTCTTTTGAAAATAGAGAGATTGGCAGTTGGGAAGAACTGCATTATTGTATTCACTTTTTCTGTTATCTTATGGAATGGGTATTGTTTAGGTTGCCGGATATTCCGGACGAAGCTTATTTTTACTAAAATTTATTGAAATACTTTATTTTTCAGACAATTTATGATATAATATCATAGCCAAACAAAGCAGAATAAGGAACAAATCTTATTACAAGGGAATATTATACCCTTTTTTGGTTATCATCCGATAAGAGTTCGGTAAAAACGCAACTCCCACTCGGATGGTAATAAGGATTTCCTTTTCTGTTTGAGCTTTGTTTGGCGACAATCGGGGTTGCGCTTTTCGGTGCGTGGCTTCGGTCACGCACTTTTTTATAATAAGGGGAATAGTAATGGCTGAAAAACCGCAGAAAAGAAAAACAAGCTTTTTAAGTAAACCGTTTGATTTAAATAGAAATGGAAAAATCGATCCGGCAGAAGCGGCTTTGATTATGATGGTTATGGATGATGTTAACAAAGAAACAGAACCACAAAATGAAAGAAATAATGTTATTGATATTGATGATATGGATATAAAAGGTATTTAGGAGAGTGTAAGATTATGCCATTTTTGATAATTGTATTAATTGTTGTTGTAGGAATTGTAATTTATAGTTCTTATACTTCATCACAAAACAAGAAACAGTGTGAAGCAAATATTGAGCGAAGAAAATCTTTTGTAACATCATCTTTTCCTAATGCACGTACCATAGTGAATAATGGAATTTATTTATTTTTTATGGATGATACAAAACAGTCGTTTGGCATTGATGACAGCGGAACCACATATAGTTATTCTGGATTGCGCTCTATTAATATTTATAATGATGCAATCAATTTCAGCCACGATAGTGCCTCATATCAGGGTCTACAAATAGGAAAAAGTCCTTTTCCAGATGATAAGTCTGCTCCCCTTGATAGTAATTCGGTTTCTACGATTGCAAATGCAATGTTCCCAATATTACGTAATAATTTACATAAAAAACTAACAGCGTGTGGAATTACACCTACTCACGAGTATGTCAATCGTGGACAAATTTGGGGGTGCGACATAAATTCAAAGGTATATTACAACACACACGCATATTTTCAAATTCATGATTTTTCTAAGTTACGTAATGTATCAATGCAAGATGTTAGTGGTAACCCGGATTGGAAATGCAATTATATCATTACTGTGGTAACGAAAGGTGATGATGGATGGGACGATGACGAATTAGATATCTATGTTGATGACAGTACGACATTGAACAATCTGTTAGCGATGTTTAAAGGTATAAAAGATAGACAAAACAGATTTGATATAAGAACAGATCAAAAGGACTTTGATTTGATGGAAGGTCACGAATTTGAGTATTTTTGTGCTGAACTCTTAAGGAAGAATGGTTATCAAAATGTTAGTGTAACTCAGGGTAGTGGAGACCAAGGTATAGATATTATTGCGTATAGAGATGGAATTAAATATGGTGTTCAATGCAAATGTTATTCTTCTGATATAGGAAATAAAGCAGTACAAGAAGTATTTGCAGGAAAGTCATATTATGAATGCCATATAGGAGTAGTATTGACCAACCAATATTTCACAAGAGCAGCAATAGATTTGGCTCAAAAAAACGGTATTGTTCTCTGGGATAGGAACAAGTTGTTAGAATTAATATCGAATGCTTAGAGTTTGTATGAATGGTGAAAGTAAAGGAATGTGATAGCAAACCGTGATAGCAAAATGATAGCAAAAGTTAGGACTACCTATGTATATAGGATAATCTAAAACAAAGCAAATCAATTTGTGCCACTATGCTAAAACAAAATCGTTTAAGGTCGCTTTTGTGGTTGCGAGTGGGAATAATGTATAAGTAAAAACAAATGCCCTTTTGCATTAAGCAAAAGGGCATTTGTTTTTTTACAAAGTTGAGACGAGGTAAAGCCAAAAATATCAGCCCCTGCTAAACTCAGCAGGGGCTGTGTTCGTTATTCAACTTTTTCTCTCAGCTTAAATAAGAAATTTTTTCTTTTTGAGAACGAGGATAGCCAAGAAAACGTTACCGAGAAGTGCAATACCCGCAATCGCAATCGCAACGACTGTAACTGTATCTACGCCTTCTGCTTCAGTGACGTTGTTAGAGCCTGCAGGGACACTGTTATCTGCAGTGGCTTTCACACCAGTGTCGGTATCGCCAATCCACCAGTTGCCATTCTCACCGATAAACGGAGTCAGGCCATCTTTGCCGTTTGTTACAGTAAATGTAAAGGTTTGACCATTGGTTAAGGTAATGGTGTATGTATCTACATTTCCATCGCTAGCTGTCTTTTCAATCTTAGCAATTCCTACACCGTCAACACCGATATCACCCTTTTCACCATCGGAAATTGTGAATACAACCGGCTGCTTTGTGGTATCTGTAAAGGTAATGGTAATGGTTGTTACATCGTTTTCTTTTTTGGTAGTAATGCTTGCAATTCCGTTACCTGTGTCACCCTTGATGCCGTTGGCATCTACACCGGTGTCGGTATCGCCAATCCACCAGTTGCCATTCTCACCGATATAAGGAATATAACCCTTAGCGGCATCAATGGCTTCCTGCTTTGCCTTTGCTATTTTCTCTTCCAGTTCGGCCTTCAATGCGGCATCAGCAGCAATATAATTGTCTTTGGTATTTTGGAGTGCAGTGATGGCATTTTGCAAATTTGCAATGGCGGCATTTACAGTTGTAGCATCTGCCTTGTTATCAATAGCTGCTTGCAATTCTGCCTTTGCTGCATCCACAAGATTCTTTGCAACATCCACCGCCTCATCCTTGGCAGTAATAATAGTGGCATTCAAGGTTGTTACCGCACTGTCTGTATATGCCTTAGCGGTAGCTTCTGCTGTTGCAATAGCGGTATTTAACTCACTCACCTTTATATTAAGGGTGCTAATATCTGCTTTGCTATCAATCGCCGTTTGAAGCTCTGCTTTTGCTGTATTCACCAAGTTTTCCGCTGTAGTAATTGCTTCACTCTTTGCGGTGGCGATAGCTGCGGTTAGTTCGGTTTTCAGCACAGTATCTTTTTCGTCTGCATAGGCTTTTGCGGCTGCCTCAGCAACACCAATAGCGGTGTTAAGCTCGCTAACCTTCTGGTTTAAGGTTGCCGTGTCTGCCTTGTTTGTAATGGCCGCATTGAGCGCTGCAACGGCAGCATCAAGATTTTGTTTTGCAATTTCTAATGAAGAAACCTTACCCTCAAGGGCATCGATTCTGTCTTCAAGGTCATCAATTCTTGCCTTTGTGGCAGCAATCTCAGCTTCCAAATTTTGAACAGCTACCTTGAGTTTGGAAATATCTGTGCCCTGTATTTCTGTAAGAGTTTGCAACGCGGTAATTGTGCTCTGTGCCTGGGTTTTCCAAGTGTTAAGAGTAGCAACATCACTCTTAAGTGTGGTGATATCGCTTGCGTTGGTATTAATCTTGTCGTTTGCTGCGGCAAGGTCTGCCTCAAGATTCTGCACACAGGTAGTGAGTGCCGCAATAGCAGTACTCATAGTAGCATCAGCCGCGTCAAGTGTTGTTTTCAACATATTAAGTTGAGCGTCAGTTGCATAATCATTATCAAGATTATTAACGATGTTCTGCAAGTTTGCAAATGCCGCAGAGAGAGCGGCGATTTCTGCGGAAAGATCGTCGTCTCCACCTTCAATTGCAGTTTGAAGTACATCGTCGGCATCATTTAGCTTCTGAAGTTCGCTTGCAATAGCAGGAAGGTCAATATCAAATACAACCGAGATTGAAACCGCTTGTGCGGGCATAGTGAAACTATATGTGCCGTCACCGTTATTAATTGCGGCAACGCCGTTGACAGTAACGGTGTCAACGAGATAGCCAAGATTGGGCGCAACCGCAATGGTAACGCTGTCGCCAATGGTGGCACTCGCCATATTGACGGAATAGTTACCACCTGTGGCTTTTCCGCCATTAAACAAAGCTACGTTGTAAACAATTTTCTTATATGTAACGTCTACCACTACATCTGAGGCAGGCAATGGGAAGGTATACTCGTTTTCTGCAATTTTAGTTGCCACAGTACCAGTTGCTGTAACAGCATCAACCTCGTAACCTTCGTTTGGTGCGATGGTCACAGTAATTGTATCGCCTACAAGAGCGCTCGGGGGAGCAAGTGTTACGCTTCCGTGCAAACTCTCACCAACGCTTGCACCATAGGTGCGAAGCGAACAGTTGTAAGTAGCAGTATAGGTGGCAGCACTCGTGGCGGGGACAATTTCGTTATCCCAACCTGCAAAAGTATAGGTGTACACGGCATCCTCAGCCTTGTCTGTACTACCCTTAAATGCGGGGGTTTTTCCGTGTTCATAATCCTCGGTGGTTGTGACACCGTCTACAATCCAAGTAATGGTATAAGTATTTATATATTTGCCGGAATTATCATTGGCTTTATATGCAACTGCAGTCGCACCGCTGTATCCGCCTCTTCCGCCGCTTCCGGCAGTGCCTCTATAGTTTTTTCCACTGCGACTTTCGATAGTCATATCAGCGCCATTGCCAGAGCTGCCATAAGAGCTAAGGCTACCGCTACCGCCGCTTGAAGACCATCGATGAACAGTTACAGAGTCTACACGGACGTTTTCACAATCATATTCCGGAATCGCTCCATCGCTTCCGTATGCGCCGCCACCGGATGTGCCGGCACCTTGGCCGCCACCACCGCCGCCGCCACCGACATAACGACCGCCCCAGATATAGCCGGCGCTACCGCCGCCGCCACCTTGGCCACCGCCACCGCCGCCGGTACCAACTGCAGCACCTGCAAGTCCGCCGCCACCACCGCCGCCGCCTGCGCCGCCGGCAATACCACGAGCGTCACCTTCATCGCCGTCATATCCATTGCTTCCTCTTGAACCGGAGCTACCTGCGGAGCCTGCGCTTCCGCCGACAACACCGGTCATATCTATCGTAGCGGCACAAATTAATTTTCCTGCAGCAGAAGCAGAAGAACCGGATGCTCCCGCGCTTCCGCCATAACCGTTGCGATTACTGTCAACTATTCCGTCGTCTCTCCAACCACTTCCTCCGGAGCCACTACCATATCCACCGCTACCGCCATTGGTGCCGATACCTGCACCTGCACCGCCACCGCCGTTTCCACCTGTGCCGCCGGCACCTGCAAAATAAACAGCGTTCGAGCCGAATTCACTTTTGTAATGACCATTCGTATTATCGTTGGCAATAGATCTGCTGCCGCTACCACCCGTTGAGCCGTTGCCTGCTTTACCACCAACTGCCACAATCTTGCCGTTGCCGATAATCTTGAGGGTTGCGCCATTAGGCAACAGAATTGCAGCACCGCCACCGGTGGTTCCGCTACCGTTTTTACCGTAAACGGTGAGGGTAGTGCTATAAGGTATGCTGAGTGTTACGGTTGCACCATTATCAACAACAAGTCCGTTTTTATTTGACTTGCTTGCATTAATAGTTAAATCCTGCGTAATGAAATAAGTCACGCCATCTTTGAGGGTTTTGACCGAAGCGGTGTTTGCCGCAGTCAACTCCTCACTTGTCACCGCGCTGGCATTAACGCCCATCAAAGGCACGAGATTAACCATCATCACCAAGACGAGCAGCATACTTAAAATTTTCTTTTTCATCTTTTTCCCTCCAAAAACCATATTACATTTATGTTTTTGCTGTGGCATACTTGCCAAAATCCGCAAATGCGGCACAAGAATTCTATTTTTTGTTTAGCATATCATACAATGTATGACAAACCTCTTACAAAAAACGAAATAAGACGGTAGGACTAAATTGCTACCGTCTTTGACACTATTCATATATTCATTCTGTAGTTATAATTTCAACATCCTTTATAACGGTTATAGAAAGTCGAAATAGTGTTTAAAAGCACTATTTCGACACCAAATCTTAGATTTGGTCACAAATTTTCTTTGAAAATTTGACTTTAACCGTTGCAATGAATATCGAGCCAATTCAAATTTATATTATTTGAATTGGCAAAAGCCGATATAATCGGCTTGTCGGAACGCTTTGAGGCGTTTCGACTTTCTATAATCATTATAATCTACAACTGTGTGGTTGTATTTATCAAATAAGACCAAAAAGTTGCACTATTTGAACAGTTTATATAACTTTGTTTTCAAATTGTCTTTAATCGCACCGTATTTATTGAGCGCTGAATTTATGTTGTAATTTCCCCAAAATTCCTCATAACCGTCAGGTCTTTCGGTAGGCTTTTTGAGTTGTGGTTGCTTAGCGTTATCTAAATTAACACTAACCTTTTTGCCCTTTATGCTATCAAACAACTCTCTGCCCTTTTCGGTGTTAACAAGCACCATTGAAACGCCTAACGAGTCTTCAAATTCAGGCTCGGTGTTTTCAATACCCCAGAAATCAGAAACCGTGATGTCGCTAACTCTTTCCTTTCTGGCAAACTTACAATCAAAGCAAGCTTCATCAGTCAGCAAATTACTATAATAAAGACTCATAAACGATGAAATATATCTGTTTGATTTGACGCCATTATCCAAACTTGCGCTCGCCGAATCGCCACGCCAGGAAAGTTCCTTATTCCTGAAATGATATTTGTCAAAAGTCTCTCGTCCTTTAAGCCACAAAATAAAATCATCAAAAGCTTTCGGCGAAGGCACGCCGTGACAAATAATATCGCACAAATAAAGTTTTTCTTGTGGCAATTTTTTAGAATTAACAAAATTCAAGACCGCCGCCGTCTGGCAAGGAGTTCCCGTAAACAAAACTGTTCTTTGCACCTTTAAGTCATCAGACAGTTGCTCAAAAACACCCGTCATATCACTTTGAATATATTTTGTGCCCTGCACTAGGGCGATTTCTTTTTTGCTAGTTATTCTAATATGTGAAAGTTTAAAATTTTTATCCAAACTTGCACCGTAAACACTGCCACCAATATTTATAATACTTTCGGCAAGTGCCGATGCCGCACCGCCCGAAGTTGATTTTTTTCTTAAAGAATCTTTTGCCTTATAGGCAAAAACCTCAAGTACCTCATTTTTAAGCGGTGTGTTTTCTATAGGACAAGCCTTTTTACAAAGACCGCAATTTACACATTTGTTGCTATCAATATACGATTTAATAAAGCCTTGCCGATTTTTAATAAAACTGATTGCTTGGTTTTTACACACAGCCTTACAACCCCCGCAACCGACACAGTTTTCAGTTATCGGTGTTTTGGAAGCACTTAAAGCCGTCAACAAAAAGTTTTTCGACTGCTCAATGTATTCTTTTAAATTTTCATTGACTTGATTGTAATCAACAACCTCTTTTGATTGTATTTTTTCTTGTACCAAACAATCCATTAGTCCTGCTTTTGTCAACAAATCGGTTATGCGACTGCCTCTACCCTTGTTGTCAAAGACATAAAAATCCTTTTCAAAAACAATTGAAAAAGCCGTGCCGTGGAATGAGTTTGTGACAACGTATTCTGCGTTTAAAATCGCGCCCAAAAACTCTTCGGGCGAAGCCGACGACAGTTGAATATGCTTTCGTTTGCGATTTTTACTTTGACAAATTTCTACAACCGCCAAATTCTTTTCCTTTGCAAACTCCAACGCCGCATTCAGCATAGCGTCATTACCCACGACACTATACACAAGTAAATAGGGCTTTTTAATCTTTATTGGCTTTGCAATTTTTATGTATTCCGATTTTTCGAGAAGGAAAACGGGGTCGCAAACACACGAAACCTTTTTACCTGAAATTTTTTCGATATAATCGACTGATTTTGCTTCGCGGACAGAAACATAATCCATTCTGCCAATCAAGTTTGATGCCAACATTTCGTCGGTTTCGTTATATTTTTCTCTGCCCAAACTTGCGGCATAGGAAATCTTATTTTTAACCCCTAAAATATCACCAAAATAAATGGGGTTAATACCCTCAGTGATATCAGGGTTCCAAATCTGGTCAGAACCGCAAACAATGTCGGTATAATCCGCCTTAACAACCTCATTTAAAGAGTTATACTTCGGACTTTTGTCACACTTTCGCTCTCTGAATTTATAAAAAGCCTTTAACTTTTTATTTTTATCGGGTGCAGACAGAAACAACGCCAAAAGCAATTTTGATTTATGAATAAAAGAACTATTTTCATCGTTGTTCCACGACGATTTAAGCCAACTGAACAAATAATTATCCTTATCCAAATTTTTTGGCAAATAATCGACAATTTCCGCATCAAAACCACTATTATTCAAAAATCTCGCACTAGCAAAAGCCTGCAAATTAGCACCGTAATTGACGTTTCTGTGAACGGTGATTATGCCAATTTTATTGTCACTCATTTGTCGGGTTAATCTCCTTTTTCTTCATAGTTGTAAAGAGATTTATAATCTTATTTCTGAATATAACCGCTAAAACCATAATAACGATTAAAAGCACAATTTTCATAACTAAATTTTTCCAGAATACTAGACCGTATACCATCAAAAGTGCAAAACCTGCGAAAATAGCAAGCAAAACTTTAAGATTGATTATTTCATCCAAATTTTTCTCGTACTTCTTTGCCAAGTAATAATAAGCAAAGAAATGAACGAAACTTGTTATAAGTGTCGCATAGCCAACCGAAACCGGTCCCCAAAATTTAAAGCCCACATAATTTAAAATAATATTTGAAACCGCCGTAATCATTGTTGCAACACTCATCTGCTTGGTTTTTTCATAATAGAAAATTATATTGCCGACCAAACCTGTTACAAAAGAAACCTGAACACTAAATGCTAACGGCGCTACAAACCACACAGCATCCATATACTCTTTTGTTGCAAAGATAAGAATTCCCTCTCTTGCAAACAACACAATAATCTCGCAAATTACCGACACCAAAACACTACATCCTAAAACAACATTGTAAAGTTTTTTTACAGTTCCGCTTTTAATTGTTTGTAACGTATACGGAATTAACGAATTATTTATTGAGCCGGTTATAATACCTACAACCCCCGTAATGCTATGGGCAATACTATACAATCCGGCTGCAGCTGCACCGACAAAATAGTCCAGCATCAACTTATCAGCAGAGTTAAGCATAACCTGTGACAAATAATGCGGGAGTAACGGGACGTTGAATTTTAACGCGTATTTCCAGTATTCCTTATGATATAATTTCTTCCCCTTATATACAAGCATAACCATAATGGCTACGCCAACCATAATTCCCCAAAGTCCTGAGCCGATAACTTTAGCATAAGCCTTATTATCTTCCACAAGTTTTACAGCAATTATTGCAACAACAGGGCTTAAAATCGCATTAGAAAAAGTATATGCAATTACTTTTTTATAATCATATGTATATCTTCTCCGCATAAGCCAGAAGGATGTTGCGGCATTGGTAAACGTCTGCACCCACATAAAAACCAAATAGCTTACGCTTAAACCGAACAGTTGCGGAAAGACTGCGTTTATTAAAATACAGAAAACATACACAAGTATGGATGCTGCTGCAGTAAGACCAATCATAGAAGATGTTACTGTTTCAACATCCTTTTCATACTTGGTCATTGCAACATTATATACGCCACCCGCGAGGGACAGGGTTGCAAAAATACTGATAACACCCTCCCAGGTTATAAAAACGCTCGAAATGCCATAATCAGCAACATCTAAAAGTCGTGTGAAAATCGGTGTCGTTATAAAGGAAATGCCCTTGAGCACAACATTGGACACAACAAACCAAAATGACGCTTTAGCTGCCGGCGACATATTATTAAGTTTTGTTAAAAAAGTTTTAATTTTACTCATCTAAAAACGTCTTCTCTATATTTTTTATAGTTGTTTGTTTGTCAACAAAATTCAATGCCGATTCTTCGCCCAATTTTTTTAGCAACTGAGCATCATCTAAAAGTTGTTTTACTGCTTTATAGATGCTCTCACTGTCACGATTTATAACCAACCCGTTTTTACCGTCGGCAATCATTTCCAAATTGCCTTTAATACCTGTGCAAACAACCGCTTTTTTAAACAGTTTTTCTTCATAAATTACAAGACTTAACCCTTCATAACTTGAAGGTTGAACGCAAATTGATGCACTGTTTATATAGGTATACGGATTTGCTTTGTTGCCCAACAAAATAAAGTTGTTTTCTAAACTATATTGTTTTATTAATTCTTCAAGTTGGGGTCGTT
Source organism: Acutalibacteraceae bacterium (assembly GCA_045651745.1). GTDB lineage: Bacteria > Bacillota > Clostridia > Oscillospirales > Acutalibacteraceae > UMGS172. The sequence continues at coordinate 27,359 of JAZRSW010000029.1, forward strand.
GCGGGCCGTCACCGCATATATACCACTTGACATTATAACCATCATCAACAAGCCTTCTGCAAGGCTCTACACACAAGTGAAAACCTTTTAATTCAACCAACCTGCCCACCAAAACGATATTAACCGTGGTTTTGTCCATCTCATTTGGTTCCCGACTCAAAAGTTCAAGACGTTCAAAATCAAACAACGACGGCAGGGTGAAAACCTTTATTTTATCCTTAAATTCGGGATAAAGTTCGACTAAAGAGTTTTTTGAATTTCTAGACACTGTGCAAATATTTTTTGCAACCGAAAAAGCCATTTTATCAAGTTTTCGGTTGGAATTTATTTCTTTAATATCTGTATGCACCCACACGTTTTTCACTTTGGCATTGACGCAATCGGCAACATAATAACCCGCACTGCCCTCTGCGAAGCCAATTGCGACGTCATAAGTTTTGTCAATTTTCAGCATAGTCTTTTTTTGAAAATGCCAATCAGTTTTACTTAATCCCTTTATGCCAAGTCTTGCTTTCAAAAATCTGAATAATCTGTAAAAAGCCAAGCCAAACTTTTTCTGCTTAATCAACGTTTTTATTGCTTTAGAAATAGGTTGATTGAAAACAGTACTGAAATATGGTGAGTCTGGCAATAAATTCACATTCTTATTCAATTGTGGTACTAAATCTCTGCCATCACTAAACAAATATAAATCGACATTATATTTTGAATAGTCCAGATTATTGCACAAATCTATAAGAGTTTTTTCAAGACCACCGGTTGCAAGGCTATCTGAAACAATTAAAAGATTTTTCATTACTTTTCTATCTCTTTTCTCATGTCGTCAATCATATCCATGAGTTCGTCTGAAATGCCGGGAACGACTTTTCGGCAAAACATATATCCGCTACCTTTGAGTTCATCGAAATTCTCTTTTGTATAAATGGATGTGTCAACATCGTAATTATGATAGTGCAAAGGTGCCCAACCAAAATGCTCCGTGATTTCGTGTTCCTCGCCGTTTTGAACTGTATTTTTTCTCAAAGGCGAATTGAAAATAACAGTCTGCCAATAAACTTCGACTGCTGCATGTACTCTTTTCATAACCTTATTAAATTTTTTATCATTCAAATATGTATCGAGAATAAGTTTTGTTCCTTTTCTAGTAAATGCTGACAACATCTGTCCAAAATAAGGTTCAACCAGCGTATTATTCAAAGGCACTTTTATTTCCTTTTTAGTATAATACTTGGTTACTGTACGATACATAAAACTTCTGTAACATTTACTTAAAAACTTGCTGTTTATAAAGAAATCAAAATACCACTTTTTTAAAATCTTATTTTTGTCAGTAGGAATTGTGGAATTAATTATGTTATAAGCCATAACATATTCTGTTTCCTTGTTTTTCTCAAATGTATCTAATATTTCCCTATTTGTCATCAGTGGATAGTCTTGTCCTGTCAGCATAACAAATCTGTCATATTTTTTGTCAGAGTTATATGCATCTAAAAAGCCTTGCATATAACCATCTATCATAGAAAAACCAGCCCACCATACACTATAACGCCTCGAGGCAAAGAAAACGTATTCATATTCTTTTAATTCTTTTTCAAAGGGTAAAATATCTGATTTTTTATCCACGTGAATATAAAAATCGCCGGTTTCCTTAATAGAGCCCACCAGTCTCTTTATTTGTTTCGGGTCCTTATGTACTAAAATTATGTATGCTATTTTCATTATTTATCACCACTGCTTTTTATTACATATAATGCTCTTGTTATTCTTATCGATAATGCGGATATACATAGCATAATTTTTTCTTTTTTTGTTAAATATGGATTTGATAAAACTAAACTTATGTTTCTTTGTATATCTTTTTTATATTGTAAAAATTCTCTTTTAAACTTTACTCTTTCGTTTTTACAAGACGAAATAAATAACAAATAGTATGCCTTAAACAAAAAGAAATCCTGTTCTTTTTTATAATCAAATTCGTCCGCCGATAAAAATTCAACCGACCTTTCGAAAAAATATATTGCATCTAAATATATACTTCCGCCACCTGCTCTCGTAACACTTCCGTCACTCAAAATACAGTTATAAAACGGATAATTATATATGGCTGTTCCTTTTGTTTTTTTCAAAAGTTCAATAGTAAAATAAAAGTCTTCTACCCGTCTACCTTCAGGTATTTTTATTCCTTCAATATATTCGGCTTTCGTGACACGAACAGCCAGACTGACGTTACCTTTGTGAACAAAAACATTTTTTATGGCGTCTGCTTCAGTAATGACCGTAAGTTTTCTATCATCTTTTTCAGGTTCGACTATATTACCTTCCAAATCATACACGTTTGCCAAACATTCAATTGTCGAAAGTTTGTTTTCTTCCATAACGGAAATCAAGGTTTCATACATGTCGCAGTTAATATAATCATCAGAATCACAAAAGCCTATGTATTTACCTTCTGCTAAATCCAATCCCGCGTTTCTTGCAGATGCAGCGCCGCCGTTTTCTTTGTGAATAACCTTAACTCTGGCATCCTTTCTTGCACATTCATCACAAATAGCCCCGCTATTATCGGGTGAACCGTCATCAACCAAAATCAATTCCAAATCTTTAAGTGTCTGATTCAAAATACTGTTTACACATCTATGTATATATTTTTCAGCCTTGTATACAGGAACGATAACCGATAATAAAGGTCTTGCCAAAATTAAATCCTCCAATTAAAACCAATTGTTTTTTAATATTCCTACTGAACTAAATACGCCTGAATCACATGGCGTTATTTTATTGCTGTCATAAAATTCATTTACACCGTTAAGGAAGCGTTCAACTGCCGTTTTATAATCATAACAAGCAATTGTTTCTTTGGCTTTTACACCTAAAACAGTCGCTTTTTGATTATTAGTCAACAGCTCTTTAACGGCTTTATATGCATTTTTGTTGTTGCCATATTTGTAAACCATGCCGTTTTCGTTATGCGTAATTAAAAACGGCACAGAACCGATGGCACTACTTGCAACTACTGCACAACCATTAGACATTGATTCGTTCAGCACTGCTCCCCATCCCTCATTAAAGTCGCTGGTGAACATATAAATACTGCTTCTTTGCATTATCTCTAAAACTTCATTATGGGTTTTAGAACCTAAAAATTCTACGCAATCATCCAACTTATATTTGTTTTTTAACACAGTTAATCGCTCTTTTTGAGGGCCGTCTCCAACAATATTAACCTTAAATTCAAACCCATCACGCTTTAAAAGTTTTGCTGTTTCAATTACAGTTTCTACATGCTTTAATTTTAACAACCTGCCAGCATAAAGAATGGTATTCTGCTCTTTCTTTGAATCGCCACTGATTTCACATTCCGGAAAATATCCCCATTTGAAAATTTTGCTGATATTAAAACCGAAAACCGATAAATCATACGGCAAAAAAGCCGATGCAGCTAACACATATAAATTTTTATCTTTATGATTTAAATATCTGGACTTGAGCATTCTGAAATTGCGCGGTCTTAAGCATCGCAAAATACCCTTTTTGAAAATTCTCTCAGAATATATAAATGAGAGCTTATTTTCTTTCATTCTTAACTCAACCAAACTATCAGGACAGGCACCGAAAATAACCGCATCCGCAGAAACAATTTCCTTTTCTGCTCTATTTTTATCAATTCTATAGTCAATTACATAATTTCGCACTTCGGTTATCTGATAACCTTGGTTGCTTCCATTATCTGTTGCTATAAAATAGAATTCATCGGACTTCGCCAAAAATTCTTCACAAATTGGAATTTGATGGTGATTCAAAAAATTAGAAACGAAAACAGTCTTCATAATCTACACCTAAAAGCAAAACGCATAATTATGTCCCATTGCTCGATATGCAAAAAGTGCGAATGTTAAAACAATAGCTCCCAGTTCAATAAATACGCGGTTTTCTTTATTCTCAACTGAATCCAACGATTCGCAAAAAATAATGGGGATTGCATTTAAAAAGTACATACTGGGCCTTTCGGCAGTTCGTCCAACCAGTCTAAATACCCAAATAACCATGCACATAATACCGGTATTCATAACAACCCGTTCTTTTAGTCCGTTCATCCAGTGCTTTTTTGTTGCTAACGCTAAAATTAAGATTATCAAAAGAATGACAAAGAATATTCCGCCGTTATCAATCTCTTCAACCCCGTAGTTATAATCCAAAACTTCATTCGCAAGCATAAGTAGTTTTTCATAACTAAAATATGCCAATATTGTAACGACTATTGTAAGCAACATATTTTTGACATCCACACGTCTTGTGCCTAGGAAATACATCGGAAGGAAAATGTACGCCGAGTGATGAAGTTGTGCGGCAAGCAGCACTAAAAACACAAAAGGTATGATTTTCCGCTTTTGAATAAACCTCATAGAGAGTAAACAAAGGCTCATTGCCATTGCTTGACGCATACCGGTAATGATGAAAAACAAATTACCTATTGTAACATAAAAATACAATGCCAACAACGGACGCTTTGTATTACGCCAGCACAAATCAAACACACCTATCAATGAGATAAATGCTGTTATCAGTTTAAATACAACACCTGAATCGGTAATGCACCTAATAAGCTTTTTGAAATAATGAAAACCATAATCGCGATTGGTTGTGGACGGTATATCAGCCCAAGCTATTTCATCTATGTTTTGAAAATTTCTTATATAGCCAATAGTATCGACTCCGGTAGTATCCGACCTTAAGCCGACAAACAGCCAAAGCCCAACGCATCCTAATACAAATATCCACTTTTTATATTTTGGAACAGCTGTATTATATAAAAAATACAAAACCAGTTCGAAAACCGCAATTCCTAAATAATAAAGCATAACTTAACTCTCTTTACTAAATTTTATAATGGTTATGATTAGTCGAAACATATCTGTTTCGATACAAAATCATTAACTTTGTGTCGAATTTTTAATAAAACTTTGGTGCTATACATTGCAATGATGTAGAAAAGCAATCGAATTTTACGAAATTTGCTTGCTTAAAAGCCGATTTATCAGCTTTCGTGGAAACGTTTAGCATTTCCCCCGTTTACAATCATTATAAACTTTCAAATATTTATTGTAGCAACTGTTTTTATCGAATTTTTTGTGCGCTGATGAAATATCAATCATTAACGGTTGCTCTTTTAGTTTATTGAGTTTGGCCAATAAATCATCAACGTCGTTTTCCTTAACAACAAATCCGCTTCCCTCATCGACAAGTTCGGGCGAACCGCAACAGTTATAGGTTATAACCGGCGTTCCCGATGCAATACTTTCCATATTTACCGTCGGCAAAGTGTCTGCGTGAGTCAAATTAACAAAAACATCACTGCTTGCGTAAATGTCGGCGAGTTCGTTTCTATCCTTAATGTATCCAAGAGTTAAAACGTTGTCATAACCATCAAACATTTGCTTATGAAACTCTTTACAACCAACAATAACGATTTTGCTGTCCTTGTTATTTCCAATTATTCTTTGTACGGCGGTTCGGTTTGCTTCCGAACACCACTTGTCCGCCATGCCCATTATCACAAATTTATCATCCAAGCCATTTTGTCCCCTAAAAGAACTTTCATGGGGTTTGAAAATTTCGGTATCCACACCATTATAAATTACTGTGATATTTTTAGGCTTAAGCAAAGAATTTTCAACCTCGCCTTTTATCCACTCACTGCAAGCGACCAACGTTAAATCTTTAATTTTGTTTAAATGCTCTATTTTGTCTTTAAGCACTTTGGATGTTACATCAAAAAACAAACTCGGTTGTTCACATTTGTTTTGCGGACAGCTTCCGCAGGACGACCGCCACTTGTCACACCCAACCGCCACGTAATGCGAACACTTTCCGGTAAAACACCAGCAATCGTGCAAAGTGTAAACCGTTTTAATGTTTTTTTCTGCCAAATAATCACACAACATATTAAGATTTATGTAATTACTGTGAAGGTTATGTAAATGCACCGCGTCAGGTCGAATTTTATCGATATATTTCAATAATCTTTTAGTAGCAATTTTACTGAAATATGCCTGCTTTCCAAAAACGCGGGCCAATACCGCATGAAATTTCCAATCTAATTTATTGCCGATTTTATATGAATTTTCAGGAGGGTCTAAGGCAGTCTGATAAGCCACAAAAGCAGTATGGCCATTGTCATTTAAAAGATTTTCTATGTCTTTTACAATAACGCCGGTACTTTTGAAACCATATACTGCATTGATTTGTAAAACTTTCATCCTACGCGCCCTCCTTTCTAATATTTTAATAAATTGTTTAAGTCTTGCTTCACCATATTTTGCATAATGGGTTTATGATGATGTTTTTTGCCACTTTCCCAACCTTTTTCAGCATAACTTTTAAGCAACTCCCGATTATTATAAAGTTTCAGAAGTTCTGTTTCTATCTCTTCTTTTTTAGTGGCAACTGCACCACATTTGTTCTCTATGAAATACTGAATTGAAGCGCAGTAATCATCACCAATTGCAAGAATACAACGGTTTATTTCAAGATAATCAACAATCTTTGTGGAAAAAGACTGATGAACTGCTAATTTTTCTTTTAAACTAAAGCCCTCACAATGAAGAAGAATATCCGAATTCTTTTGAATTTCACGAATTTTTGTATAACTTACCGGCGGATAAAGATGAACCGACTCGGTTAACAAAACTCTTTTTTGTTTTTTTGTCAGCGGCGTCATCGTATATATGCTCAATTCAAACTTCTTACTGTCACTATTTATTTTCTCAATAGCCTTTGCAAGTTCAGAAAGAATTTCGTATCGCCCGCTGCTTATATTCCCTGCATAAACAATTTTAAGGACTTCCTTTGGCTCCTTAAAATCCGGTTTTCTTTCATCAGAAAAATCCGCACATTTAGTCAATACCTTGCAAGGCGGGGTGAAAATTTTTTCATATTCCCGTTTCTGAACATTGGAAATTACATACAAAACCTCGCACTGCTCAATGGTTCGCTTTACCTTTCTTCTTGTGTAAAGTCTACTAATCCAATATAACAGAGAAAAAGAAAACTGTTTTAAGGTATAACAATCGTCGGAAATATATCCTATCATAGGAACATTTGTGTGTTTTTTTATGAATTTGACAATATCGTTAAGATATGTTGAAAAATATATCGGCTGAAAAATCAAATCAGGCTTAAAATCATCAATAAAATTGATAAGTTCTCGCGATTTCCAACGACCCATCGCCCAAAGAAGATTCTGCATCCAGAATAAAATTCTCCAACGTCTCTTTGCGCCAAAAGTTCTTGCCTTTATATTTTCAGAAAAAGTTTTATCGATTTTTTCAGTTACATTAAGATTAATTTCTATACCCGTAGGAACAGATTTATTAAATAAATTTTTAATCAATGCCTTTTCAGTAATCTGAAAATAACGTTTTACCACATAACTTGTTGGCACACCCGGTCTACATGCAATATTGGCAACCTCTATATCATCTATTCCCTCAAATATATTGGAAAATGTATTGCCAAAACTATTGTCATTTGACCAAGGTGTTGAAGATAAAACTAAAATCCTCATATTTAACGACCTCTGTTATTTAAATAAAATCCTAAAACTTTTGCCATTAAGGTGTATCCACCTATACAATAAATGTAGGATGCCAGTTTCACCTTTTTATTTAAAGTATATTTCGTAATGTTCCCCTTGCAAAGCGCCTTGACTCTTGAAAGAATTTGTTTTCTCTGGATTTTTGACAACTTCACCTTAAAAGCAAGAGCAGAAGCAATAAGACATTGATATATAAGATAGCTCATCAGGGGACTTTTTACTTCTTCATCGCAATTTTTTAAATGTTCATAGCTTTTTTCAAGCATCCAACAATAATCGCAAAGATGTTTATAATCGATTGTAGCAGTAACAGACCCTTCTCGTTGAGCTCTATAAACATATAAATATTCATCAATAAATGACCATTTTGGTTCGTGAATATAAAGATGCATTGCCCATTCTAAATCTTCTGTCCTTTTACCCACAACAAAATAAACATCATTATTAACGACAAAATCTCTTGAAATTGCCATTGAGGAGGCGGAGATTTTTAAATTTCCATTTAAAACAAGTTTCTTAAGTATATCTCTTGTTTCATATCCGTTATATTGGGAATAATGTCTCTCTGTTCCAAGCACAATTCCCTGTTCGCTGTTGTATATATCAGCCTGTCCAAATTGAACTATATGAGCACTATATGCTTCAATTGTGTCATTAATCTTTGTTAAGACTTTATTTGTGGTCCAAAAATCATCACTGTCAACAAATACAAGGTAATCTCCACCCGCTTCTTTTATTCCCACATTTCTTGCATCTGACGCACCGCCATTTGGCTTATGTATAACTCTTACTCGACTGTCTTTTTCTGCATATTCGTCACAAATTGCAGGGCTGTTATCCAATGAACCATCATCAACAAGAATTATTTCAAAATCATCATAATCTTGCCCTAAAATACTATCAACGCATTCGTTAAGATAACTTTCAACATTATAAACAGGAACAATTACACTGAATCTCACTGATTTCTCTCCTATGACAACTCTGCTTTTATTTAAAAGCATTGTTTATAATAAATCTAAATTTCCCGCTTTTGTCTTTTGCTATTTCATCAACAACGTGAACGCGGACATCCATTTTGCTACCTAATGTATAATGTAGCTTGTCAATGATAATCTGATTCATATCCTCGGTATATGAAGAATCTGCCTCAACATAGACATCAATTGAGGTGAAATCATTCTGAACAAATTGCATCGCTTTAACGCTATTGAGAAAATCACCGCTGACTAACGAGAGATATACTGCTGTTACCTTTTCTTTATTCTGCGTATACACAAAATCAAGTGTTCGCCCTTCAATACGCTCAACAATCGGCATTGCACACCCACAATCACATTCGGTTGCAATTGATAAAAATGCTTTATCCCCTATTCTGTAACGGATTAAAGGTGTTCCATGTGTTTCAAAGCAAGTAACAAGCATTTCATTATTTTCATCGAACTCAATTACACCAGTATTCATGCAATAATGTAATTTTCCGCACTTACATTCCGTGATAAACGGAGCGCCTTCACTTGAGGCATATTGGTCACGCACAGGACATTTGAATGCTTTTTCAATCAATGCCTTATAATGTGGATATAATGGCTCAGCTGTAGGGAAAATAGCAATCGGAGTAAATTTCAGCTGAATATTATTATCCAAAATATACTTTGCTACAGCATATATTGCTGATGGATATCCATCTAATGAATGTGGCTTATATTTATTGAGATTTTCTACAAAATATTTTACATTTTCACCTTTACAATGGAACCCGGAATAAATACGCTGACGCACAGAGATATTATCACGCCAGAAAACCTTAGATTTCTGATTTGGTGGAATAACCTTTGCCGATGTGAAGGATGCTTTTTTCATTTTTCTATGTTCAAAGCCGTGTTGTAATTTGAAATGGTCAAGATATGCCATTCTTCTTTGCATATCTGATTTTTTATAATAGAACTTAATGGATTTTCCTGTTGTTCCGCTTGTGTTTGAAACTAAAGCCTCGTTTTCAGAAATTGTATACATTTTATCTATGTTTTCTCGCACGATTTCTTTTGGGAGAACAGGGAGTTTTTTTAAATCTTCCACTGTATTGATGGATGCAATGTCAATTCCTTTGTAAAATTGCTTATAAAATTCACTGTTTTCACAGGCATAATTTACAAGCTCTTTTACTCTGTTATTCTGATATTCTTTTATAAGCTCACTGTTTGCATAATCAAAGCTGTTATATTCCTGCAAAGCGTCATTATATTCACCTGAATATCTTGAAATAGTATTTAAGATACCTTGAAGTGATGTGAATATATTTTGTAAGAATATCGGTGATTTACAATAAATATCCATTAAATTCATAAAGAATTCCTCTTTGAGTTTATATATCGTTATACTTTATTCCTGACTTTTTATTCATACGTTTATGATGTAATTTCTTTAAAAACTTGCTTTTTCTTGCAGTGTTAATTGCAACAAATTTAATAGTAAGCGGAATAGCAACAAAATAAGATGCCAATGGTATTTTTATTTTGTTTTCCTTCATCTTCTTGACGATTTCCTCAAAATACAAAGCTTCAACTGTGCCATCTTTGGATTTTGAAAGAACAAAAGCCATATTATATACTAAATTTTTTTTGAAATATTCCACATCAAATACAGCAGAATATTTTTCCAAGGCGTTTATAGAATATAAATCAGCCATTGTTCGAATACATTTTTCACAGGTTCTACAGTTTTCATCATTTGTGTTACACACATTTAAGACATTATAAGTTTCAGGATGCTGTGAAATATATTCGACTTTTTCAAGCCGAGTTTCGACTGCACCTGTAGTATAGAAAGTTGTGTTTTCAGTAGAAAAACATTGTGCGTTTAATACATCATAAAACGAACTATCATACGGATTAAAACTGAATTCTTTTAGAGTGTAACCAGCAGAATAGTAATATGTTTTAAACAGTTTTTGTAAAGCTAAAACAGCTGATAAAGAGCGGAATGAATGAGTAAAATTATAACTCATCATAATATTTTCACTGATGTTTGAATTAATCTTGATGAAATCAAGATTCTGTGATTCAACAAACCCTTCAAAAACCTTTATACGCTTATAAAATCGTTTTTCTGCTTCTTTACCACCATAGCTTCCGCAAGCACCAACATTAAAGAAAGTTAAATGTGTTATGTTAAAATCAGTAGGTTTCTTTTCCTTGTTTTTGAGATATGTATAAAATGAATCCACACCCGCTGAAAATCCTGTAGCAACTGCAAAAGAATCAAATATCTGGTTGCTTAATTCTGCATTTATGTCAATTGATTTATAATAATCAGAATACTTTGATAATGCAGGAATGAATGTATTTGTTAGATTCCAATATATTTTTTGTGAAATAGGGCAATCAATAATCTGAATATTATGACCAAAAGCCATAGCAAACGGTAATATACCTATTAAAAAGGCGTCTGCTTTTTCATAACACAAGTATTCCTTATTGCAAGATTCAACCTCGTACCAAATGTCCCAAACATTGTCATCCACTTCAATCTTACTACAAAGACGAGCATACTCACCTTTTTCTTCAATATAAGGCTTATTAATTTTAATCATAGTTTCTGCTCCTTTAACTTAAGATACGTTTTATAATATCGTATCCTAATTTTTCGACTGTTCGACCTTCTTGTCTGAAATCTCTTTTCAATAAAGCTGATGCACAATTTATAAGTCCGCTTGTAACAGGTGTCGGAATGCTGAGCACTTGCCCTAATGATTCTAAAAGCACAAGGCCCTGAGGCACATCTTCTGTTATATAACGCGAATTAGGAATGTCGGGACCAGTTGGAGAAGAGTTATTAGCATAATCAAAGAAAACTTCAGTTGCATCACGGTCATCGTCATCGGAATTTCTCTGTTTACATGCCTCAACATAAGACAATCGCGGACAACCAAGTTTTTCAAGCACATTCATTTTTTCCTCATCAAGAGCCAAAACAAGATTCCATACATGTGGTGTAAACACTTCGCGATACATTGAATACATTCCGCCATTAATACTTGTGTATTCAATTCTTGGTACACTTAAAATTGCACCAACGGTATGCACAATAAGATTAGGATTGTGTAGGGCGGCTTCAACCACCGAAGATACATACGTAAAATTAAAATCGAGTTTTGACAAAATATCCTTTGCCTTATCAATATTTTCAGCAGGATATACCCCTACTGGATTAATAACATTTTTAAATAACACCTGTACATTACCCGGTGATGTGATTCTACAATCTATCGGTGAGCTTTCTGCTTCAATTATCGTTATGTCTTTATTGGTATATTTAAGAAAAAAACATGTAGATAAATATCCGGGTTCTATAAGTACAGTTTGTCCGTCCTCAATATATCCACAAAGACTTTTAATCAGATTTTCGTGGTAATTGGTCTGAATATATATAATAAGCAAATCTTTGCCTACAACAGCATCTTTCAGTTTTGTTGTAACATTGACTTTTGCATTCTTTGAGATGCCATTTTCGGTAATTGTTATGGATTGTTCGTCATAAATCTTTTCAAAATGCTCATTATGTAATTTATTGGATGTTTTTAACAATGTCACATTATGACCTTTTATTGAAAGGTCAGCCGCAACTGTTGAACCTGCATGTCCGCATCCAATTACAGCAATGTTCATAGGTTTTTTCATTTATTACAAATTCTCCTTATACCACTCGATAGCCTCGTTCAAGCCCCGCTTAAAGTCGTAGTCAGGGTCGTAGCCGAGCAGGTTTCTTGCCTTGGTAATGTCGGCGTTACTATGCTTAATATCGCCCTTACGGTCAGGACCGAAATTCGGCTTAATATTCTTATTCAAAGCGGTTGTCAAAGTGTTATAAATATCAATCAAATATTCTCTCCCGCCATATGCTACATTAAAGGCGTTGCCTGCCGCTTCGTGCGAGGCCAGACAAGCTTTGGAGTTTGCGTCAATAACATTTTCAATATAAGTGAAATCACGGCTTTGTTTGCCATCACCGTTAATGGTCGGCACTTCATTATTGAGTAACATTTTTATAAATTTAGGAATGACCGCCGCATAAGCGCCGTCAGGATTTTGTCTGCGACCGAAAACATTGAAATAACGAAGGCCATACGTATCAAGTCCGTAATGCAGAGTATATTGCTTTGCCCATTCTTCGTCGCAACGCTTGGTTAAAGCATACGGGGAAAGCAAATTACCCTCTCTACCTTCAGTTTTGGGGAGATTAGGCTCATCACCGTAAACCGAGGACGATGATGCATAAACAAACTTTTTGACGCCGTTTTGCCTTGCGGCTTCTAACATATTGAGTGTGCCTGTAATATTGTTTACATTATAAAACAAAGGCATTTCAATACTTCTGGGAACTGAACCCCAAGCGGCTTGGTTAAGTACGTAATCTACGCCCTCACAAGCCTTTTTGCAGGTTTCAAAATCCTTAATATCCCCTTTAACAAATTCATAATTAGGGTTATTGATAAACAAATCAACATTTTCCTGTTTGCCTGTTGAAAGGTCGTCCAAGCAACGCACCTTATACCCTAAATTAAGTATGGCTTCACAAAGGTTAGAGCCGATAAAGCCAGCTCCACCTGTAACTAAAAACAATGAATTTTCAGGGAATTTAAGATTTTTATAACCCATTTTTACAGCCTCCAATAGCAGTAGCCGTTTTCTTCATACTCTTTTCTGTCTAATACGCCTTTGATGTCTAAAAGTACCTTTTTACCATCGCCAAAGAATTTGTCAACCTCAGGCAAAGTAAATTTAGAGAAACATTCGTGCGAAACCGCCATAATAACGGCATCCATATTTTTAATGGCATTTATATCAACAAATTCAATGCCGTATAATGCCTTTGCCTCATTAGCGTCTGCTTCGGGGTCGGCAATTGTGGGCTCAATACCATATTCGCGAAGCTCTTTCACAATATCGTAAACCTTGCTGTTACGTGTGTCAGGGCAATTTTCTTTAAAGGTAAAACCTAAAATTGCAACCTTAGCATTTTTAACCGACTTTTCACATTTAATAAGGTTTTTAACGCAGTTTTCGGCAACATATTTACCCATATCATCGTTAATTCTTCTGCCTGCCAATATTACCTGACTGTGATAGCCTAACATTTCTGCTTTATATGTCAAATAATATGGGTCAACGCCAATACAGTGTCCACCTACAAGACCGGGGAAAAATTTTAAGAAATTCCACTTGGTACCTGCAGCCTTCAAAACCGATTTTGTATCAATACCGATTTTATTGAAAATAATCGAAAGTTCGTTCATAAAGGCAATGTTAATATCACGCTGACTGTTTTCAATAACCTTTGCAGCTTCGGCAACCTTAATGCTTTCTGCTCTGTGAACACCTGCTTCAACAACAAGTTCATAAACCTTTGCGATTTCTTCCAAAGATTCCTCATCCATACCCGAAACGATTTTTACAATGGTTTCAAGTCTATGAACCTTGTCGCCGGGATTAATTCTTTCAGGGCTATAACCGACCTTGAAGTCAACTCCGCATTTAAGCCCCGATTCTTTTTCCAAAATTGGAGCACAAATGTCCTCTGTAACACCGGGGTAAACGGTAGATTCATATACTACAATTGAGCCTTTTGTAAGATTGCGACCAACGATTCGAGACGCACCCTCAACCGGTGTCAAATCAGGCGTATGGTCATCATTTACAGGTGTCGGTACTGCTACGATATGAAATTTTGCCTCACGAAGTTTAGTTTCATCGGCGGTAAATTCAACCGTTGTGTTTTTAATGGCATCATTGCCGACTTCGTTTGTAGGGTCGATACCACTTTTATAAAGTTCTATCTTCTTTTTATTAAGGTCAAACCCAATAACATCAACCTTTTTTGCAAAAGCAACCGCGATAGGCATACCTACATAGCCAAGTCCCACAAGTGAAATTTTTTCTTTTCTGTTTACGATTTTTTCATATAAAGACATCACCATTACCTCTTTATTTTAAAAACTCATAATATTTATCAATAATAATTTGTCGGTCAAACTCTTTTTCGACCTTTTCGCGTGCCAATTTACCCATCGTGGTCTTTTCTTCGTTTGTTAAACTGCAAAATTTCTCAATTTTTTCGTAAAGTTCTTCGGCATCTTTAACAGCAAAGTAAAAACCTGTTTCTTGGTCGTTTACGCCTTCAACACAACCGGGAATATTGGATACAATTGAGGCTCTGCCACAAGCCGCCGCCTCTAACACAACGTTGCTCATACCTTCGTGATGCGATGGATGAATCAAACAATCACAACTTTTCAAAAGTTGGTGAACAACCTCATGCTCAACGCCGTTGTAAAAAATGACGTTATCACACTTTTCAAAAGCTTCAACCTTCGATTTATACTCGTCATCCTCATACCAACCGACAATATGAAACTCTGCTTTTAGGTTGTTTTCTATTGCCTTATTGATTGCATAAAACAACTCGTCATAACCCTTATCTTTACGAACCCTCGCGATAGTTATAAATTTCGTTTTATCGTTTTTTGGATATGCTTCAAACGGATTTGTGTTCAGGTTTACGCCCGAACCCGGTAGCAAACCGTAATTTTTTGTAACAACCTTTTTTTCTATAAAGAAATTCATATTGCTACTGTTTTGGAAAAATACCATTTTTGCCTTTTTGTATGCAATTTTTTGAAGGACTAACATTATTTTTGCAATGACATTTTGTTTTTCAAAATTTGCGCCAAGTCCCGTTACGTTAGCAACATACGGAGTTTTAGTGATTCTGCAAGCAAGTCCTCCGTAAATATTCGGTTTTGCAGTATATGTAAACACCATGTCGGGTTTTATGTCTTTTATAATTTTTCTTAATTGAAGTGTTGTTTTAAAATCTTCAACGGGATTGGTGCCAAAGCGGTTCATTTTAATCTCAATCACATTAGCGCCTGTTGAGGCCAACTTCACATTACGCTCATCAGAAGGTAGTGCAATATAAACCTCAACACCCATTTTTATAAGATACTCGATAAGTTCAATCCTAAAATTATAAACGGTCGTAAAATCGTTAACAACCATTAAAACCCTTTTGCTCATAAACTACTTCCTATAAAACCTCTAATATTTTTTCTGCGATACCTTTCGAGTTAATTCCAAACTGACTTCTCAAGTACTGCTGACTTCCCACAATGGCAGAATATGTATCGTTTAGTCCTATTCTCAGAAGTCTTGCTTTTGTCACCTGTTCAGAAAGCACCTCTGCCACAGCCGAGCCAAAACCGCCCACAATATTATGTTCCTCTACCGTGACGATAAGGTCAAAATCCTTTGCGGTATTATTTATAACCTCTATGTCTAACGGTTTTACAGTCGGGAAGGTATAAACCGCAGGGTCTATTCCTTGATTTTTCAAAATCTCAACCGCACCGTCAACTTCTTCGAAGATTGCGCCTGTCGAGAAAATTGCAACCCTTTGTCCATCTTTAACCTTTATGGCTTTGCCTATCTGAAAATTGTCAATTTTTTGGTGAATTCGCTTTTCACCGCCGCGGCCAAGTCTTAAATAACAAGTTCCGTTATGTTTAACCATTGCCTTTGTGGCTTCCTCGGCTTCCAAAAGGTCACCGGGGGCTAAAACCACAACATCGGGCAACGCGCGGAGTATTGCGATATCCTCGGTAGCGTGATGACTCATACCTAACGAGCCGTAAACAAAGCCACCGCCAACACAAACAATCTTGACGTTTGCATTATGATATGCACAGTCGTTTCTTATCTGTTCCAGGCAACGAAGTGTCGGGAAATTACCTATTGAGTATGTAAAAACGGTTTTCCCTGCCAATGCCATACCTGCCGCCATTGTGGTCATGTTTTGTTCCGCAATACCTGCATTTGTAAATTGGTCGGGCAATGCTTCCCAATAAGGCTTTAAAACACCAAACCCCAGGTCACCCGTAACAAGTTCAATGTTCTTATCCTTTTTAGCAAGTTCTATTAAGGTTTTAACAAATGTATCTCTCATTTATTTTTCCTCCTTAATAGCTTTTTTCATTTCTACATCTTGTAAAGAACTAACCCTTCGAGGCTTTTCTAAAAACGAAGGTTTCCATGTTTCCGTCATAGTGTGGTCAAAGCCGTCAAGTTCAGTATTCAAATTAGGATTTTCGATACCGTTTGGCGTATAAACATCCTCAGCACCTTCGGGTTTTATTTTATGCAATTCGGTTACCGCGGTATCATACTCCCAACCTCTATGAGGGAAACGGTAATGCCACAAAATATCCATCTCCATAAAGGAAACGCCTTTACCCTTTACAGTGTTTGCAATAATTACCGTAGGCTTGTCCTTCTCCGCCAAAGCGTTATTAAACGCTGATTTCAACTCATCGTGGTTATGTCCGTCAATATCAATAACGTTCCAACCAAATGCACGCCACTTTGCACCCATATCCTCAATTTCAAGAGTGTTCTCGTTATAGTCCAGGCTCTGCATACGGTTATGGTCAATAACGGCAATTAAATTATTAAGTCTGAAATGATTGGCAAAAAGTGCTGCCTCAAAAACCGAGCCTTCATTACACTCACCGTCGCCCATTACAACAAAAGCGCGTGTGTTTTTGCCGTCCTTTTTAAATGCATATGCCATACCTGCTGCTGCTGACAGTCCGTGACCTAATGAACCCGTTGAAAAATCAACACCGGGAACTTTATGAGATACGTGACCGCTTAATCGACTTCCATCCTGATAATGAGTCTTTAGCTCTTCAACGTCAAAGAAACCGCTTTCAGCCAAAGCAGCATAAATTGATGCCCCTGCATGTCCCTTGCTCAAGATAAATCTATCCCTATCTTCAAAGCAAGGATTTTTAGGGTCAACCCTTAAAATATCAGTATAAAGCACTGCGACAATATCAGCGACCGACAAAATTGCACCGATATGACTGCCACCTGAAAGGTGAGTCATCTCGATTCCATGACGTCTGATTTCCCAAGCAAGAGCGTAACTGTCCATACTTTCTCCTATCTTATACCTGCAAAATTAAATTTGCATTTATCTTTTGTGAGAGTCAAACTCATAACGAGGCCTCATTTAAAATTTTCAGTTCTTCGTCGGTTAAATGCCAATCAAGAGCCTTAAGATTAGAGAGCATTTCCTCTCTGGTTTTAACGCCTGCAATAACGACCGAGTCTTTAATGTTGTCCAAAATAAATCTGATTGCCACTGCGGAAATTGTCGTATTATGATTTTCAGCAATCGGCTTCATCTTTTCAACGATTTCCAAATTCTTCTTCAATTTTTCACCGTGAAAATTTTCATATATTTCACGGCTTCTTCGGTCATCTGGGCCGAAAACAGTGTTTATATCATACTTGCCGGTTAACACGCCTTGCCCCAAACTTCCCCAAGTCAACGGTGTGACGTTGAGTTTTTGGACTTCATCAAGTAATTTAGCCTCGTGAATACGGCAGGCAAGCGAATACTCATGTTGGCAGTTTACAAAAAGGTTTTTGTAAGGCAACAATTCCTCTAAATTTTCTTTTGAAATATTACTCAAACCAAAATAACGGATTTTGCCTTCTTTTTGCAACGTTTTCAAACCGTCAACAACCTCTTCAATGGGGGTGTTATCACGGTAATGAATAACATAAACGTCGATATAATCGGTATTAAGCCTTTTTAAACTTTCTTCTAATGCATGACGCATATACGCGGGACTGTTATCATAAACAGTTTTTCCGTCTTCCCTTTTGACGCCAAACTTTGACTGGATTACAACCTTTTCTCTTCTGCCCTTAATGCCTTTTGCCAAAGTAAGTTCGCTCTGTCCGAGTCCATATACGTCGGCAGTGTCAAAGAAATTGACGCCCTTTTCGATAGCAACATCAATCGCATCCAAAAAGTCCTGCTCATGCGTTTCTCCCCATCCGAAGCCACCCATCGGGCAACCTCCCATTTGAAAGCGAGAAACTTTTAAATCCGAATTTTTAAGTGTTATGTACTCCATAAAAAATCCTACTTCTTAAATATTTTTTTAAGAACTGCTATCGTTTTATGTAAAACTTTAAAAACTGTTACGAAAAACAACTTTGTGTCAGTTTTAAATGAAACCTCTTTTACATATTTAAGTCTTAATGCGTTTTTCTTTTTTAAGACATATTTTTCATACATCTCATCAGCATCAGCGTCGCCCACTATTTCGTCCAAACTTATAAATGTTAAAGAGCTGAAATCGGTAATACCCGGGCGAACGTTCAAAATATTTTTTTCAATCGCATCGTAATTATCAGTATATTGTAAAAGTTCGGGACGCGGACCTATAAAACTCATATTACCGCTGATGATGTTGAACAGCTGAGGTATTTCATCCAACTTTGTTTTTCTTAAAAACACGCCAACTCGTGTTATACGTCTGTCGTTCAAGGCGGTTGTACCTCCGCCTATTTTGTCGGCGTTCTTGACCATACTTCTGAATTTATTGATTTTAAAAGGTTTTCCTTTGTATCCGCCTCGCTCTGCGCGATAAAAAACAGGAAAACCGCTTTCGACCGCAATACACAAACCAATGATTATGTAAAAAGGCAACAAAACAATCGCAAAAATACAAGCCACCGCAACATCTATAACCCTTTTGACAGCCTTGTTATAAAAACTGTTGTAACCCCTTTTCAGTTCTTCTTCATTAAAGGTTAATTCTTCGTTGCCGAGCAACTCTTGTATCTTTTGCTCTGTTTCTAACTGAGCCGTAACAGCCATCAAAACAACCCTTTCTCTAAGCTATTTTGGGTATACTTATACAAAATAATTCTACCACCTCTAATCTAATTTGTCAATTAAAACAAACCAAAAAGCACTTATTCTTTTGCTTAATAAAATAACATTGCCTGAAATTTACATTTCAAGCAATGTTATTTGACAAATTCTGACCTATTCTTACTTTAAAACTATAAAAAACAGCAACGCTCTGACGTTGCTGTTTTTGAAAAATTTTAGAATAAACTACCCAAACTTAAACCAGAACTGCTAATCCATCTACCGTCAACTTTATAAACGTTGATAGTCATATCTCTCTCTTCAGGTTCATCAAGTTCACTGCCGGTAAGGATGACGGTAACTTCAAGTTCATAACCGTCGGTAACCTTTGCGCTTTTAAGCGCTTTTCCGAGTTTTTCCACAGATTTAATAAACTTTTTGGCTTTCGACTTTTCACCGTCAAAACCCATTTCGTCAGCCATATCTTCCCAATCATCCGAATCATAATCTTCGGTTAACTCTGCAACGCTTTCCAAAGATTTTGCTGTATCGCGAAGTTCATCTCTGAACTCCTTTAAGTCATCCTTTTCAAGCTTTTCTTTGTAGGTAATTTTATAGGTATACTTATAATTCTTGCCGTATTCGTCCTTCAAATCTTCAATTTCATCTTTGAAATCGTCTTTTTCGTCTTCAATATTGTCTTTATACTCATCAGTAGACTTATAAAGTTTAACAATTTCTTTCATCTCATCTTCGCAGAAACCGTTAAGCATATCGAGTGAGCGGTCATAACTTGTGTAATATGTTTTTGCGTTAGCATACTTTTGCATTGTCTTGATAGGTGTCTTGTAACTGTTGGCCAAAGCACCAACAACCAATACAAGTGCTACGATAACCACAACTAAACCTACCAGGCCTCCGCCAAGAATGATGCTGTATTTTTTTACATCACTCTTGAACAATTCAATTCCTTTTTGTACCAAAGCTTTAGCCTTTTCAAAAATTCCTTTTCCTTTTTCGAGAATTTCAGTTTTTGTGTCTTTTACAGGTAGTTCCGCTTCTTGTGTGACTACTTCTTCAGCAACAACTTCTTCAGCAACAGTCTCTTGAACGACTTCCTGGTTATTCATTTCTTGATTATTGTTTTCCATATCAATACTCCCCCTCTTGAATTTGATTTGTATTATATGACAACACTTTTGCCACTACATTAATAATACCAAAGCCGATATTTATTGTCAATATTTACCTTTTAATTTTGATATATAAACTTACATGTTTCTTGACCAACTTTGTCGCTACTGCCAGCGCTACAACGACAACGGAATACGCTAACATGTATAACTTATATTCCGTACTGTATATGGCGTATATATAATACGCAGGCGGAAACAAGCGTCCAAATGCCATAGTTTCGCTAAAATCAAAAAACACAGGACACAACGCCACCATCAAAACTACAAACAACGGAACAACTGCCGAATACAGTTTGACTGACGGGAATAACTCCATCAAAAGCAAACAAAATGCGGTGCAACAGATACAGTAAAGCATCATACATAATAACTCGTTTAAAAATGACGTTGCAAGCGAAGAAATGAACAGTGCTAAAAGCACCACAATCGCGATATTAAACACCGCAATCAAAATGCAGGCGGAAGAAACCAAAAGCTTTCGGTTTTCCTGAACCAAAGAAAACGTTCCGCGTTTTTCATCATCCATATAGAACATTGCCGCCGCCATACCGCAAAGCGCCATTAAAACTGCAAGTATGCCTCTTATCGGTGATGTCAAATACCCGACATTCTCGTTGTCAGCAGTGTTACTCACGTTGCCGAAAGTAAACAATTCCTCGGTTATGGCTACATTCTCATAATAGTTTAGCAACTGTTCATCCGTCAAATTGTCAAGCGCGCTTATGTTAGTACGAGCATAATCAATATAGCAAGCCCTCGCACAGTATCCAAACATTATAGCGGTCAGTTTTTCTCTTGATATTTGCGAAAAAACTGTTTTCTCTCGCTCTATAACCTTTATAAACGGTTTTTTATTAGAGTCAACACCTGAATAAGCGTTGATTTTCTCCTCAATACCGCCCGGGAAAATCCAAACCGCATCCGCTTGACCGCTTTTTACCATACCAACTGCGTCAGCCGGGCTTTCAACAGCAGAGAAGTTTATAAGTGTATTATCCTGCAACAATTCATCAACTATTTTTGTGGCTACTACGTCATTTGCGTCCTCTTTGGTTAAAACAACCTTAATAAAACCACTGTCCTGCTTCGCCGCGAAACTTACGGCGAGGGCAAAAACGGGGATTGCCAACATTATGGCTAAAAAGGCGACTTTTTTATAAAGACGTTTGCTTAACATTAACGCCCATTTAAGCAATCTTTGCATTATGCCACCCCCTGTTGCCAATTGTTTTCAGATTGCGCACCAACATTGTTACAACCAAAAACAAAACTGTAAAAACAACAATACCGAGCAATTGCAAACCACTGTCTGCTCTTGTAAAATGCCCTTGTAAAAAGCCCCTTGCAATACCCGTTGGAACAAACGACGATATTTTTTGCAAAACTACCGGCAACGAGTAAACGGGGTAAAAACAGCCCGAAACATAACACATTGCCATACTTATAAAGAAGTGCAAGACCGCGCCGTTGACAAGTGTTTCTGACAGTTCAAATATCATCATATTAAACGCCGAAATCATTAAAACAACTATGACCAACCTCGTCAAAAACAGAGGCAACTCGCCGATTTGGGACGCTATGATATCCTGCTTGCCCAAAATAACCAAGACAATGATACCAAGACTAAGCAAAATGAAAATCAATATCATCAAAACAACAAAATGCGCACCGAATTCGCTGGAAATTTGCCTTTTGTTGTTATTTCCTTTTGATATTAAAAGAGTGTTAAGCGATAAATCTTTTTTAATGCCAACCGTAACGAAAGAAATGCTTATAAGTAATATTAAAAAGACCGAAAGAGCGCAAATATAATACTCTTTAGTGGTAATTCCTTTGGAAATGCCAAGTTCTTCAACCACTAAAACTTCTGACCTTGAAAAAACCAAATTTACATATTCCAAACTGAGTTCATTCATATACTTGCCGTAAGGGTCATTTATGCCGTTTTGCGTTACGGCTTCGTCAATTCCGTAAGTTCCTTTTTGGCTTTCGACAACAATATCTGTAATAAGACCTGTTACCTCATTTTTAAACATACTGACTGCGTTTTGAGAAGCAACACTTGTTACGTACACAACCTTGTCGACATCACCGTAAATAGCTCTCTCGATGAAATCCTCAGGCAGTATAACGTATGCCGAAATAGAGCCGTTTTTTAAAGCAACCTCGGCGTCGGCAGTTGTCATTTCAACTATTTCCATAGAAAAACGGGTGTCGTCAAAATTCTGTAAAACAGACATTCCAAGTTGTGTATATTGGTCGTCGGTATCACCCGTTATGGCAACTTTAAAACGTTGTTTATCTTCACTGTTTTGAGTTATCGTGGCAACTCCCGAAACAACTATAAACACGCCGACAAGCATTGCCGCCGTAACGGCCAAAATAAACGGCAGTATTTTAAAATTGCGCTTTAACTGTAAATAAAAATATTTTCTCATATTACAAGTTCTTCACCAATTCTTCAATATTGCCGGTATATTGAAACTTTTCAAGGACGCCATCCTTGATGATATACCACTCGTCGCAAAGTTCCAATTCTATTACGTCATGTGTGGCTATAAGCACAATACCGCCGTCTTGCTTATGTTTGTTTATATATTCGGAAATTTTTTGCTTGCAGGCAATATCAAGCGCCGCCATAGGCTCATCCAAAATCAATATCGGCGGTTTTTTCGAAATCGCGCAACCTATTGCCAACCTTTTTTTCATACCGCCCGACATTTTTGAAACCTGCGTTTTTAAAAAAGCATCTATCCCGAGCATTTTTAAAACGCCGTTTTCGAGCTGACTTTTCATTTCTTTCCTTGTATACCACAAAGAAAGGTTGTCTTTGGCGTTAAGTTCCTCGATAAGCGGTGTTCCCTGCGGTACGTAAGCCACAAGTGCTTGCCTTTGACTCTTATATTTGAATAAATCCTTACCGTCATACAAAAACGAACCGCCATCGGCAGTCTGAACGGCAGCGAGAATTGAAAGCAACGTTGATTTGCCGCAACCATTACTTCCCAAAATTCCTATACATTTGCCCGACTCGACGGTAAGATTTATATCCTTCAACACCGACTTCTTGCCGTATTTCTTTTTTATGCCGTTAATCTCAATCTTCATAAAATGCTCCATAAAAACATGTGGCGCCGATTAGTTATAATCAGCGCCATATATTTAGAATTATCTTGTCAAAACACCTGATATGGCGGACATTTCTTTATCCTGCATAATCGAAATTGTAATCGTAATCAAAGTCACCGTAACCTGCGTCACCGTAATAATCATTACCATAACCGTCATTACCATAGCCGTAATCAGGGGTGCTTGCGCCGTTGATATAGTATTCCAATATGCTGATAAGGTCTTCAGGCACACCTGCATCTTTTAATGCGGTGGTGATTTTTGTAAGGTCAAGTTCACTTGCCCATTCATCAGCCATGGTGCTATCCAAGGTCTTATCTCTTTCCGGCATGGATACCTTTTGAGGCTCGGTCTCGGTTGCTTCAATTGTAATTCCGAAGAATGTTTTATCCTTGCTTATAACGTCAACCGAAAGTTTTGCGGTTTCCTTGGTGCTTGCAAAGTCAAGTTCAAGCCCCAAATCGAGAAGTTCGATTGCGCTTAACACTGAGCTGTCGGGGATGGCAAGTTTGAGCGCCTCTTTTGTGGGTTTAACAGAAATTTTACCACTCACAATCCCGTCTTTAATTTTAGAATCATCATAATCGGTAACGCTAATGGTAGCGTACTCTTTTGTAGCAACCGTCACGGTGTATTTTGCGTTTACAACGCCCTTAACCTCGGCACCTTCACCTTTTATAACAAAGTTACGACAAACAAGCTCGGATGCAAAATCGTCGCCGTCCTTTGCTGTGGCGTAATAAAAAATTTCTATACCCTTAACTTCGATTGTACGACCTACGATTTTATGAGATTTATCAACGTAATCAATGATTGTTACTACGTCTTCATTTTCATAATCCAACTCATTAATTTCATCTAATAAGTCTTCAATTCCCTCTTTATATCCACCGTAAAGTTCGTTGGTACTTTCAAGTAAACCTTCTTTTTTGAGGTATTTGGCAATACTATCAAGTTGCTTTTTAATGTCTTTGTCGTTCTTGGCTTCCTTTAAGACGTTCTTTGCAATCTTAATAGCGGCTTTTGTGTCAAGATTAAACTCAAGCACAACAACATCCTGCTCGATACCGCCAATCTCAAGAGTATCCTTGGACTTCTCAACGTCGTTCAATTCGTTAACGACAATTTCAAGATATTTGTCAATAATCTTATCTAATTCGTCATCAGAAGGCAATGCTTTGAGGAACTCGTCGTCATATAAAAACTTCTGATAATCAATAGCGACGGCATCATTGCCGGCTTCAAGTTTAAGATACTTGTCACTCAACGACAAAACAGCAACGTAGAACTCCTGCTTGCTCATATTAGCAATAGTTGTCAAATCCACAATTGTTTTGCCGGATATTTCAAGGCCTGTTTCACTCAAATAAACATCGTCTTTAACGTTAATTTTCTGGTTTATGGCAATGTTCTTCAACCAATCCAAATTCATATCAGGACCTACGTAATTTTTCAAAAGGTCGAGAACTTCATCGCTGACGTTAAACTTAATTTTACCTTGTGAAGCGCTATCCTTGCCAAAACTGTCAACAACCTTGCCGTAATAATCGGTAATATCGTGTGTTGAGTTTTTTAACTCCTGCAACTCAACATATTTAAAATAATCGTCAGCACTGCCGAAATTTTTAAGGAAAAATCCCTGAATTTCGGTAAAGAATATAGCGACAGCAACTGCAGCCGCTGCGATAACGGCTAAAACAGTGATAAGTATGGGTAACCAAACCTTCTTTTTCTTTTTGGGTGTGTCAAACTCAACCTCTGCAAAGGTATTGTCAGCGGTTTCTGCCTCGACGTTTTCAACCTCAACATTTTCTGCCTCAGTCTCAACCACAGGCTCTGCAACCGTTTCCTCAAGAACTGCTGTTTCTTCTACCGAAGTTTCGGCAACTTCAGCCACAGGTTCTCCGCAAGAAGCGCAGAATTTTGCATCCTCATTAAGTGGTGCTCCGCATTTAATACAATTCATAATTTCACCCGAGCAGTTTTACCCGCTCTCTCCTCTCCTAATTTGTAATTTAATTATACATCTTACATCTTATGTTTGCAACAGTTTTTTAGTAATGCCACAGTTGTTATTGCCATATTATGACTTATTACGCATTAAATTGCTAAAATGCCGTTTCTTTAGAAAACTCTCTGATACTGCAGCCATTCACCCTTTTAAACCATTGAGAAAAGTATGATAACGAGGAAAATCCTAAAATTTGCACAATCTCTTTAGAACTTTTTCCGCCGGTTAACAGCTCTTTCGCTTTTTGAAGCTTTAACTCATTGTAATATTTTTTTATACTTTCACCGGTATACCGTTTAAAAGCCTTTTTCAATGTTGTTTCACATACGTTACAGTGGCGTGCCATTTCCGCAATACATAACATACGATTTTGGGTTTCGACCATAAAGTTGACCGTATCACGATATAAAAGCGCGTCGGATTGCTCGGAAAACATGGGAGTAAGGTTGCTTTTTTTGGTGCGCAAAATCAAAGCATTAAAAAGGATTTCTGCTATTGTATAATCCGGTTGAGATTGCTCAATTTCATCAATAAAAATATTCGCAAGCAACATATCAAGGTGTTTCAAACTATGCAACGAGAAGAAATCTTTTGTAAGGTTCGAATCTTTTAAAGTAAAATGCACCGATAAAAACTCGGTATCATTATTTGAAATAACTCTGTCACAATGAAACATCATAGGCGACCAAAGCGCCATATCGCCGGGGCTGAGTTGTATAACATTTTCGTTTATAGTAACCTCTAATTTCCCTTTAAGCACTATATTCACTTCATAAGTGTCATGCGTATGCCCTTTGAAATTATGTGTATTATCAAATACAAAATGGTAATATTTAATTATTTTATCAATTTTCATAACGTCACCTTCGCGTCTAAAATATAAACTTTTATGCCTTAAAACGAATTTACTTGATATTTTATTATATTATAATGATTTTATAATAAATTTTCAAGTAATGAGGGTGTATAAAAATGTATTATGTAAAAGTTTCTACAATTAATGGCGTTGAGGCCGAATTCACTTTACCCGAAATAAAAGAGCAGATTTGTGAAAACAATGGTATAACAGTTAGCATAAGTCAAGAAAACAAATGTTGGAAAATTAAAGCCGATTGTGAAACCGATGAAATTTGCCGTGTAATTCATCGTTATACCACACCTTTGCGCAATTTCAACAGTGTAATAGTGCCGGATGGTGGCCGTGAGTATCCTACAACGATACATACTATTAATTTTTGGAGTTTTAAACGCGAATCGTTGGTTTCAAACGTCAGAACACCGTTATATATTTTTTGCGGTCAAAATAATAATGCATCGTTTTGCTTTGGCGTTATCGGTAAAGATTATGAAAGAGCTTTCAGATGTGTTGAACCTTTTAATAGTCGAGCACTCCTTGCCTATTCCCGCAAGTTAACCGTTGAAGTAGATTGCAAAATTCCGCAAGAATATAGAAACAACTCTTATGAAGAACTATTGTATTTGAGAGATACTAAAGAAGATTGTGAGATTCCGTGGACAGAACAACTTTCTGAGTTTTATGATATCAGAATACAAAAAGACGGCAGCCTTTATCCTTATGTAAAAAAAGGTATGATGCCACTTTGGTGCAGTTGGACCGATTGGTTTTCTGATGACGTTACAGAAGAAGTTATAATGGACAATGTAAAGGCAGGTATGGAATTAGGAATAACCAACTATATCATCGATGACGGTTGGTTCGGTCCCGGACTTGATAATCCTTATGAAGTTCGTCTTAATATAGGCGATTGGGAGTGCGACCCTAAAAAAATCAAAGACCTTAAATCTCTTTCAAAGCGCATACACGACGCAGGCGCAAATGCTATAATCTGGTGCGCTCCCCACGCGGTTGGTATAGACGCTAAATGCCGTAAAGAAAGATTGCCGTATTTAATGAAAGACGAAAAAGGAGAACTCATCGAAACACCAAACAAGTTTAATATTCTTTGTTTGCGTAGCCCCGAGTCAAGAGAAATAATGGCTCAAATTTGCGCCGACCTTATTACAAAATATGATACAGACGGCGCAAAATACGACCTTTATAACTGCATACCGGCGACAAAGTGTTGTTCCTGTGAGCATGAGCATGACACAGACTCAATGGTAATTGGTCTCGAAAGAACTATGAAGGCTATTTGGGATAAGGTTTATGAAACCAAGCAAGATTATATCGTCGAGCTAAAGCAAAACTATGGCGGTAGCAATCTCGCGACATTCGGTACAATGATGCGAGCTGGAGATACTCCCTATTGTCCCGAAGGCAATTTTATGCGCACGGCATATATCCAAGCATATACTCCGTATGCTATAAATGATTATCAAACCATTTCAAATAATGATACGCCTTTATCAAATTCAAGGGTTATTATCAAAATGATTGCAGTGGGCATTCCTACTTATTCAATGGATATAACAAAATTAAGTAAGGAAAATAAACAGGTCGTTAAATTCCTTAATAACTGGTATATTGAAAACATAGTAGAAAAAGAGCACTACAAGCGCCACGCCATTACTGCTTCACTTGATACGTGGGCAATATACCGTGAAACCGAGGATATATATTTCCTTTTAAACACCGCCCAGAACTTAACGTTGAAGAATAAAGATTTTCAAATTTTAAACGGTTGTTTCAACAATTTTGTTGTATTAAAATCCGAAGAAAAAGCAGAGTTTGAATTAAAATATTATGATGTTTTTGGAAATCTTTATAAAACCGAAACAAAGAATCTATATAACGGTGTAGAGATTGATAAGGCAACATCTCTTGTAACCGGTCGATACCTTGGTAGTACAAACAAATAATAATAAATTGTTAAAGAAAAACGTTCTCCTTCATACCGAGAGCGTCTTTCTTTTACTGCTGATGTGCTCGAAAATATAAGGTATATCCTTATTTAAAATACCCGACGATTTATTGACTTTTTCGACAAAAAATGCTAATATAAAAAAGCGGAAACCGAATTCGGTTTATTAAATGAGGGGGAACTTGTGTTTTACTAAAAACGCAAGAAAGAAAAATGTTTATAAAAGAATTTTTAGGGTTTTCAGGGGCGGACGGTACATCATATTGGCGTGAACCCGAGGGCGCATATACCTGGCAGCACTTAACCTTTGTAACAAGTTTACTTATAGTAATGGCGGTTTTGGCGGTTATTTTCGGTCGCGCTTTCAAAAATAAACCCGACAAAGAAAAGAACAAGGTTTTAATTTGGTCGGCAATTCTTATCGACGGGTTTGAGATTTTTAAAATAATTGTTCTCTGCGCTAAAAGTGACAGTCCTGACCGTTGGCAAACATTACTGCCTTTGTTTTTGTGCAGTATACAGTTGTTTGCATTGCCGTTGGCGGCATTTACCAAAAATCGACTTAAAGAAGCGTCGTTGGATTTTGTTATGATTTTCGGTATTTTGGGCGCAATTGTCGGCACATACGGTGCGGCTCAAAACTATAACGCTTATCCCATTTTCTCAATCGAGAACATTTCGTCAGGCGTTACCCATACGATTTCGGGTTTTGCTTCATTATATATAATGATAAGCGGTATGCACAGTATGAAAAAGAAAAACATATCTATCACTTGCCTTATACTCGGTTTCTTCTGTGCGCTGGCGTATGTCGTAAACATCCTCATTGATTACAATTATATGTTCTTGATGAACCACGACGGCACACCGTATCAAATTTTCTATGATTTAGTCGGCGGGCACAAAGTTTTATATCCGCTTATAGTTGTGGGATTATTTGTAGTTTACATAGTCGCCTTTTACGGCATTTACTATGCCGTTTGCAACAAACACAAACAGTCGACAACAGAAACAATAGAGCAAGAAAAAGAACCAGTATTAATGAAGTAATAACAAAAACGGATTGGAAGCTAGACTTCCAATCCGTTTTTTATTTTGTCACAGACAAAACAACAAGCACCCCAAAAGCATCTGACTTTTGGGGCTTATCCCTTTAAAGCGGTGTTGTTTAGTTTAAGTTTAAATCTTTTTCGTGAAGGACCACACCGTTTTTGGCCAATGTTTCTTGAAGTTTTTTTACATCAAGTGTTGAAAAATCATCGGTCATTGCTGCAGCAACACCTGCCGCCTCACCGGTTACGGCACAACAAGGAATTACCCTCATAATATCCCACATACTTTCGGTGACAGAGGTGCATCTTCCTGCTGTTATAAGGTTTTTAACAGTTTTGGAATACAGCGTTCTAAACGGAACTTCATACACCGGACCGCGTTTTCTCCAATCCGAAACCATTCCTATTGAATCCTCAAAATATTTGTGCACTTCTTTATCGTCAAGCGCATATTCTCCGACAATTTTTCTTGTCATACGAACCTGCGGTATGGTTGCTATCGTAGTCGGCAGAACTGTCGGGTCAATTTTTCTTTTTTTCTTTATATCTTCAAGAGTTGACGCGTGGGAAAGTTGCACCATTTCGGAAAGTTCATTGCCGTCTAAACCTGAAAATCTTCTGTTTACAAGAGTCTTTACTTGATTTTTCTCGTTTTTCTGGTCGTCGGGGATATCACAAAAGCCTAAAGAATTAAGCTTAAACCCTTTTTTCCCTACAAAATAATACCACGCCGCAAGCAAATTACCTTGCTTGAATGTTTCGGTGGGTGCGTCGGCAAATTTGGCAATGTCACAGTCACCCGTGGCATCAACAACCGATTTTACGGCTATTGCTTGTCTGCCCGATTTGTTTTCGACTATCACGGCATCGATTTTATCATTGGACTTGCTTACGGCAACCGCATAAGTGCCGTAAAGTATTCTAACGCCCTCTTTTTGGAGCAACTGCTCAGCAAGAATAGCAAAAAGTTGAGCATTATACTGAACCTCAAATCGTTTGTTTTTTGAGCTTCTTTTTGATTTATCGTCACTATCAAGCCAATTATCAGGATATTGGTCCTCGTAGCCCATAGAAACAGAAAGCCTAAACAATTCCTCGGCAATACCGAAAGAAACCTGATGCCCACAACCGTCACACAAAGGTAGGTATATTGTAACAAGACCGGCAGTGCCTAAGCCCCCAAGCATATACTCTTTTTCGAGCAAAACAACATTTTTGCCCTGTCTTGCGGCAGCTAGCGCCGCCGAAATACCACCGAACCCACCACCACAAACCAACACGTCACAAGACTCGGCGATTTTAGTTTCAATGTGTTCTTTTATTATCATAGAACTTTACCTCCTGTCACTTTAACAACAGTATATCATAATAGAAGCAAAAAGTATATATCGATTTTTTGCAACCCTTTCTTATTTACCGCGCAAACCTTTGCGCATATCCACATCTTTTGCAAAGTTCTTCGGAAGCCACAGAGCATTTAAACCCGTCAAGTATATCAGTTGCCCTTTTAGACTGTAAAATCGATTTTAAATCTTGTTCAAAAATATTTCCCAGTCCAATAATGCCATTGCTATCAAGACAACATGGGACAATAGTGCCGTCAACAAGAATGCCAAATTGGTCCTTTAGCCCATAACAGCGAAACTTATTTCCCTTAATTTCGGCATTACTGTCAGGCCATTCAAAACGTTCTCCAAACTCGACAAAAACCTTGTCTTTTATCCTGATACCTCGGGTGTTTTCTTCCCACTCTCCCGATATGTTTTGCTTGAGAACTCTTAAAGCAAATTTATTTCTTCCATTGTCAAAACCTTTGTTCCAAAGACGAAATACCACAATAATGCCGGCGCCGGCGGCACTATTTGCGAAGTCAGCAAGGCTGCATATATATCTCGCATAATCCTCGTCGCCACCGTTTTCAAAGCTATGTAAAGATATATTGACTTTGTGTAACATAGCGTCTAATAGTTCTTGCTTTCTTTTGCCTAAAAGTGTGCCGTTAGTAGTTATAATCGATTTGTACCCTCGCTCACCTGCAAGCTTTATAAATTCGTGAAGTTGCGGATGAACAAGTGGCTCACCCATCAAATGATAATAAATATACTCTGTATAGCCTTTAAGCTTATCGAGAATATACTTAAATTCCTCAACACTCATCTGTCGCAAATCACGGCTATGTCCGTGACAGAAAGAACAGTTCATGTTGCATATATTTGTAATTTCTATGTAAACCTTATTATACAAACCTTTCCTCACCTGTTTCAAAAAATAGCGTTCCAAAGAATAATGCCCTTTGCATAAAACAAAAAGGCATTTGTTTGTTTAAAATTTGATTTGGACGAGGATAGATAAATTTGTTCTTTTTGGGATAAACAAGATTGTCCTCGGACAATCGGTATTATTCCCACTCAATTGTTCCGACGGGCTTCGGTGTGAGGTCGTAGAGGACACGGTTGATACCCTCTACCTCTTTGGTGATACGGTCGGTGATTTTATGAAGCACTGCATAAGGAATTTCCTCAATAGTAGCACTCATAGCGTCGGTGGTGTTAACTGCGCGGATAATTGCCGGCCAACCTTCATAACGGCTTTCGTCACGAACGCCGACACTCTTAATATCGGGAATAACAACAAAATACTGCCAAACCTTTTCGGCAAGACCGTTTTTGTCAAACTCGTCACGCAAAATTGCATCAGCCTCGCGAAGCGCAGCCAAACGGTCGCGGGTAATAGCACCCAAGCATCTTACACCCAAACCGGGGCCGGGGAACGGCTGACGGTATACCATACCGTGCGGCAAACCTAAAGCCTCGCCAACAACTCTTACTTCATCCTTGAAAAGCAACTTAATCGGCTCAACAAGTTTGAAATTAAGGTCCTCGGGCAATCCGCCAACGTTGTGGTGTGATTTAACAGCCTTTTTGCCCTCTGCCTGCTTAACGCTTTCCAAAATATCGGGATAAATTGTGCCTTGAGCCAAAAACTCAACGCCCTCTAATTTTCTTGCTTCATCAGCAAAAACCTCGATAAACTCCTTACCGATAATCTTTCTTTTGCTTTCGGGGTCGCTGACACCTGCCAATAAATTTAAAAATCTATCAGTAGCGTCAACATAAATCAAGTTTGCATCAAGTTCATCGCCAAAAATCTTAACAACATTTTCCGACTCAT
Source organism: Acutalibacteraceae bacterium (assembly GCA_045651745.1). GTDB lineage: Bacteria > Bacillota > Clostridia > Oscillospirales > Acutalibacteraceae > UMGS172. The sequence continues at coordinate 60,064 of JAZRSW010000029.1, forward strand.
CTTTTCTCATCAAACCGTGGTTTACATGAACACAGGTGAGCTGTTTGCCGATGGCCTTTATGAGCAATGCGGCTACAACCGAAGAATCAACACCACCGGACAAAGCCAACAAAACTTTGCTGTCTTTAACCTGCTCACGAATAGCTTTGACCTGGCTCTCGATAAAAGCATTTGCCAACTCGAACGTTGTGATACGAGCCATAGACTCAGGACGTACATTTGTATCCATTTTTATTTCCTCCTGTCTTTTTCAATATATCAGTTAGTATAGTTATCGAAATATCCCTGAACAAGAACAACAGGAGTGCCCTTATCGCCCGAGCCGGAAGTTAAGTCACAAAGTGAACCGATAAGGTCGGTCAACTGACGGGGAGTTGTACCTTGAGCAGCCATATTACCAACCAAACTCGAGCCGTCTTTAGCCTTAATCGAATCCGAAATTGCCTTTTTAAGTTCATCACCTGACAAATCCTTAAAATCATTGTCGGCGAGGTATTTTAACTTCAACTCGTTCGGTGTACCGATAAGTCCATCAGTAAAAGCAGGAGAAACAACGGGGTCAGCCAACTCCCAAATTTTACCTACGGGATCTTTAAATGCACCGTCACCGTAAACCATTACTTCAACGTTTTTACCGCTTGCATCCTTGATTTTCTTTTGAATATCCAAAACCAAATCCTTACACTCGCGGGGGAACAACTTAATCTTGTCCTCGGTCGATTTATTAGAACCCAACAAGCCGTAGTTCTCGTTACATCCGCTGCCGTTAACGGGTGCGTTAAGAATATCGTCAAGACCACAAACGATTTTAGCGCCGGCGGCTTTCAACAAACGCTTGGTTCTTGCGCGGGTGTGAATATCACAAGTAAGGACACAGTCGGTATAATCCAAAATTGCCTTTGCCTGATTAGCAAAGATAATTTCAACCTCACATCCGCAATCCTTAATCAAATTCTGATAATACTCAACGTAATCAACGCCGGTGAACTGCAACTTCTGAACACCGAAAACCTCACGGTATCTTTCCAAAGTTAAAACGTCAGAATACGGGTTAATGCCGTTAGCATCAATCAAATCATAGGTTGCCAATGAGTTACCAACCTCGTCAGACGGGTAGCTCAACATAAGAACAATTTTCTTACAACCCTTTGCAATACCCTTTAAGCAGATTGCAAAACGGTTACGCGATAAAATCGGGAAAATAACACCGACGGTTTCTCCGCCAAGTTTTGCTTTAACATCAGCGGCGATATCGTCAATTGATGCGTAGTTGCCTTGCGAGCGAGCAACAATCGACTCGGTCAACGAAATAACGTCACGGTCGCGAAGTTCGAATCCTTCAATTTCAGCAGCTTCAAGCACACTGTCGGCAACGATTTTAGCAAGGTCATCTCCCTCACGAATAATGGGGCAACGGATACCTCTTGATACTGTACCGACTCTGCGTTCTTTTGTCATAATAATACACTTTCCTTTCCAATTGGAACAAGGCTTTAGCCTTGCGGAATATCACTAAATTATTTTACCTTAAATTTAACTCAATTACAAGATTTTTTTGAATCAACAGAGAAGTTTTTTATAATATTTTTTAGCCGTCGGGCAAAAACCTTCAAAAAGACGTGTATTTAAGGCAATTTCTATTATATATTTTAAACACAATTTTACAAAACTCACCCAAATTCACACCTTTTCTGAAAAATTTTTACGACGATTTTATTATGTAGCAATTATACTCTTTTTTCGACATTTTTTCAAGTGCAACTATGAACAAAAGCAACGGTCTTTGACCGTTGCTTTTTGTATTATTTTAATTATTAAGTTTATTTGCTAATTCTCCTAAACCGCGTTCAAAATCGACTCCGTAATGCTCGGCACCCGACTCGGTTGTGCGTTTGATACTTTTAACAGTGAAATCAACCGCAATTTCGGTAGCCTCAAAAACATCTTTGCCACGAAGCAACGATGCGGTCAATGCGCTTGCAAAAACATCGCCCGTGCCGTGGAACATACCCTCAATCAGTTCGCTTGAAACGGTATGAATTTCATTCTTTTCGCTGTCAAAGGCGACCGAAGCCACCGTTTTATCATTATATCTAACACCCGTAAGCACTATTTTTTTAGGTCCTAACTCTGCTAAACGGTGCAATATATCGGCAATATAATCCTCGCTATAACCCGACGGAATATACTCCTCACCCAACATAAAACAAGCCTCGGTTACGTTCGGCACGATAATATCTGCCTTCATACAAAGTTTTTTCATTTCTTGGGCAAAATCCAAATCAAAAAGCGTATACATTTTTCCGTTATCCGCCATAGCAGGGTCAACAATCGTCAATGTGCTTTTCCCTTTAAATTTATCCAAGAAATCGCAAACAATGTCAACCTGTTGTTTTGAACCTAAATACCCACTGTAAATTGCATCAAATTTTAAGTCTAAACTATTCCAATGGTCAATGATTTTGGGCATTTCTTCGGTCAAATCAAGCGAAGTAAAACCCTTAAAACCGCCGGTATGGGTTGACAGTATTGCGGTCGGTATAACCGCGGTTTCAATACCGGCTGCCGAAATTATCGGCAACGCAACCGTTAAAGAACATTTACCAAAGCACGAAATATCGTGTATTGCGGCTATTCTTTTCTGTTTTTCCATAAATATCTCCCTATAACCAAAGCATTTAAACTTAACTATTTCAAGGTTACAACGGTGACACCGTCTTCACCCTCACCGTATTGACCGAAGCGGAAATTTTTGACACTACTGTTTGTGCGAAGGTAAGCGTGTACCGCCTTTTTTAATGCACCGGTGCCTTTGCCGTGGATAATCCAAACGGTATTAAGCCCTGCCATAACCGAGTTATCAATAAATCGGTCAAGTTCCAAGCTTGCTTCGTCACCCGTAAATCCACGAATGTCAATTTCGGACTGTGCAGTGCGGACGTTACCTTCGGGATTAACCGCTTTCTTCACGGTACGGGTTTTAGCAACCGTGCCTTTAGATTTAGGTTTCGGTGCTAAATGCGATACCAAAACCTTCGTTTTGATACTGCCCGCTAAAATTTCAACCTCGTCACCCTTTTGGTCGCTTATAACTGTAACCTCTTTTTTAAGGTCGAGGAAAATAACCTTTTCACCCTTTTTAAGCGGTGCCGAAAATCCGCCGCCCGAAATTTCTGCCGTTTCGACGGGGTCAGCAACGTCCTCTAAACGTTTTAATCCCCCTCGCATTTCGGCTCTGGCTTTCCTTATACGCTCTTCGGCAGAATCATTACTCTTTTTAAGCGCCTCAAGTTCTGACAAAAGTTTTTCTGCCTCTGCCCTTGCTCTCTCTACCACAGCGTTGGCCTGCTCGCGCGCTTTTTCCATAGTTTTGTCGCGGTTTTTTCGAAGTTCTTCTGCTTCGGCATCACGTGACGACTTCAAGGCTTCCATTTCACCTTTTAATCGACTTGCTTCCTGACGGTCCTTTTCAGCCTTTCTTCTGGCAGTTTCAAGTGCCGCAACAACACGCTCAAAACGTGCGTCCTCGTCTGAAACAAGGCTTTTTGCCATTTCAACCGTCAGTTTGTCCAAACCTAATTTTTCGGAAATTGCAAAAGCGTTCGACCTGCCCGGCAGACCGATATTAAGTTTATAAGTAGGCTTTAGCGACTGCACGTCAAACTCGCAACTCGCGTTACAAACACCGTCAGTTTCCAATGCGTAAGACTTCAACTCAGCATAATGAGTGGTAGCAGCAATTTTTGCGTTTTTCTTACGTAATTTCATTAAAATTGCCTGTGCCAACGCCGCACCCTCAACCGGGTCGGTACCTGCGCCGAGTTCGTCGATAAGAATTAATGATTGCTCGTTTGCAACCGCCATAATATCAATAATTCGTTTCATATGTGACGAAAAAGTCGATAAAGATTGCTCTATACTCTGCTCGTCACCGATATCGGCTAAAACATTTTTAAAAACCGACACTTCGCTACCGTCGGACACGGGCAACATAAGTCCGCACATTGCCATTAAGGTTAATAATCCTACTGTTTTTATCGAAACGGTTTTACCGCCCGTGTTAGGTCCGGTAATCATAAGCGTATCATACTCTATTCCTAACGGAATGGTTACGGGTACAACAGTTTTCGGGTCAAGCAACGGATGACGTGCATTTTTAAGATAAATTTTGCCCTCTTGATTTAAATTCGGCTTACTTGCGCGCATTGAAAAAGCCAATGAAGCCTTGGCAAAAATCAAGCACAGTTTAACCGTTGCCTCGTAAGACACAGCAATATTAGGTGCAAAGCCTGCCGCCTCACCCGACAGTTCTGCTAATATGCGGTCGATTTCCTCTTTTTCTTTAATTTTAAGTTCTCTAATTTCATTGTTGATTTCGACAACCGCCATAGGCTCGATAAACAATGTTGCACCCGAGCCCGAAGTATCGTGCAACAGTCCCGGTACTTCGTTACGGCTGTCCGCCCTTACGGGTACGACAAATCTGCCGTCACGTTGGGTGATAATTGCATCCTGCAAAAATTTTGAGGTACTGCTCGAACGGAGCATTTTCTCAAGGCGGTCACGGACATTTAGTTCACTTGAATGAATTTTTCTTCTTATATCCTTTAATTTAGGTGATGCATTATCGTCCATCTCGTCTTCGGAACGGATTGAAGTGGTTATTTTATCCTCAAAATAGCGGTTGGGTATTAACTGGTCAAAATACTTTGCAACAAAAGGACTATCAGTGTTTTCACAGTGTGCGCGCCATTCTTTTAATGAACGGATAACGCGCAAAACCTCGGCAATGTCAAGTAACTCTCGCATTGACAAAATGCCACCGTTTTTAGCCCGTGCCAACGGGTTGGCAACGTTTTTTACACTGCCAAAAGAAGGCGAGCCAAAGCCTGCCGACAATTTAAAAGCATCGTCAGTTTCGTTTAGCAATATTTCTACTTTTTTAAAATCGGTTTCGGGTTGAAGCGATAATGCCAACTCTTTTGCGTCCTCAATCGCGGCGCGGGAAGACAGCATTTTTAAAACTTTATCAAGTTCTAACGCTTCTAAATGGTGTAATGTGTTCATTATATCTCCTAAATTCCTCAAAGCCTTACTTCAAGGCTATGGAAAAAGTCTAACGTTTTGAATCTTCGTTCGGTTTGAGCCAACAAATACCGTTCGGTCACAAAACTCAAATACTTGGCATTTTGCGGGGGCAAAGTGAAAGAATAAAGTTTTGAAAATTCGGAATAAACAATATGCCTCATAGCGGCAAAGGTAGTCTTGTCCAACTCGACAAAAGCACCCGACACTACCGAAGCACTTTTGCACTTATTACAAAGCATATCTCCGCCGTTTAAGTCCAACCAAAGCGGAAAATCGCGGTCGGTACCGCAGTTTCTGCAACCTACCAAATCGGGCATAAAACCTGCTATAACCATCAATCGCAACTCGGTCAGAGCCTTAATGGAATACACGTCCATTTTTTCTTTTTCTATGTAATGAAGCGAGTTTAAAGCAAGGCGTAAAAAGTCCTCACCCTCAACCTCGTACGGCACCAAAACCTGACACAGTTCACAAATATATTGAGCAAGGCTTAAATTTTCAACATCTGTTCTGATACCGAAAAAAACATCAATAGCCTCTGCCTCGGTTATGCGGTAGGTGTCTTTTGTTTGAGTAATGCAAAGGTGTGAATACGAAAGCAATGCCGTTGAGGCGGCATTTTTCGATTTCGGCTTTCTCGCCCCGCTGACAAAGGCACTTATTAAGCCTTTATCCCTTGTCAGTACAACGACAACGCGGTCACTTTCACCGACATTATTTTCTTTTATTATCAATCCGTCGGTCGTGAACTTCAACGTTGTCCTGCTCCTTTTTTTCAGAAATTTGGCAGTATTTCAAATAGTCAAAAACACTGCCCGAATTATAAAAATTGTTCCACAAATTTTCCACAGTCACAGTCCCGACCTCCAAATAATTTTTCTAAAATTATTGTTTGTCGGAACTTTAAAAATAAATATTGTTATTTATTGTCAAGACCGAACGAACGAATGAGTCCGTCGCGGTTACGCCAGTCTTCTTTAACTTTAACCCAAAGCTTTAAGTTACACTTGCAACCGAAAAATTCTTCAATATCCTCTCGCGCCAAGGTGCCGATTTTTTTCAAACAAGCACCGCCTTTGCCGATAATAATCCCCTTATGAGAATCGCGTTCACAGTAAATGATTGCTTCAGCTTCAATAATCGGCTCGCCCGATACAGTATCACGCTCAAAAAAGCGTTCAAGCCCTACTGCAACGCCGTGCGGAATTTCCTTATCCAATAAATGCAACATTTTTTCGCGGATAAGTTCGGTGACCATAACACTGTCGGCTTGGTCGGTAACCTCGTCATCGGCAAAAAAGTGGGGTGACTCTTTTGAATACTTCAACTGCTCGTCCACCAAGGTTTCAACGCCGTCACCCGACTCGGCTGAAACGGGTATAATTGCATCAAATTCATAAAGATTCTGATAAGCGGAAATAACCTCTAATAAATCGCTCTTGTCGGTAAGTAAATCAATTTTATTTATGCAAAGAATTGCTTTTAATTTACGGTTTTTGATTTCTTCAATCAACGCCAACTCGGCTTTCGGCATATCATTAGGATTTAGTTTAAATTTTGTTTGAGCCTCGACTACAAGCATTACAACATCAACGTCGGAAAGCCCTTGCGAGACCGAATCCATCATTCTTTCACCCAATTTATTTTTAGGCTTATGAAATCCGGGTGTGTCGATATACACTATTTGAGTTTCACCCAAAGTTTTAACACCCATAATGCGGGTACGGGTGGTTTGTGGCTTATTTGACACAATAGCCACCTTTTGACCCAAAATTTTATTAAGTAAAGACGATTTTCCAACATTCGGACGTCCGACAATGGCAACAAATGCCGATTTTTGATTATCCATTTTTAATTCCTCAATCCATGAAAGTAACTTCGCGTGAAAGACCCATTTTAACCAAAACTTCTTCTTCCTTTTCACGCATAGTTTCGGCTTCAATACCGCCGTTAACGTGGTCGTAACCCAGCAAATGCAACATTGAATGTACCGTTAAAAAGGCAACCTCTCGCTGTAAAGTATGACCATATTCTTCGGCTTGAGCCACGGCGTGCTCTAACGAAATTACAACATCACCCAACATTTTAGCACCGGTTGCAGGGTTAGTATCATACACGCCATTTTCACCCAAAGGAAACGACAAAACATCGGTCGAACGGTCAATATTGCGAAACTCTCGGTTAAGTTCGTGAATTTCGTTATCATCAACAAAAGTTACCCCAACCTCGGCAGACTCTAAAAACTCTTCCATTTTCAAAACTGCGGTACAAGCACGACGGACAAGCATTCTAATTCCAGTCGGAATTTTCACCTTTTTCTGTTTATTAGTTATAACTACCCTTACCTTTTCGTTTCCCATTTTTTACCCTCTTTGTTTCTTTTCCTCGTATTTTTCATACGCTTTAATTATCTGCTGCACAAGTCGGTGACGGACAACGTCACGCTCTGAAAACTTGTTAATCGCGATATCGTCAACATCTTTTAAAATGTTCAAAACCTCTTTAAGTCCCGACTTTTTACCGTCAGGTAAATCGACTTGGGTAATATCACCCGTAACAACCGCCTTTGAGTTAAATCCCAAACGCGTTAAAAACATCTTCATTTGCTCGGATGTTGTATTCTGCGCCTCGTCTAAAATAATAAAACTATCGTCTAGCGTTCGACCTCTCATATAGGCTAACGGAGCAACCTCAATATCACCGCGTTCCTGACATTTTTGAAAATTTTCAGCTCCAAGCATATCAAAAAGCGCGTCATATAAAGGTCTTAAATACGGGTCAACCTTTTGTTGCAAATCACCCGGCAAAAAGCCTAATTTTTCACCCGCTTCAACGGCAGGTCGGGTTAAAATTATGCGGTTGACTGTTTTGGCTCTGAAAGCCGCCACCGCCATTGCCACCGCCAAATAGGTTTTACCGGTACCGGCAGGACCGACACCGATGGTAACGGTATTGTCTCTTATTGCCTCGACATATTTTTTCTGACCTATGGTTTTGGGCTTTATCGGCTTGCCTTTTGAAGTAATGCAGATACAGTCGGTATCGCTTAATTTTTCAATGCCTTTGTCATCCTTTTCAGCGGCAAGCGACATAATATAACGGATATTTTGCTCGGTCAACGCTTCACCACGGCTGATGAGCGACAAAAGTCCGTTAATTGTGCGCACCGCACTGTCGACACCCTCAGGCTCGCCCGAAACCTTAATTTCGCCCGAGCGCAAAGAAACTGTTACCGAAAACTCGCGTTCAATAAGGCGGATATTCTCATCCAAATTACCGAACAATCCGTAAACATATTCAACACGTTCAATGTTAATTGTCTGCTCTGTTGCCATTTTCACACTGCCTTTTCACATCTCTTTTTCCACTTGAAAAAAGTTATACTTATACATAAGTTATTTTACATTATTTTTAATCTAAAATCAACAATAAATCCTTTGTTGCGATATTTTCTCTCAATTTATATCGCGCTTTAAGTTTTAGCCCCGTTTCAGTTACCACAATTTCGGTTTCTCGGCTTAAAATTTCGGCGTTTTTGAAGTCAGTTTGCTCTCTTGTTTCAAGTTCCGTTAAAGCGATTTGCTTAGCTTCAGTTTCGGTTACGGTAAATTCCTCAACCGCAGTTTTGAAAAATGCCGTTTCGGTTATTCTGACGGGCAAATACATCTCGCTATTTTGGTATTTCGTTTCTTTGGTTTCTGTTTCATAAGGACCATTAACACTCCCAAAGTAAAAAGGTACGTGAACCCCAAACACCGACAACACGCGACGGGTAATGGGTTTTGATACTCTGACTGTTTTTTGCTGATTAAACGGGACAAACAACTCAACCTCTCGCACGGTTTCGGCAATAATCTCGCCCGATGAAACGCCAAATTTATAAGTGCCGTCCTTATATTCGGTAATGCCCGACACAAGTAAATCACCTTTTTTAACCGTCTGACCAAGTTTTACCTTAATCGTCCCCGACGTAACCCCTAATTTAGTGATTACACCGTCGCGCTCGGCTATAAGGTTGCAGGACTGTTGCGGTGGGTTTTTTAAGGAGATAATTTCCGAAATATTCACAGTCGCTCTGACGCCCTCAAAATTGACCGACGCCCACGAAATTCCGGGTAGTTTTAACGCCAGTCGGGTGCGTAGTTCTTCGGCATTAAGACCCGACTTAAACCGACCTTCATAAAGTCCGATTTCACGGCAGGCGGATAAAACCTCCTGCTCGGTAAGACTTTCAACACCCACCACACGAACGTTCCACACAAAACTCGACAAAAATACCAAAGTCGAAAAATAAAGCACTAATCCCACTAAAAATCCAACCCTATACCGATAGCGGTGAGCCGAAAAAGGCAGCCCGTGACGCGATAAAACCTTGGTAAACACTCGGTTGTTTTTTCGGTATTCACGTATTTTAAGGTAATCTCTTTTTAAAATTGAGGCTCTGATTTCATCACCTTGACGTTCAATCCCCCACACCGAAACTTTGCTTAATGCAAGTTGGTTAAGCAACCTTTCAGGGAAATCCCCGCGAATGGAAAACCGTACATATCCCAATAAATTTTGCAAAAAATTAATTATCATTATCGCCGTTCCTCACTTGAAACTCAATGTTTTGAAGTTTACCTGAAAGCACTGCCGAATTTTCGGTAAACAAGGTAATATGTAACCCCTGACCGAAAAATGTCACCGAACCCCCTTGAATACTTAACTTAATGCGGTCATCGTAATAATCGACAACTCCGCGGCAACCGTCTACCGAGGCCTCACGATTAGATGTTAAATTTATCAAAGGTCCTGACATTTCTTGAAACGGCTCGAACAATTTTAACTTCGGCTTTGTAATATTCATATCGGGTTTCAGTTTCTTGGCCATATTCACTCACCTTAAATATTTGTAGTATCTATTTTATTAAATTATCGGTGTATTCATTCTTAAAACACGGCATATATTCTACTAAATGGGCGGTGAACTTATGGTGAACTTTACTCTAAAGTTAAAAAAAGCAATTTTAACGGTGGCGGTTGTGACAATAGCAGTTGCAGTTTTACTGTTTTCTACAGAAATACGGCAGGGTGTGATAATAGGATTATCTCTTTCGGCACAGTCTGTCATTCCGTCACTTTTTATATTCACTGCCATTTCACTTTTTATTATAAAAAGCGGTTTGGGGCGAGTTTTAGGCAGGCTAATTTCTCCCGTCACCCGACCGTTACTAAGGCTTGACGCCGACCAATCTTCCGTTTTCTTAATATCTATGGTTGCAGGATACCCCGTAGGCGCAAAACTCTTGAATTCCCTTTATCTCGACGGAAAAATTTCGCGTGGCAAAGCCTTAAAAATGCTGAACTTTTCGATAAATGCAGGTCCTGCATTTATCATTGTGACTGTTGGTGAAGTTTTCTTAAAAAACAGAAGCGACGGATACCGATTGCTTGTCTGCCACCTTTTAGGCACCCTTTTTTTAGCCGTAGCCGTAAGATTTTTACCCGACCGACTGTTTTCTCGAGAAACCGAAATTAAAAAGCAGACCCTTTTAAAAAACCAAGAGTCTGCTTTGAGTGATATATTTGTTATAAGTGTTTTAGAAGCGGGTAAAACCATGCTTAACGTAACGATTTTCGTTGTGTTTTTCGCAGGGCTGGTCGGCGGGTTCTCAGCATTTAACTTTAAAGGCGCCAACCAACTGACAGCGTTATTTGAGGTAACCGCAGGGCTTTCTAACATAACCCGAAATCAACTGCCATTTGCATCGTTTTTGTTAGGCTTTGGTGGAATATCGGTAATTTTTCAGGTTGTATCATCGACAGAAAATTTACGGCCGAAATTCACCATTTTACTATTATCCCGCCTTTTGCACGGCGGTTTATCATACTTTTTGGCAACGATTTTAGAAATTTTGTTTCCTCGTGACCTTATGACCGGTTCATTCAACATTCAACCCGACGCCTCCGCCGTCCACACAAGTCCATTTGCCGCTTTAAGCCTTATATTACTATGTATTGTAATGTTGTTCTTTTTGGGGAGTGTGAGAAAATGTGAAAGCTATTCCGCCAAAATCGACAATAAGAGAATAGTGAAAAGTGAAAAGTGAAGATTGAAGAGGTAATAAGTAAAATCGACAGGCTTCTATCGAAACCTGTCGATTTTGGTGGACGCTGGGGGACTTCCCCGGCACTACCGTGCCTATCGCCTCGCTTACGCTCGTTGCCACGTCGGCGAAAACAGTCCACCGGACTGTTTTCTTCCGAACCGCTATACGGTTCTCCCTCCTTGTTCGAGTCCCTACACGTCAAAACACACCAAAAGAAAAAAGCAACATCTTTCGATGCTGCTTTTTCTCTTTTGGTGGACGCTGGGGGACTCGAACCCTCGACCGCCCGCACGTCAAGCGGGTGCTCTACCAGCTGAGCTAAACGTCCAAATTTACTGCAAAGGATATTATATACAAAAGGTTGTGAAATGTCAAGTTTTATTTTTTACATGACCTTGTAACATAAACCTATAAAAATTCTTTTATTTTTTGCGCAGTTATGTTAGAATTTAAAAAAGGAGGTTTTAAATTATGTATGATTATAAAATTAATAAAAATATGACCATTCATCTGCCAAAAGAGGCTCGGCATCCTATTATTTTGGAGTTGTTAAAAAATTATACCACCGGAGTTGAATGGAAAGCCTGTTTCGATGCTAAAGAAAACACAATATTAATTGGAAATATAGACCCCATTTCTGCTGATGGTGAAGATTATGCATTAAGCGTTACCGACAGCGGAGCATTTGTTGTCGGCAGCACTTACGGTGGTTTGATGCGTGGCTTTGTAACGCTACTCGAAAGAATTGTCTGTAACGACTTTGAAAGTTACATTATCGAAGGCGGGCTTGAGAAAAAAAGTCCTAAAATAAAGTTCCGTTCAATACACTTTTGTGTTTTCCCTGAAACCAAGCTTACTTTTTTGCGCAAAGAAACTCGTCTTGCCATAATGAGTAAATACTCACATATTATAATTGAGTTCTGGGGAACACTCAAGATGGACAGTTTCTCGTTACTTGGTTGGGACAACGCCTATACAAAATCCGAAATAAAAGAAATAATGGACGAAATCAAAGCCTTCGGCATTGAAATTGTACCGTTTTTTCAACATTGGGGTCATGCCGCTTTATCACGCGGGGGCGCAGGCGGTAAACACGTTGTTCTCAACCAGGATATTCGATACGAATATCTATACAAACCGCATACCGGCGGTTGGGTTTGGGATTTTAAAAAGCCCCAAGTGCTTGAACTTTTAAAAGACGTACGTAACGAGCTTATTGAACTTTGCGGTGAAGGGCAATACTTCCATCTCGGTTGCGACGAAGCCGAAAAGCATATATCTATCGACGAAGCCTTAGCTGTTGTTAACCACATTAATACCGTTGCTGAAGACTTAAAAGAAAAAGGTCGCAGAGCTATTATATGGGGCGATATGTTATTAAGCAAATCGTTTTTTGTAGAAAACTCAAAATACGAGTGCAACGCAAGTTTAGAAATAGCCAACGCTATGCTTGACCGTTTAAGCCGTGACGTTATTATTGCCGATTGGCAGTATAACATCAATAACGAAAAATGGGAGTCTTCCAAACTGTTTAAGGAAAAAGGATTTGATGTTATTTGTTGTCCGTTTGACGGCCGACTGTCTACAAGCAAGGCGGTTGAAACGGCTTTTGAATGGGAAATGCTCGGTTTTATGAAGACCACTTGGCATACGCTCCATTCAAGCAATATGGCTCAAATCATACAAAGCGGTTGGGGTTCTTACGACGGTGTGATTGACCCAAATTATCACGTATTCAGCCCGTTAATTAGCCGCGTTACCGGAATACTTTGCAAAATAAGACCTCAGATTGACAACTATACTGAATATGGTTGGAAGGAAAAACAAATCGAAATATAAGATAAAACCAAAAGCTGTGTAGAAAATTTCTACACAGCTTTTTTACTATCCCTTAAAATACAACCTTTACCGTTTAAATATAATATCTATGATACACATTTTTTACAAGGTGTTAATGATTTCTCTTCAGCTTTTTCCAACGTTGTTGCCATTGCATTTTTACCTGCACAGCTTTCACTAAGATGCCAACGTTTACCGCTCGGCGTTATGTAAACCGTCTTTGAATTCGTTTCGGGTTCTTGTGTGATTGACACTTCCGAACTTTGAACCGCTGATGAGGTTATATCTTTACTCTCATTAAGTTTTAAACTTGTCGACTGTTTAGAAGATATATCGCTTGAGGAAGACGACGATGACACTTCTGATAAAGTTGTCGATGTGAGAAATATAGAGCCCTCTTTAGATGAAGTGACAAAAGTATTCTCAAAAAATGATGAATCAACCTCATATCCATCATCGCACCCGACAAACACGCTCAACAAAACCATAACAAAAGCTATACTTAAAAATCTTTTTATTTCCATCAATTATCCCTTGTTATATCAATTCTTTATAAATCTCATTTCGGCGAAGTCCCGTTGCATTTGCGGCGTTTTTTGCGGCAGAAGTAGGACTCATTCCGTTTTCTATGAACTCTTTTGCCATTTTAACGGCATCGGAAAGAGTATATTCATTTTCAAAAGATTCTACGGTAGCGCCCGAAACAATCAGCACGTATTCACCCCTTGCACTGCCGTCAGCATATTTTTCATTGGCAAGACTCAACGTTGTTCTTTCGCAAGATTCGTGCAATTTTGTCAGTTCTTTTACCAATGCAATCTCGCGGTCACCGAGAACCTTTAATAAATCGGATAAAGTGTTCGCTAATTTGTGAGGTGCTTCATAAAAAATCAAAGTGCGGTCGTCTGACTTAATTTTAGCCAAATGCTCGCGTCTTTGGTTTTTATCGACCGACAAAAACCCCTCGAAAGAAAACCTGCCTGACGGCATACCCGAAATGGCAAGCGCGGTAATTAATGCACTAGGGCCCGGCACCGACTCGACCTCTAACCCTTTTTCACGGCAATACCTCACCAAGTCTTCACCCGGGTCAGAGATTGCAGGCATTCCGGCGTCGGTCACAATTGCGCAACTTTCCCCTGCCGAAATACGCTCGGCAATTTCTTCATGGCGGGCAACTTTATTATGCTCATGATAACTTATCATGGGCTTCTTAATTCCAAAATGATTAAGTAATTTGACCGATACGCGAGTATCCTCGGCGGCGATAAAATCAACCTTTTCGAGTGTTTCGGCGGCTCTTGGGCTAAAGTCACCCAGATTGCCTATCGGCGTGCCAACAACATAAAGTTTCCCGCTCATTTTAATTCCTTTCAAATTCCGCGACCGTGATTTTCCTTATAGTCGCCGTAAATTTCCATCATTTCGTCAGTGAGTTGTCCTTTGTTTTCAACATAAAGAGGTGGCATAACCGTCAATCCGTTTTTACCGCCGACTTTGCCCTCAACCAACACGAGCCAAGCCTCTTTGCCCTCGCGCTGAATGACCTCGCGTAAAACTTTCGGCTCTATACCGTTGGCTCGCATTTCTGAAAAAATGTCGGTCAAGCGTTCAGGTCGGTGGCAAACACAAAGTCTACCGCCGAACTTCAATAAATGCTTTGCCGCTTTGACCACATCGGCAAAAACACACTTAACCTCGTGACGTGCTATCCGTTCAGCCTCACTCAAGTTTTGGCTTCCCGCACCATCGGCTTTATACGGTGGATTGCAGGTCACCAAGTCGAACTCGCCATTCGGCAAAACCGATTTGATTTCTTTTAAATCGGCATTATACACGTTGAATAGTCCGTTTAACCCGTTAAGTTCAATATTCTGAGTGGCAATATTAGCGGCGGCGGTTTGAATTTCAACACCGCTGACCTTTCCTGCTGAACCGTTTTTGAGCAACAAAAGGGGTATAATTCCGCAACCTGTTCCCAAATCGCAAGCGTTTTGGGACTGCTTTTTGCCTGCAAAATCGGCAAGTAGAACAGCGTCAGTACCAAAAGTATGCTCTTCACTTACGAAAACACTGAACTTCCCTAACGGCTCTTTTTTTAAGGTAGTCATTATTTGCGGCTCCACTTTGTGCCTTCGCGGGTATCTTCTAAAACAATACCCATATCGCTTAACTGTTGACGGATTGCATCAGCCTTCTGGAAATCTTTTGCCTTTTTAGCAGCAGTTCTCTCGGCGATTAATTCCTCAATTTCCGAGTCTAAACTGTCATCTTTTTGCACATACAAAAGACCTAAAACATCGCAAAGTTCATTAAATGCCTTTAAGCAAGCCTCTAACGTTTCTTTACCTGCATTTTCGGCAACTAATTTGTTAATATCACGTACCATCTGGAATACTTCACCCAAGGCGTCGGCGGTATTAAGGTCGTCGTCCATAGCCTCAATGAATTTTTGTTTGTATTCTTCCAAGAATGTCGGTACCTCTCCGCCATTTTGGGCATGACTAATCGCAAACTCCAATCCCTCACGGCAACGGTAGAGACGGTCGAGCGAATTTTTAGCCTGCTCGATAATCTCGTCCGAATAGTTAATACGACTGCGGTAATGCGAAGAAATCATAATATAACGAATCCGCTCGTAACCAAACTTTTCAGCAACCTCACGCACAGTGAAGAAATTGTTTAAAGACTTCGACATCTTGCGGTTATCTACGTTAATATAGCCGTTGTGCATCCAGTAATGTGCGAAATCGCAACCGTTAGCACATTCGGACTGTGCAATCTCGTTTTCGTGGTGCGGGAAAACCAAGTCCTGACCGCCACAGTGAATGTCAATGGTTTTGCCCAGATATCTACCTGCCATTGCCGAACATTCAATATGCCAACCCGGTCTACCGTTGCCCCAGGGTGACTCCCAATATGGCTCGCCCGGTTTTGCGCCTTTCCAAAGGCAGAAATCCATCGGGTCTTCTTTAATATCGGTTACGTCGATACGTGCGCCTGCCTCCAAATCTTCAAGCGGTTGATGTGAGAGTTTGCCGTACTCGTCAAACTTCTTTGCACGGAAATAAACGTCGCCGTTTGAAGGATAAGCAAAACCCTTTTCAATAAGTTCGGTAATGATACCGATAATAGCGTCAATATTTTCGGTAGCACGAGGATGAACGGTAGCCTCGCGGATGTTCATACCCTTTGCATCAACCCAAAATTCCTTAATATATCTTTCGGCAACCTCGGGAACGGTAATACCCTCCTCGTTTGCCTTTTTGATGAGTTTATCGTCAATATCGGTAAAGTTCTGAACAAAACGA
>JAZRSW010000030.1:0-19964 GCA_045651745.1 Acutalibacteraceae bacterium
GTGCAACCATCGAGTCAATATTACCCGAATTAACCATAAATCCGAGTCTGGGTCTACCAAACTCGGTTATGCTTTGTTCATTCTTCCAATCAGGCTGGGAAATGATACCAACCTTATATCCTGACGACTCCAAAACTCTTGAAATAATTGCAGTACCAAAGGAAGGATGGTCGACATATGCATCGCCGGTAACGATGCAAAAGTCAACCTCTGCCCATCCTCTATTTAACATATCATTTTTTGAAATAGGTAGAAATCCGTTATTCACCGTCACTGCTACCTGCCCTTTGCTCTAACAGCTGTTCTTTAGTAATCAATACCTGACGCGGTTTTGAGCCTTCATAAGGCCCAACAACGCCACGCTCTTCCATCATATCAACAAGTCTTGCGGCACGGGCGTAACCCAAGCGCAGCTTTCTTTGCAAAAGTGAAGTGGAAGCTTGTCCCAACTCAACCACGCACATAATAGCGTCGTCAAGCATCGGGTCAGCATCATCCTGAACTGCATCCTCAGGCAGACCACTTTTTGCAGCCTTTTCTTTAGCCGCTTGACGCTCAATTTCATTCATAACGTCTTCGTCATATTCGTTTCTATGGTCAGATTTCAAGTATTGAACAACCTTTTCAACCTCAGCATCACTTACGAAGCAACCTTGAATACGTTCGGGTTTAATAGCACCTGTCGGGAAGAATAACATATCACCCTTACCCATTAACTTTTCAGCCCCGCCGATATCAATAATTGTACGGCTATCAACCTGCGAAGAAACCGCAAATGCGATACGTGTTGGGATATTAGCCTTAATGAGTCCCGTTACAACATCAACCGACGGACGTTGGGTTGCAACAATCAAGTGCATACCTGCGGCACGTGCCTTTTGTGCCAAACGGCAGATTGAATCTTCAACCTCGCCGGGTGCAGTCATCATAAGGTCAGCCAACTCGTCGATGATAATGACAATCTGAGGCATTTTCATCAAATCGTCGCGTTTTTCGGCTAATTCATTATAACCTACGACGTTTCTGACGTCGTTTTCGGCAAAAAGTTTATATCTCTTTTCCATTTCCACAACAGCCCAACCCAAAGCACCTGCAGCTTTTCTCGGGTCAGTAACAACGGGAACTATCAAATGAGGAATACCGTTATAAATTCCCAATTCAACAACCTTTGGGTCAATAAGTAACAATTTAACTTCTTCAGGTGTTGCTTTGAAAAGAATACTCATAATAATTGAGTTAATACATACTGATTTACCTGAACCGGTAGCACCTGCAATAAGGCCGTGAGGCATTTTGGCAATATCAGCAACCCTCTGTTCGCCCGAAATATCCTTACCCAAAGCGACAGAAAGTTTGCTTTTGGATGAAGAAAATGCCTGAGAATCAATAATTTCACGAATTTTAACGATGCTATTGATTTTATTCGGAACCTCAATACCAACCGCAGGTTTATTGGGAATAGGCGCTTCGATACGAACACCTGCAGTAGCCAAATTAAGCGCAATATCGTCAGCAAGATTGGTTATTTTACTGATTTTAACACCTGCGGCAGGTTGTAACTCATAACGGGTTACGGACGGTCCGCGGCTGATATTTATAATTCTTGACTCAACGCCGAAACTGCGCAAAGTATCAACAAGCAATGTAGCGGTAGATTCCAACTCGGCGGTAATATTTTTTGTGCTTTCAATAGACGGCTCTGACAACAATGATACGGGCGGAAATTTATACTCCTCAACCCCTGTGTCGAACGAAACCGTACTGCCCTCAGGTACAGTAAAATCGAGCTTACCTGCTTTGGAGTCTGCATCATTATTAACTTTATTTATAATATCCGAAACGTCGCCGTCTTCATCGGGCATAATTTCGTCCGCACGTTCAGAAATAGCATTTGCGGTAGCGTTAATATCGGGTTTTGAAGCAGCAACAGTTTTACCGCTTTGCTTTTTAGAACTCGAACGAATATCAACCGTCATTGAATCATTATCTAAATCGCGGTATTTCTTTATAACATTTTCCTTTTGTTCTTCAATTGTCATCTCATCTTCAGGTTCTTCGCTAGTTTCACCGTCAAGCGGGATATCAACATTGATTTTTCTTTTCTCATTACGTTGCTCAAAAGCGGTTTCAGCAACCTCTTCAATCTTTTTGACAGGTTTGCTTAAGGCTTTAAACAATGCGATAAGGGTTGTACCCGTCATAAGCATAACGGTTGCGAAAATCAATAAAGCAACTACAATGCAAGCACCAGGATTACCGAGCAACAAGTACACAGGGTATCCTAAAAGCGCGCCGAATACACCTGTTGAAGTATAACCTGCACTATAAGATGCGGCGAAGGCTTTGAAGTATGTATCAACATCAATATCACCCGCAATACCGATAATATGCACAAACGTTGATACCAAAAGTAATAAAACAGAAAGTTCAATTATCCTAACTAAAGCCTTGCCTTCTAAACGGTCTAATGCAAGACAAACGGCAATAGCACCCATCAAAATAGGAACAACATATCCGAAGAAACCGAATAATCCTAACACAAAATTATGTATTGAGGTCCAACCTGCAGAGCCTTCAATTATTGCGGCTAAAAAGAATAAAATTGATACTGTAAAAAGTAAAACCGAAACTATATTCTTTTTAGCACTTGGACTATTAGTTTTTGTCGGTTCTTTTTTAGAGTTGCCTTTTTTCTTGGATTTGTACTTCGCCATTTTTTTATCTCCTTTAAATAAATCGAATATTATGTATTCGGCGTAATTTACGCCGTTTTATTCTTCAATCATATTATATAATTCATTTATAACGCTTGAAAGACTGCCGATTTCATCAATCAAACCGCATTGTACAGCCATTTCACCGTCTAACACACTACCCATATCGGTTGCAAGTTCATCAGTATTAAGCATAAATTTTTCAAACTGCTGGGGTGAAATATTAGAATTTTTAACAACGAAATCGGAAATCCTTTTTTGCATACGCTCAAAGTAGTGCAACGTTTGTTCAACACCCAACACTAAACCGTTAGTTCGTACAGGATGAATAGTCATCGTAGCGCTCGGTACAATAAAAGACTTTTTTGCCGAAACAGCCAAAGGTACGCCTATAGAATGACCACCGCCCAAAACCAAAGACACAGTTGGTTTACTCATACCGCTTATAAGTTCAGCTAAAGCAAGTCCTGCTTCAACATCACCGCCAACAGTATTGAGAATTATCATCATACCCTCAATTTTAGGGTCTTCCTCAACCGATACAAGTTGAGGAATTACGTGTTCATACTTAGTAGTTTTGGTATCAGGCGGTAGAACACCGTGGCCTTCAATTTGACCGATTACCGCCAAGCAATGAATACAATGTTTGCCACCTTCAGGCGTAACAGAACCCGTCTGCCTGATTTGGTCCCACATATTATCGTTATTGCTTTGTTGATTGTTGTTATTATCGTTATTATTTTGTGTTGACATATTAAAACCCCAAATTTTAAGTTTTAATTATCATTCCACAAAATAAGCATAATTATACATATTGATTATACCACCTATTGTGACATAATTCAAGAAAAATTTGACTAAAACAACTCAAAAAGGCTCTAAAAATATAATGCCGTAATACTCAGCAATTGCACGTGCAGTTAAAACCGCGTTTTTAAATATATTTTCTCTTAAAACGCACGTATTTTCAGTGTTCAAAAACCGCATATTATCAACAATTATCGGCGAGCAGTCTTTTAATATGTTATTCCCAAGCAACTGATTTACAAATACGATTATTTTGAGATTTTCTTCTCGTAAAGTCCTTAGTTTTGACGCTATTCCAAATGACGGACTTTGAGATAAGACAGACTCGGTATATATAAAAGAAATATCGGTTTTGTTGCTTTCGTCACAAGAAAATGATGGTGTATAAATGAGATTATCGCGGTTTTTACCGATAAAAGAATATTCTGTAACAGGTTCGACAACATCAATACATCTGCATTTTATACCGTTATACCGCAAAACGCCCATCAAAAAAGGAATGTAAATGTCACATAATTCACTCATTACAAGACTATTTACACACCCTGAACTATCGTAAAATTTATTTAAAATCAGCACTGAAATCATAAAGCCACCTCCATACTACATTGTATGAAAGTGGCTTTTTTAAGTTCAGTTTGTCCTTACCTATTTATTTTTAAAAATAAACTCATTTTCTTCAAAATCGCAAATAACCTTATCGCCGTTTTTGATACTGCCGTCAAGAATTTTTTCACTCAATGCATCTTCTATTTTACTTTGAATGGCACGACGTAAAGGTCTTGCACCGTATACCTCGTCAAAACCTGCATCGGCAATAGCCTCAATTGCCGATTTTTCAAAGGTTATCGAGATATCAAGGTCATTCAAACGTATATTTAACTGCGAAAGCATCTTTTCGGCAATCTCACAAATCTCATCTTTGGTGAGTTTGTTAAAGATGATAATATCGTCAACACGGTTTAAAAATTCGGGTCTGAACGCCGATTTCAGTTCGGTCATAATTCTTTCCTTTGCAACGTTTTCACCATTATCAGTTGCCTCACCGAAGCCTAATGCAGTTTTCTTTTCGGTCAAGAATTTTGCGCCTAAATTCGAAGTCATAATGATTACGGTATTTTTAAAGCTGACCGTCCTGCCTTTAGAATCGGTCAATCTGCCATCCTCTAAAATTTGAAGAAGTATATTAAACACATCGGGATGCGCCTTCTCAATCTCGTCAAAAAGGACAACCGAATAAGGTGTACGGCGGATTTTTTCGGTCAACTGACCGCCCTCGTCAAAACCGATATATCCCGGTGGTGAGCCGATAAGACGGGATACCGTGTGCTTTTCCATATATTCCGACATATCAAGCCGAACAATAGCATTTTCACTGCCAAACATAGCCTCGGCTAACGCCTTACATAGTTCAGTTTTACCAACACCTGTCGGTCCCAAGAATATGAATGAGCCAATGGGACGTTTTGGGTCTTTTAAGCCAACTCTACCACGTCTGATTGCCTTTGAAACTGACGTTACAGCCTCACTTTGACCGACAATTCTGTTATGCAAAACACCCTCAAGTTTTAAAAGTCTTTGACTTTCTTCCTCGGTCAATTGGCTGACTGGAATACCAGTATTTTGCGAAATCAACTCAGCTATATCCTCGGCTGTGACCTTTTCGGTAAATTCACCAGAAGATTTGTTCCATTCTGACTTGCTTTGTTTCAATTTTTCGGTAAGTTCTCGCTCTTTATCTCGAAAACTTGCCGCCTTTTCAAACTCCTGATTTTCAATTGCCGATTCTTTTTCTTCGGTGATTTTCTTAATTTCAGCCTCAAGTTGTTTGATATCGTCGGGTGCGGTTGAAGAATTGAGTCGAACACGCGACGCCGCCTCGTCAATAAGGTCAATTGCCTTATCAGGCAGGAATCTATCAGCAATATAACGTGCCGATAATTTAACTGCGGCAGTTATAGCCTCATCAGTAATCTGCACCTTATGATGCGACTCGTACTTTTCCCTCAAGCCCTTTAATATAAGTTCTGCATCTTCTTCCGAAGGTTCACCAACTAAAACAGGTTGGAAACGACGTTCTAACGCTGAATCTTTTTCAATATTTTTGCGGTATTCATCCAATGTTGTGGCGCCGACAACCTGCAACTCACCACGTGCCAGAGACGGTTTTAAAATATTTGCCGCGTCTATCGAGCCGTCAGCCGAAGCGCCCGCACCGACGATTGTGTGAATTTCGTCTATAAACAATATAACATCGTCAGCCGAAATGACCTCGTCTATTGCGTTTTTAATACGCTCTTCAAAGTCACCGCGGTATTTTGTACCTGCAACCATACCCGTCAAATCAAGCGCAACCACACGCTTGTTTTTGAGAAGTTCTGGTGCATTACCCTCTGCAATTTTTAATGCCAAGCCTTCAGCAACGGCGGTTTTACCGACTCCGGGCTCACCGATAAGACACGGATTGTTTTTTGTCCTACGGCAAAGAATTTGAATAACCCGTTCAATTTCCTTACCTCTGCCGATACAAGGGTCTATTTTGCCCTCTTTTGCCAACTCAGTCAAATCACGTCCGAATTTATCCAACGTCGGAGTTTTTGATTTAGATTTACCACCTTGTTTCACGCTGTTACCTTTGCTTTGGCTGACATCCAACTTTTCTTCTTTAGGCGATGAACTGTTAATATCAACCCCTGCAGCCTCTAACGCTAGTTCGGTCAGCATTGCAACATCAACATTCAATTTGTTTAAAAATTTTATAGCGTAATTATCACCCTCACCTAAAATACCGATAAGCAAATGCTCTGTTCCGACAAAGGAATTCCCTGTTTCACGGCTACTTGACACAGCAACCTCAATAACACGTTTTGCTCTTGGTGTTAAATGTTCAGGCGTCAAACTTGTAGGAGTACCACTTCCGATATTACTCTTTACAAGTTCAATTATACCTTCTTTTTCAACTCCATTTTCAAACAAAAGTTCAGACGCAACAGAGTCCTCAACCGACAAAAGTCCTAACAACAAATGTTCACTTCCAACGTAAGTGTGTCCTAAATTTTCGGCAAATTCTATTGCATTGTTTAATGCCATATTTCCTTTAGAGGTAAAACCTCCGAAATTGTATTTCATAATATCACCCTTTCTAACTGAAACACGTTAACTTATATCAATATTTTTGAAAGTTTCTCTTAAAAAGTCTGCCCTGAATTTATCCCGTTCAGTCGGAGAAATATCCCCTTTTAAACGTTTAATCATAGCGGGTTGGGTATTTATAAATACGCTCATTAAGTTTATATCATTCGGCAAATTAATAATACCAGCTTTTTCACCCAACATAAGACGGGTTATATGCTTCATCATTTCCTCGGTCGGCATCTGACGTGCATACTTCAAAACACCGAAAGAACGGCATACAATATCGGTTAAAACATCATTATCAAACAGTTTTAATGCATTGTTCTCTTTTAAAATAATTTGATTTGCAAGATTAATCAAACTTTCAATAGTTGACCTTTCCGAAACGCCCAAAGTAACTTGGTTTGAAAGCTGATAAATGCTTGATTTCGAGTCACTGCCCTCACCGTAAAATCCGCGGAAAGTTAGCCCTATTTTGTTTACAGAATTAGCAATTGCACCAAGTTCTCCGTTGCTTTCAAGTATAGGCAAATGAAGCATTAATGATGCTCTCATACCAGTACCTAAATTTGTCGGACATTCGGTTAAATAACCCAATTTTTCATCGAAACCAAACTTTAAATGTTTACCGATTTCGGTTTCAATTTTATCGCACAATTGGTATGCGTCAAAAAGGCACTCTCCCGAGCGTAAAACCTGAATACGCAGATGGTCCTCTTCGCCTATCATAATACTAACCGACTCATCATCGGATAAAAGTAAAATTCCATCCTTGTTATTTGCAAATTTTGGGCTGATACAATGACGTTCAACCATTGCATAGCTTTCAATATCACCCAAAGTTTCCATTTCTATTTCGCGAAGTTTAACAGTCCCAAAATCACACTTTTTAATAGTGTCACTAATCATTTTGTTGGTTGACTTCTTTTCTGATATACTCAAACTTGACAGAAACGGTATGCCCTCAATATTTCGCGCAAGACGAACCCTTGTACTAATTGCAGGAGTTGTGTTTTTTGTTTCATACCAAAGCATTTTTCACGCCTCCTTTTGCCTTATTAGGTCGCGCAAATTTGCGGCCTCTTCATAATTTTCCGTTTCAATAGCTTTTTTCAGTTGCTTTTTTAAATCGTCTAAAATATCCAGTGTTTCGTTGTTGTCAGACGGACGTTTGCCGATATGTGTAGTACGACCGTGAATTCTTTGCAAAGTCGGAGTTAACTCTTCTTTAAAAACGTTATAACAGTTGCCACAACCAACTTTTCCATTAAGTCGAATATCAGCAAAAGTTGTACCGCAACACTCACATTTTACTGTTTTAAGGTTTTGTACTGAGCTATCGTTAAAAAATGATGTTAACATTTTTAAAAAGTCATTTTCACCAACACTCATTTGTCTATCTTTAACAGCACACTCAGAGCATAAGTATTTATCCTTAACAACACCATTAATTACTGAATGGTAATGGGTTGTAGCATCATTTTTACCACAATTTTGACAAAGCATAAAACACACCTCTTAAATTCTAGACAGTAACATTTGTTTTAATATAGCGGCGCGAACTGTATCTCTGAAAGGTACGGGGATTTCGCGCATAACCGGTGTAGACACTGCCGAATACATCAACTTTGCAGTACCACTATCCAGCACTCCGCCGTTACAACAGTTTTCCAATATTATTCTAACAGTTGCATCATCAATTTCATTGCCGATAGCATTAACAAGGTGCATTAAAGCCGATGAGCCGTCTAATGAAACACGTGTAATTCGGACATATCCACCGCCACCGCGACGGCTTTCTACCATAAACCCATGTTCAGGAATAAAACGTGATGACAAAACATAGTTGATTTGACTTGGGACACAACCCAAACGCGATGCAAAATCATTTCTTTGAATTTCGGCAGTATTATCAACCGACTCGTCTAACAAACGGTTAATTTCTGCCGCAATAATATCACTCAATCTCATAAAAGAGACCTCCTTTTCATTTTGTTTGATTTAATTATAACACATAAGTCAAAGAAAGTCAAAGTCATATTTTAAAATTTACAAATCATTTATACTCACACAAATTTTAATTTCAGCATAGTATGCATTAGAAGACACGAAAGGAGGAAAACACATGTGTAACAGTTTCGGCTCAGGTAACTGCTGCTGGATTATCATCCTTCTCATAATCGTATTGTTCTGCTGTGGCGGTAACAACGACGGTTGCGGTTGTGGATGCAACAACGGTTGCTGCTAATCTCCCCTTTTCTTCACGGCTGACTCATTAGAGTCAGCCGTTTCTCTTTTGGGAAAATATTGACCTGAAGTTATGTTAAATTAATTAATTTAAATTATATAAAAAAAATATAGAATATTTTGTCGTAATGTTGTATAATTGAATAAATATATTTAATCTTAAGTTCGTCACTATAAAAGGACGGTGTGCAAAATGGAGTTTATCAAGCGTGCTTGGGCTGAAATTGACCTTGATACTGCACTCTACAACTGGAACGAAATTAAAAAACTTGCCAACGGTCGCAAAATTATGCCGGTTGTCAAAGCAGACGCTTACGGTCACGGTGCCAATATTTTAGCCAAACTTTACGAGGATAACGGTGCAGATTTCTTTGCGGTTTCTAATTTAAACGAAGCAATAAAACTTCGTAAATGCGGAATTAAAAAGAATATCCTCATATTCGGTTACACACCCTTAGCACATATAAAAGAACTCGTCGATTTTAATATCACACAAGCGGTATATTGTCTTGATTATGCAAAGCAATTATCCGAAGTTGCTTTAAAAAACAACTTTGCAATAAACACACATATAAAACTTGATACGGGTATGAGCCGTATTGGTTTTGATTGCCGTAACGACAGTCTTTCGGGATTGTCTGAGGTAATACAGTGTCTTTCGTTACCGTCACTAAACTTCAATGGTATTTTTACTCATTTTTCTTCGGCGGACAGTTACGATTTCGATGATGTCAATTTCACCGAAAAGCAATATTCCCTTTTTAAAAAAGCGGTTGATTCGTTAAAGAATAGCGGTTTTGAGTTTGAATATATTCATTGCTCAAATTCGGCATGTTCAGCTTTAAGAGGGTCAGACTACGGCAACCTAATAAGACCGGGTATTATTCTTTACGGTTTACCCCCTGCATCAGGTCTTGATATTGGCTACGCACCGAAACAAGTTATGTCTGTAAAGTCTGTTGTTTCAATGGTAAAAGAAATTGATGAGGGCGACTCGGTTTCCTACGGTCGCACTTTTACAGCAGCAAAAAAAATGCGCGTAGCTACAATACCTATTGGTTATGCTGACGGTTATCCCAGAGTATTGTCTAACCAAGGAAAAGTAATTATTAACGGGCAATTTGCACCAATTATAGGCAGAATTTGTATGGACCAAATGACCGTAGATGTTAGCAACATTGAGAATGTCAATATCGGCATTGAAGTTACTGTTATAGGTCAAGACGGTAATTTATCAATTTCATTCGATGATATTGCCGATATATGTGGCACCATTTCATACGAAATAATGTGTGATATTTCGGTTCGCATGCCAAGAGTTTATATAAAAGATGATAAAACCATAGACGTGGTATATTTAGGAGGAGCAATATGATTAAGGAGAAATATCACAACAACATAAACGTCAGCCGTTTAGGCACTGCAAAACCGCGTGCTTATTATATTCCTTACGGCACACCCGAAGAAGCAAAACTGAACATTCGTGAAGAAAGCAGTAGATTTAAACTTTTATCGGGCAATAAATGGGCTTTTTCTTATTTTGAGTCTTATGAGGAAATTCCTGATTCAATTACCGACCAAAACACCGATATTTCCTTGTGGAATCGTATTCCTGTACCATCTAACTGGCAGTTGCAAGGTTACGACAACCCTCAATACTTAAACTCTCGTTTCCCTTTCCCTATCGACATACCCTTTATCCCTAAAAATACACCCGCAGGCGTTTACGCTATTGATATAACTATCCACGACGATATTGATACACTTGATAAATACATTGTTTTTGAGGGTGTTGACTCGTCAATGTATCTCTATATTAACGGTGAGTTTGTCGGTTACAGTCAGATTTCACATCAATTGGCAGAGTTTGATATTACCTCATACTTACGTGTCGGCAAAAACAGAATGACCGTAGTTGTGCCAAAATGGTGCGACGGTACATACTTAGAATGTCAGGACAAGTGGAGAATGTCGGGTATTTCCCGCGACGTTTATCTTTTGGTGCGCCCGAAAGGTCATATTGAAGATATCGAAGTAAAAACCGAAGTATCTTCTGATTACCGTGAAGCTACCATTAAAACATTTATTGAAACATCAATTGCAGAAGATTCTATCGTTACACTTTTCAACTCGTTAGGTGAAAAAATTGAAACCACTGTATTTGATACTGACGGCAATGCCGAAATCAAGGTAAAAGACCCAAGAATGTGGAGCGCTGAGTACCCCGAACTCTATACCCTTATTATCGAAAGCGGTGATGAGTTTATCACAATTCCCGTTGGTATAAAAACGCAAAAAATCGAAAAAGGCGTCTTTTATTTCAATGGTCGCCCTATAAAATTAAAGGGTGTCAACCGTCACGATTTTAACTATAAAAACGGTTATGTTTGTTCTTATTCCGATTTTAAGAAAGATATAATCTTAATGAAGCGTCACAACATAAATGCTATTCGTACATCACACTATCCCAACGACCCAAGATTTTATGAACTTTGCGACGAATTAGGTATGTATGTTGTTTGCGAGGCAGATTTTGAGTCGCACGGTGTTGGATTCCCGCATTATTATAACCGAAACAATGCTATCAAGCGTCCTGTAAGAGGCACAATAGCAAATGACCCCATGTGGGAAAATCAGATTGTTGAACGCGTACTATTGATGGTTGAAAACTTCAAGAATCACACATCTATTATTTCCTGGTCAATGGGAAATGAATCGGGATGGGGCTGTAACGTAGATAAGGCACTTATTGAAACCAAACGCCGTGACCCTTCAAGATTTACTCATTATGAAGAT
The DNA here is from genome assembly GCA_045651745.1 of Acutalibacteraceae bacterium. Lineage (GTDB taxonomy): Bacteria > Bacillota > Clostridia > Oscillospirales > Acutalibacteraceae > UMGS172. The sequence continues at coordinate 11,700 of JAZRSW010000030.1, forward strand.
ATAATTTCCGGTTCGACTGAAACGCAGGTTTACCTTGATAATATGCCTGATTCTGTAGATACACACAGCCGTATGTACTCACCACCCGAATGGTGCGATAATATGATGAAAGCCTGCACCGAGCAAAAATACCCAAAACCGTTTATGCTTTGCGAGTACTGTCACGCTATGGGTAACGGTCCCGGCGACCTTAAAGACTATTGGGAAGTAATTAACCGTTACGACTGCTTTATGGGTGGTTTTGTATGGGAATGGTTTAACCACGGACTTTATGCAGGTAAAGCCGATAACGGAAAACCGAAATTCTTTTATGGCGGTGATTACGGCGAGGTCTACCACGATGCCGAATTTGTCTGTGATGGTCTTGTTTCGCCCGACCTTAAACCGATGCCCGGTCTTAAGGAATACAAAAATATTATTAAACCATTCTCTGTAAAACCCGTAGATTTAGCAAGCGGTACATTTGACATTGTAAATGGATATGATTTTAGCTATATGTCAAAGCTTGAAGGAACATGGGAATTAACCCAAAACGGCGAAGTTGTGGCAAGCGGAAGTTTGGGCACTCTTGCAATACCGCCAAGAAAATCTGAACGTGTTACTCTTGGTTATAATTTGCCGTCAACCGGCAAATGTTATATACGCATATCATTTGCATCCTACGGCAACATATGTATACCCGACGGTGAGATTGTAGGTTTCGAACAGTTTGAATTACCATGTGAGCAGGTATTTGCTGATAAATTCAATTATGGAAATGTTCAATACGAAGATAACGGATTAAACATCACCCTGTTCACCGACCGTTTTTCTTATGTGTTTGATAAAAAACTCTGTGCTTTTACATCTTTCAAAGTCAACGGTAAAGAAATCTTAAAAGAGGCAATGCAATTTAATATTTGGCGTGCTCCTACTGATAACGACCGTCATCAAAAAAATAAATGGTTTGCTGCTTGTCTTAATGACTCAAAGTGTTACGAGAAATCAACAGATATCGTTGAGAACAACGGTGTTGTAACAGTGATTAGCAAATTTATAATGGCGGCACCAACAAAATGGCCTCATTTAGAAATAACTGCTGAATGGTCAGTATTTGCAGACGGTAATATTTCACTACATTTAAACGGCAAGGTTGGAAAAGGCATTCGTTTTGTGCTAATTAAAGACGGCGAACTTGATAATCCTTATGACGACCAAGTAGATGTAATTGATTATTTCCCAAGGTTCGGATTTAATTTACAACTTGACAAGTCGTTTGAAACAGTCGAATATTTCGGTATGGGACCGTATCATTCTTACAGTGACCTGCATAACGCATCGTTTATGGGCAAATTTACTTCGAGTCCGAAACGCGAGTTTGTTGACTTCATAAAACCGCAAGAAAACGGCAACCATTGGAATACATATTGGGCATATCTACACCGTGCCGACGGTTTAGGTATAGTTGTTTCAAATGAAATCACTCCTTTTGAATTCTCAGCTTTACCCTATACACCGATGGAACTTACTAATACCAAACATAGTTTTGAATTGCCCGACTCTCAAAAAACGGTTCTTTCGATTGATTACAAGCAAAGCGGCGTCGGTTCAAACTCTTGCGGTCCTAATTTAAACAAAAAATACCGCTTTGACGAAGAAGAGTTCACGTTTGATATTACGCTTATCCCTACCGACCGCAATGCCGAGTACCCTAAGGATATTTAATATTATAAAAAAACTGCTTAACTGAAATCAGCCAAGCAGTTTTATTTATACATAATTTAAAATATCCTCAATACTCTCTGCAATATAAGTAGCACCGGCTTTGGTTAATTCCTCTTTGCTTCCAAAGCCGTAAAGCACACCGATAGAATCAAGCCCGTTTACTTTAGCGCCCTCAATATCGTGATAACGGTCACCAATCATAACGGTTTTGCTTTTATCGGTTATTCTCGCCTCACATAAAGCATAAGTAATGACCTTATCTTTTGAATTTCGGGTACTGTCAAACGTTGCACCGCAAATCAAGTCAAAATACTTTGCTAAATCAAAATAACGCATAATTTCTTTTGCAAATTTTTCAGGTTTTGAAGTGGCTAAAATCAACTTTTTACCGCTTTTTTTAAGCGTTTCAAGCAAATTTACGACACCATCATAAACTTTATTTTCATAAAGACCTTTCACACTAAAAGTCTCGCGGTAATATGCGGTTGCTTTTTCTGAATCCTCTTTTGAAAAGCCGTAATATTCCGAAAATGCAACCACCAACGGCGGACCGATAAATTTATAAAGTGTTTTCTTATCCTCAACATTAATCCCAAATTTTTCCAAGGCGTAAGCCACGGAATTTGTGATACCCTCGGCAGGGTCGGTTAATGTACCGTCAAGGTCAAATAAAATATTGTCATACATATTTACTCCTAAAGTAAAAGCCCTTTGAAACCAAAGGGCTTTTTATTAATCTTTAAAAAATTCTTTAACTTTATCAAAAAAGCTCTTACGCGCCTTATAACAATTATCGTCGGTCGAGTCCTCAAACTTTTTAAGCATATCTTTTTGAGAAGTGTTAAGATTTTTCGGTACTTCGACAATAATTTTCACATACTGGTCACCGCGACCTGAATAATTGAGCTTTTGAATACCTTTGCCGCGCAACTTAAACTCGTCACCAGGCTGTGTACCCTCGTGAATAGTAAATTTAACTTTACCGTCTAAAGTAGGAACAGTAATTTCGGCACCTAATGCGGCTTGAGTAAAGGAAATAGGAATTTCACAGAACACGTCAAAGCCGTCACGCTCGAAAATCGGGTGAGGACGTACCGAAATGTTAACGTGTAAATCTCCCGAAGGACCACCGTTTACACCGGTATCACCGCCACCGCGAAGGTTGATATACTGTCCGTCATCTACACCCGCAGGGATGTTGATTTCACGCTCAGTAGTACGTCTTACTCTACCCTTGCCTGCGCAAACCTTACACGGATGGTCAATTTTCTTACCAGTACCACGGCAAGTGTCACAAGCACGTGTAGTTTGCATAGCACCAAAAGGTGTACGTTGAGTCACGTATATCTGACCTGTGCCGTGACAAGATGGACAGGTTTCAGCAGAAAATCCTTTTTCACAACCCGAACCGCCACACTCTGCACAGTTTTCAATACGTGTAACTTTAATCTTTTTATTACAGCCTTTTGCTGCTTCTTCAAATGTAAGTACAACCGATGCTGATGTGTCGGCACCTTTACGCGGCGCATTAGGATTAGCTCTTCTGCCGCCACCAAAACCGCCGCCGAAGAACTGGCCGAATATATCACCTAAATCGCCAAAATCACCGAATCCGCCACCGTAAGCACCGCCACCTGCGCCAAAATTCGGGTCAACACCTGCGTGACCGAACTGGTCATATCGAGCCTTTTTATCAGAATTTGAAAGGACTTCGTATGCTTCGTTTACTTCTTTAAAATTCTTTTCGGCTTCAGCGTCACCGGGATGCAGGTCAGGATGATATTTTTTAGCCATCTTTCGATAGGCTTTTTTAATCTCATCGTCACCGGCGCTCTTATCTACTCCAAGCACTTCATAATAATCACGTTTTTCTGCCAAGTGCTAACAACTCCTAAACTAAATTCACTTTGCGGACGTTTCAAGAAAAAACGCCCGCAAATTTAAATATCTAATTATTTCTTAGTATCGTCTACGTCGGTATAATCAGCGTCGTAAACGTTGTTAGGGTCACCGTTTGTATCAGGCGCACCCTGCTGTCCGGCTTGTGCCTGAGCCTCTTGTGCAGCCTTATAAATCTTTTCAGAAACGGCGTAAACCTTTTTCTGCAAGTCTTCCTGCTTAACCTTAATAGCCTCGATATCTGTACCCTTCAAAGCCTCTTTCAAAGCATCTGCGGCTGTCTTGATATCGTTCTTTTCTTCCTCGGTCAATTTATCACCAAGGTCGTTAACAGTCTTTTCAGCAGTGTAAGCCAACTGGTCTGCATTGTTTCTAAGGTCAGCCTCTTCACGACGCTTTTTGTCCTCTGCGGCATACTGTTCAGCCTCTTTTACAGCCTTATCAATATCCTCTTTTGACATATTAGTGCCCGAAGTAATTGTGATAGACTGCTCTTTACCAGTTCCCAAGTCCTTTGCAGATACGTTAACAATACCGTTAGCATCAATATCAAAGGTAACCTCAATCTGAGGAACACCTCTGGGTGCTGCGGCAATACCGTCAAGTTTAAATACACCCAAAGATTTATTATCGCGGGCAAATTCACGTTCACCCTGCAAAACGTGAACCTCAACAGAGGTCTGACCGTCTGCAGCGGTAGAGAAAATCTGACTCTTATTTGTAGGAATGGTAGTATTACGCTCGATAACCTTTGTGCAAACACCGCCCATTGTTTCAATACCTAATGATAACGGAGTAACGTCAAGAAGTAACAATCCCTTAACGTCGCCGCCTAAAACACCGCCCTGAAGTGCAGCGCCTAAAGCAACACACTCGTCGGGGTTGATACCCTTAAACGGGTCACGGCCGATAAACTTTTTAACAGCCTCTTGAACAGCAGGAATACGGCTTGAACCACCAACCATCAATACCTTGTTGATGTCGTTGGTAGAAAGACCGGAGTCAGACAAAGCCTGACGTACGGGGCCCATAGTAGCCTCAACCAAGTCAGCGGTAAGTTCATTGAATTTAGCACGGGTCAACTGACCTTCATAGTGCTTAGGACCGGTAGCATCAACGGTAATAAACGGCAAGTTAATATCAGCAGTAGTCATACCCGAAAGGTCGATTTTTGCCTTTTCTGCGGCTTCCTTAATTCTCTGCATAGCCATTTTATCTCCCGATACGTCGATACCGTTCTGTGCCTTAAAATCGGCTACAATCCAATCCATAACGCGTTTGTCGAAGTCGTCACCACCGAGTTTGTTGTTACCTGCAGTAGCCAAAACTTCCTGAACACCGTCGCCCATTTCAATAATTGAAACGTCGAAAGTACCACCGCCAAGGTCATAAACCATAACCTTTTGGTCGTCTTCCTTATCAATACTGTATGCTAAAGCTGCAGCAGTAGGCTCGTTGATAATACGCTTAACATCAAGACCTGCAATTTTACCTGCATCCTTAGTTGCCTGACGTTGTGCATCGGTAAAGTAAGCAGGAACAGTGATAACTGCCTCTGTAACGGGAGGACCGATATAAGCCTCTGGATCATTCTTTAACTTCTGCAGAATAATTGCCGAAATTTCCTGCGGAGTATAAGCCTTACCGTCAATATTTACGGTGTAAGAAGCACCCATTTCACGCTTAATAGACATAACTGTACGGTCGGGGTTGGTGATAGCCTGACGCTTTGCGACCTGACCTACCATTCTTTCGCCGGTCTTGGAAAAAGCAACAACCGACGGAGTTGTTCTACCGCCTTCAGCGTTAGGAATAACAACAGCCTCGCCGCCTTCCATAACGGCAACGCAAGAGTTAGTTGTACCTAAGTCAATACCAATAATTTTTCCCATAATAAAAACCTCCAAATAATATAAACGATAAATATTTAATAAAATTATATGTCAAAGGCAATGCCTTTAAACTCAATGTTAGTTTGCCACCTGCACCATTGCGGGACGAATAACGGTGTCACCAAATTTATAGCCCTTTTGCAAAACATTGCAAATTGTGTTTTCACCGAAATTTTCATCCTCAATGTGCATTACAGCCTCGTGCAGATTGGGGTCAAAGGTGTCACCAACTGCGCCGATTTCTTGCAATCCTAAATCTTTAACAGCATCACCAAGCATTTTTACAATCATTTCTATGCCTTTTGCGTAATCGGGACTGTCTTTATCAACAGTAGAAGCTCTGTCAACATTATCAAAAATCGGTAAAAGTTTCTTTAAAAGATTTGCCGAAATAAACTCAGCTGACGCTAAACGCTCTTTTTCAGTACGGCGCTTGAAGTTATCAAACTCAGCCGCAGTACGCAAAACCAAATCTTTTTGTGCGGTCAATTCTGCCTGCAACTTTTCATATTCAGCCAAATCAACCTTTTTAGATGTCTTTTTGGTAGTTTTTGTTTTATTCTCAACCTCGGTTTCGGGGGTTGTTTTCTTTTCCTCTGCCAAAAAAATCATTCCTTTCTAAATATCATTATCCAAGTCACGCATTGCCTGAGTCATAACCTTGCCCAAACGCTCTGCGAAATAACTGACAGTGGGAATTAACTGCTCATACGCCATTCTTGCAGGACCGATTACTGCAATTCGACCTATATCCTCATTACCCAAATGATACTTTGCAACAATCATACTTGACGGTTGAAATTCAGGTATATCAGTACGGTCACCGAAAATAACGTCAATATCATTATTTGTATCAGCCAAGAGTGAGAACAATGTATCTTGTTTAGTTAAAAGCCCCAGAAGTGCTTTAGCATCAGCCTCGTTAGAGTAACATTTCATCAAGTTAGACTCACCTTTAACCCTAACCGATTTTGACTGCAATTCTTCAACCATTTCAAACACACTTGAAAGCAACGGCATTAAGAAAAGTGATAAATCACCGGTCTGCGAAACCAATGCCTGCAAAAACTGATTTGAAAACTTAGTTATCTCGGTACCTAAAATATAGACCGAAGCAAGTTTGTCAAAATAAGATAAAACATTAGGTGCTAAATTAAAAGCGCTGCGACAAATACGGCTCTTTGCCTGACCGTCTGACGTGATAAGTAAAAGAAGAACTGTTCTACGACCCATTGGCAAAATATCAATTCGTTTTACATAGGTTTCCTCTTTAGTAACAGTAGCCATAAGCGTGGGAAATCCGGTTAAATTTGATAGCATTTGACCGGCAACCGAAGCCAAGTTTTCAGGGTCTTTTGCGGCATCGTTCAACATTTTATCAATAATTAACTGTAAATCCTCGGGAATTTCCCTGCGGTTCATCAACCGTCCAAAGTAAAAACTGTAACCGTTACTTGTAGGTTGACGTCCCGCTGAAGTGTGCGGTTGCGAGAGAAAACCTAGTTCACAAAGTTCGCTCATTTCATTACGTAACGTCGCAGGTGAAACATTCAAACCGGTTAATTCAAGCAAATATTTAGAGCCAACCGGCTCACCCGTCTTAATATAAGACTTTATAAGTGCGCTAAGTATAATTCGCTTACGCTCGCTTAAATCCACCGTGTCCACCTCTCTTTTACGTTTTAGCACTCTACACACAAGAGTGCTAACAACTATATAATATCACATTTTTTACCATTGTCAATAGTTTTTTCTAAAAAAATCAAAATATTCTTTGACTTTCTTTGACCTTAATGCAAAAAGCAAGAGAGAGGTTACCCTCTCCCTTTTATTTTTATTTGAAACTTTCAATTTTGTTAATTAAATCTCTACCGATATCGTGGAGATATTTAGCAGCTGCATCAACAGTTGTTAAAGTAGTATTTTTAAAGAGACTCTCTGCCTCAAAAGTAAAATCACCTTGATAATCAATCTCAGCTAACGCCTTACAAACCTCATCCCAATTTATTACGCTTATCCATGGTGAATACGGCTCTACGTGATAATCGGTTTTACCGTTATTGTCATGAACGTGTAATGCTAACAAACGGTCGTGGCCTAAAGCTCTAATCATAAATTCAGGTTTCTGACCAACCAACACACAGTGACCAATATCCAAGCAAGCAGTCATATATTCGCTTTCAATCATATCAACATACTCACAAAATTCAGGCGCTCTTGAGCAGGTGCTGTCAATGAGAACCTTGTTGACACTATTCCCCTGAAACATATTTTCCGTTGCCATTTTTACGTTATATTTCTCACAATACGGCAATAATTTTTTATAAAATTCAAGGTTCATTTCCTTTAAAATTTTATCATTATTGCCTTCAATATAATATAAATGCTGATTTGGATGAACAACTATGACCTTTGCACCAATAATACCGGCTATTTCAATTCCTCTTACTACCTTATTAAATGCTTTCTCGCTCTTTTCTTTATCATCAAAGGATGTCGGGAAATATGCGTGAGCCTGATTGAAATATACGCCGTTATCCTTTGCGATTTTTAAAAGTTTTTCAGCATATTCACGATAATTATCACCGTTAAAAACGTTGTTTTCATCACCCATCTTACAAAGTGACAAATCAACAGCATCAAAACCGGCTTTTGCGATAATTTCAATTGCTTTCTCATATCCAAATTTAGAATCAATAACGCTTGTAGTTGTAGAAAGTTTCAAAAAAACACCCTCTTGTAAAGTTATGTTTACATTATAACATAAGGC
>JAZRSW010000031.1:0-3084 GCA_045651745.1 Acutalibacteraceae bacterium
TCACCCAAGAATTTGAGCATCTTTTCAATAGCGTCAGCTTTTTTATCGGTACCGTCAAGGAAATCAGAGTTAACCATTTCACCGTCACCGGTGTAGGCTTCAACGGTGATATCTCCGCCTTTAATTACCTCGATTATATCAATACCGAACTTCTTAGCAAAATCATAGTCACGCTGGTCATGTGCCGGAACAGCCATAATAGCACCGGTACCGTAACCCATCATTACATAGTCGGATATGTAAATCGGAATTTCTTTGCCGTTTACGGGGTTAATTCCGGTTAATCCCTCAATCTTTACGCCGGTCTTATCCTTTTGCAACTGAGTACGCTCGAACTCGGTTTTCTTGGCACATTCATCCTTATACGCGTCAAGGTCAGCAATATTAGAAATTTTATCACGATATTTTTCAATTATAGGATGCTCGGGTGCGATAACCATAAAGGTTACACCGAAAAGAGTATCGGGACGGGTTGTATAAACTCTTAATTTATCATCAGCCTCACGGAATGAGAAATCAACAAATGCGCCGGTAGACTTACCAATCCAGTTAACCTGTTGCATCTTTATATTTTCGGGATACTCAACGTCATTCAATCCCTGCAAAAGTTTATCGGCATATTCAGTGATTCTTAAATACCAAACATCCTTAGATTTTTGGATAATATCACTATGACAAATATCACATTTACCGCCCTGCGAGTCCTCGTTAGACAAAACAACCTTACAGTTCGGGCAGTAGTTAACAAGTGCTTGGTCACGGAAAACAAGTCCATGCTCAAATAGTTTCAAGAATATCCATTGAGTCCACTTATAATAGCCTTCTTCAGTGGTATCAATAACCTTTGTCCAGTCAAAAGAAAAGCCGACACGCTTTAACTGTGAGGTAAAGCGTGCAATATTCATATCGGTAACCTTTCTCGGGTGGATACCAGTTTTTACAGCATAGTTTTCGGTAGGAAGACCGTACGCATCAAATCCCATCGGGAAAAGTACATTATAGCCTTGCATTCTGCGTTTGCGAGATACAACCTCGAGTCCTGAATAAGCCTTAATATGACCGACGTGCATACCTGCACCGCTCGGATACGGAAACTCTACAAGACCGTAGAATTTAGGCTTTGAAAAGTCCTCAGATGCAACGAAAGCCTTTTCGTCATCCCATCTTTTTTGCCATTTTTCTTCAATTCGCTTAAAATCGTACTTCAACTTCTATTCCTCCATAGCAGATGTTAAAATTCCAGTTAAATCAACCTGTTCGCCGTCCTGCCACATATGGTCAAGCGAGTAAAACTCACGCGATTTGCGACCAAAAATGTGAACAACTACTGTACCATAATCCAAAAGCAACCAATCGGAGCTTCTACCCTCAATATGATGAGGTGCTACACCGTTTTCTTTTAATTTTTCCTCAACCTCATCGGCTAATGCTCGAATATGAGTATTTGATGTTGCGGTACAAATCAAAAAATAATCGGCAATATCCGAAATATCGTTAATTTTTACAGCTACTAACTCCATAGCCTTTTTATCGTTAAGTGTGTTAGCGGCAAGTGTTAAAATTTCAAATACTTCCATACGGTATTCCTTTCTTTTCAAGTAAAAGATAATTATATGCATTTAATGTGTCAGGGTGCAACGGATTGCCCTTTGACACAATATCGGCAATAGTAAACTGCAAAACCTTTATAATACATTCCTCTAACGACCTATCAGCCGCGGCACGAATTTCCTTTATATCAGGATAATTTCGGTCAGCTGAAATAAGGTCCGCGGTGAATATGATTTTCTCCGACAAAGACATATTCGGTTTGCCTGTTGTGTGGTATCGAATTGAGGAAATAATATCCTCATCATTAATTTCTAACTCTTGTTTTACATACTCTGCACCGGTAATTTGATGCCAAATTAAAGGCGATTCTTTCTCGGTAGCGGTTAGCATTATACCAAACTTCTCACACAATTGCAACTGTTCAATATCGGTTTTATTTTTTGTTATATCGTGAAGCAATCCGGCAATATACATTTTATCCGGCTCGCCACCGTATTTTTCAGCGAGTTTTCTTGCTTCGGCGGCAACACAAAGTGAGTGAAAATAACGTTTTTCACTCAAATTTTGCCGTAGAATAACCTTTAATTCATCAACATTCATAGTGTCACCTGAAAATGTGATTTTCTTTAATATATTCGCAAATATTTTTAGGAACAAGTGTATCTAAAGGCTTTTCCTTTAAAATCAAATCTCTTATTTCGGTTGAGGAAACTTCGGGCAAATCAACATCAATAACAGTGATTTTACCGCCGTCATTTCTTAAGTTCTCGACCGAACAATCAAAATCCTTATTGTCAATACCCTTTCTTTTAACAACAATAAGCTCTACCGTTTCTAAAATGCCTTTATAGTTAAACCAAGTTTTAAAAGAAGTCACCATATCACCGCCGATTAGCATCGCTAAATCGGAATATGTTTGTTTTAAATCAGTCAAGGTGTAAAAACTATAGCTTTTACCTTCTCTTGTAAATTCAATGCTAGAAACCTCGGCTTTAGGTAAATCTTCACACAAAAGTTCAGCCATTTTCAAGCGTTGCTCTTTTGTTGCAAACATCTTGGGCGTTTCTTTATGCGGTGGGATATTTGTTGGTGCAACCAACACTTTTTCTACGTCAACTAACCCACAAACCGCTTCAAGCATTTTACGGTGAGCAATATGCGGCGGATTAAATGTACCGCCAAAAAACACTGTTTTACCCATATTATTTTACAAGAACAATCTGCTTGTTGTCTTTGCTTTGTTTATAGAGAATAAACTTTGAGCCGATAACCTGCACAACATCGCTTTCTGTAGCTTTTGCCACTTCGTCGGCACATTCGCGAGCCTTCATTGGTGAGGTTTCAAGGACTGTCAATTTAATAAGTTCTCTTGCTTCTAAAGCCTCATTAACCTGACGAATAAGTTGCTCACCCACACCGGATTTTCCAATTTGAAAAATTGCCTGATATGAGTTTGCCATACCTCTTAACTGTGCTCTTTGTCTTGAATTTAACATAATTTCACCTTAATTTAAATGTAATTCTTTAATTCTT
>JAZRSW010000032.1:0-5686 GCA_045651745.1 Acutalibacteraceae bacterium
AAAAAATAATACTAATAATTTTAAAGGGATTGTTGTAATGAAAAATACTGTTTCAGTCGGTATAGTTACCTATAACAACCAAGGAAAAATTAAAAACGTTGTTTCATCAATAAAGGAATTTACAAAAAAGGTTGATTATAAACTTTACGTTTTTGATAACGGTTCGATTGACAACACCAAAGATGAAGTATTAAATGCCGACCAAAACGTCGAATTTATAGAAAACTGCGAAAATTTAGGATTTGGTAAAGCTCACAACCTTGCAATTCGTTTGATTGACTCTAAATACCACGCTATTGTTAACCCTGATATTATATTGAATGATGATACTTTAAGTAAAATGGTTGAGTATCTGGATAACAACCCCGATATTGTATTAGCCGTACCAAAAATTCTTTTTCCTGACGGCACAGAGCAAAAACTCCCCAAATTAAAACCTAAACTTATATATTTTTTGTCTCGCAGAACACCTTTTTTCAAATCAAAAGCAAAAGAATACATTATGGAAGATATTGAAATAACCGAGCCTTTGGAAGTTGAACAATGCACAGGATGCTTTATGGTTATCCGTACCGAAGTTTTCAAAAAACTTAAGGGCTTTGACGAGCGGTTTTTTATGTATTTTGAAGATTCGGACTTAACAGTAAGAGCAAAGCGATATGGAAAAACAATGCTACTCCCCCAATTTTCCGTTATTCACGAATGGGAGCGCTCAAGTTCAAAAAGTTTAAAATATTTAATGATTCATATTAACTCAATGATTAAGTTTTTGTGGAAACACAGAAAAACGAAATGAGGTAATAGTTTGAAAATCCTTATTACAGGCTCAAAGGGTCAATTAAGTAACACTATTTACGACCTTTTAATTAATGTGAAAAACAGTTTGGGTGAAATACCCGCGGTTTATAAAAACTGTGAGATTACTGCAGTTGATGTTGATGAACTTGACATTACCGAAAAGGCCTCTGTAATGTCGTTTATAGTTAAGGACAAGCCTGATTTGATTATCAACTGCGCCGCATATACAAATGTTGATGGGTGCGAAACCAACCGCGAACTTGCAAATAAAATCAATACTGACGGTCCATTTAACCTCGCATTAGCGGCAAAAGAAGTTAACGCAAAATTTGTCCACATTTCTACCGACTATGTTTTCCGCGGAGATGCAACAAAACCTTACGTTGAAACTGATAAATGTGACCCTATTACTGCTTACGGCTTATCTAAAAGAAACGGTGAATTAAAAGTACAATCCGCTTGGGAAAAACACTTCATTTTCCGCACTTCTTGGCTTTACGGTCTTGTTGGCAATAACTTTGTTAAGACAATTCGACGTATAGCAAAAGAAAAAGGTGCACTGACTGTTGTAAACGACCAGCGAGGCAACCCTACCAACTGCGAGGATTTAGCCTACCACATTTTAAAGGTTGCTGAAACCGAAAACTATGGTATTTACCACTGCACAGGCGTGGGTGAATGTACTTGGTTTGACTTTGCTAAGAAAATTGTTGAATTTTCAAATATTGACTGCACATTTGACCCTTGCTCTACCGAGCAATCTAACCGACCTGCAAAACGTCCCGCATTCAGTTCCCTTGACAACCGCCATTTGAGAGAAACCGTCGGTGACAATATGCGTGAGTGGACAGTTGCCTTAAAAGAATATATTCTAAAACTTGACGATTTAGAAAAATAAAGGAGATTTTATGAAAACATATCTCGTTACCGGTGGCGCCGGCTTTATCGGTTCAAATTTCATTATTTATATACTTGGTAAATATGACGATGTAAAGATTATCAATGTTGATTGTCTTACGTATGCCGGCAACCTTGAAAACTTAAAATCGGTTGAGAACAACCCTAACTATAGCTTTGTGCAGGCAGATATTCGAGACAAAGAGGCTATACAAAAGATTTTCGACGAAAATACCATTGATTACGTTGTCAACTTTGCTGCTGAAAGCCATGTTGACCGCAGTATCAGTGACCCCGATATTTTTGTCAACACCAATATTTTAGGTACTGTTAACCTTTTAAACATTGCTAAAAAGGCTTGGCAAACGGGTGACGACCAGTATCGCGAGGGTGTAAAATTCCACCAGGTTTCAACTGATGAGGTTTATGGTTCTTTAGGTGAGACGGGCTTCTTTACCGAGACCACTCCCCTTTGCCCTCATTCTCCTTATTCTTCATCTAAAGCCGCATCGGATATGTTCGTAAAAGCATACCACGATACATATAAGTTACCTATCAATATCACACGTTGTTCAAACAACTATGGTCCTTTCCAGTTCCCCGAAAAGTTAATTCCACTTATTATGAATAATACCCTTTTACATAAGGATTTACCGGTTTACGGTGACGGAATGCAGGTTCGCGATTGGTTGTATGTTGATGACCACTGCAAAGCAATTGATATGGTAATTCGTGACGGTATTGACGGTGAAGTTTACAACGTTGGCGGTCACAACGAGCGTCCTAATATTTTTATTGTCAAAACTATTATTAAATACATTAAGGAAAACGTTGACGAAACCGTCGGCGAGCATATGATTAAGTATGTAACCGACCGTAAAGGTCACGACCGCAGATACGGAATTGACCCCGAAAAAATTAAAAACGACCTCGGTTGGTATCCCGAAACATGCTTCGAGGTTGGTATTAAAAAGACATTACAATGGTATCTTGATAATCAAGATTGGGTTAAAAATGTTACCAGCGGTGAATATCAAAAATACTATAAAAAGATGTATAAGGATAAATAATTATGGGAAAGTTTAACTTCATAAAAACATCAATTGAAGGCGTAATTATTGTTGAACCGACCGTTTTCGGTGATGACCGCGGTTATTTTATGGAAACATACCAGTACAACGATTTTTGCGAAGGCGGAATTGATGTTACGTTTGTGCAGGATAATCAATCCAAATCCAAAAAAGGTGTTTTAAGAGGTTTACATTTTCAAAAACAATTTCCTCAATCAAAATTAGTCCGTGTAATTAAAGGTGAGGTTTTTGATGTTGCGGTTGATTTAAGACCCAACAGTCCCACCTATGGTAAGTATGAAGGCGTAATTTTAAGCGAAGAAAACAAACGCCAATTCTTTATCCCTAAAGGCTTTGCACACGGTTTTGTTGTGCTTTCCGATGAAGCCGAGTTTGTTTACAAAGTGGACGATTTCTATCATCCCAATGACGAGGGCGGTTTAATGTGGAATGACCCTGATGTATGCATTGAATGGCCTTTTGATGATAATTTTGAAGTCATACTTTCAGATAAGGATAAAGTAAATCCCAGTTTAAAAGATTTAAACAAATAATAAAAAGAGCAGTCAATGGGTTGTACTCTAAAGGACTGTTTGGGGAGCACATTACATACCGACAGGAAAAGGACGAAGAAATCTACTATATTGGTGAAAGGAAAACAATGAAATCGTTATTTGAACTTAAAACTAAAATAATGCCTGATTTGACGGTGTTTGAATGCATGAAGAAGAAGGCAATAGAATTACTATCTGATACCGAGAAAAGCCAATACACTCAAGCTATTGTTTTACATTCCTCTACAGGAAATGAGTATAGCACCATTATACAAAATGCTTTATCCGAAGAAAAGGTAGATGAAGTATCTTTGTTTTGTAAAATAAAGGAAGCAAACGATTACGAAATATGTTTTGTTTTATGTATGTGGCAGGATCAATGTATAGACATTCCCTCGTTTGCTTTTAGAAATTTGCTGCTTGACTTAACCGAAAAAAATTCCGAATCAGCGATATTTGTTATGACTGCGGACGGCGTTTCCGAAATAAAATTATCGGCAACAATGAAATGAAAATATTCCGACAGACCTTAAAAATCTGTCGGAATATTTTTGTCCTCTTTTCCTGACAAGCACTGCATTTGTGGACACAAATGCAAAAATACGGCATACCTCTTTCAAGATATGCCGTATTTAAAAAAACTGTCCTTTAGAGTGATGCTCTAAACGACTGCTCTTTTTATTATTTGCCAAGATGTTCCAACATCATATTACGAACTTCGTCGCTTATTTGATGTGTAGTTTTTTCCTCAAAAGTATCAGGCTCAAAAACTGCTAATACATCAACATCTACCACTGTGCTTTTAAGCGGAAACCTTTTCATTACCTTTTCTGCATTATCCATTGTAACTACCACAACAGGACATTTTGCTTTTTTACAAATGTAAAACACGCCATCTTTAAACTCAAGTAACTCACCCGTTTTACTGCGTGTTCCTTCAGGATAAACAACCACCGATGCAACATCATTTTTCACAAAATCAGTTGCCTTGTGTATTGTTTTCATAGCGTTGCGAGCATTTTCTCGGTCAATTGCCAAAAAGGCGCTCATATGCATATAAATGCCCACTAACGGCAATTTAAAGTTTTCGGGTTTTGAAATAAATGACACCGAAAAATTCTTCATCATATTAACCAACACAAATGCATCTATCATTGAACGATGATTTGAAACCAATAAAAATTTTCGGTCGCTCGGTATTTTCTCAAAACCGTTGTAATTAACCTTTACACGCAAAAACCACAAAACAAGTTCCATAACCAAATTAATGTTTGTTATGAAAAATTTATGAGGTTTATCCAACTCTCTTTTTTTGTTTACAAACAGTGAAACTATCGCCAATACGAGCAAATAAACCACAAAAATACCAACAGTTAAACCTAAAAACAGTACAACAGGCACCCAAAAATCAACCCAACCGCTGACAATATCGGTAAAAAGGCATAAAAGCGTCTCAATTAAAACGGCTAAAATAGCAATAATCTTAATCAGCAACTGTTACGCCCCCTCTAATATCTAATTTATCTGCAAGTTTTGTAGGGACAATAAACTTCAATGCTTTCGGTAGAATTTCTACCTTGAATTCGGGCGCAAAATTCAACTCACCATCAATAGAATAGTGCATATCCTTGCCATTTAAAGATTTAACTTCAACCACCGTACCTCTACGATAATTGACAATTTTCTTGAAGCGTTCATCCTCTAAATGAGTACCATTGACATAAGCACTAATCAATGTAACAAAACGAGGTCTTGAAATCGGATTAACATGACAAATTTCAAGCAATCCGTCGGCGTTATTAGAAAGAGGTGCACATTTATACTTACCACCTACATATTTACCGTTACCAACAGTACACAAAAGCATTTTATCTGTACCGATTTGTTCACCGTCAACCAAAACCCTGCAATTATGCTTCATTCCATTTATAAGTGCAGTTACAACACCCGTGGTATAGGCGTTTTTGCCACCTATTAACCATTTACGGCGAACTTTAAGCATAGTCATAAGACAAGCCGAATCAAAACCAAAATGCACAAAATTCACGGCATACTTTCCGTTAACACTCATAGCATCAATAGGTGTTTCAACGCCGTTGACAAGGCTCTCAATATCCTTAAAATCTTCAACTTTTCCGTAATACTTTATGTAATCATTACCGCTTCCGCAAGGAAAAACAGAAACCGAAATATTTTCACTGCCAATAGCACCTGACATAACCTCGTTAAAGGTTCCGTCACCTCCGCAAGCATATACTCGATAAGTTTCACCGTCACCATTAAGCGATTTCACAAAATTCGTAGCATCGCCGGGACGTTTTGTGCAATAAATCTCATAATCTATATCTAATTTCTGCACTGAAGACT
>JAZRSW010000033.1:0-7262 GCA_045651745.1 Acutalibacteraceae bacterium
ATTTCTATAACAATGAAAGAATACAACTTAAAACAAAACTGACTCCACTTGAAAAGAGAAGTCAGTATGCTGCTTAAAATTTAATTTTAGCTACCATAAGGTGCTTTTTTGTACTGTCCGCACAAATTGGGGCAGTTCAATTGAAGGTGCTTTTATTATTGGTTACCTTATTTTTACTTTGAACAGTCCTCCAGCAGCTGCCTCATTTTTCCCATCGCATTTAGCGGTTGTGATAAACAGTGTATCCTCTATTTTACCACCAACACAACAAGATGAAGCGTTGGTTAACGGTAACTTGATTTCACCTATTCTCTCACCTGTTTTGGTATTCCAATGTGAAACCTTACCACCGCCCCAATGAGCAACCCAAATTGTGTCGTCAATATCAACGCACATTCCGTCAGGCGCACCGTCATCAATCCTACAAAAAACGGTTTTATTACTCATTTCACCAGTATTTACGTCATAATCGTATTTCCAAACCTCATGTGTCGGTGTATCTATGTAAAACATCGTCTTGCTGTCTTTAGTCCAACCAAGTCCATTTGAAACAGTCACACCGTCAACCATTTTCTTGCAACTTTTGTCCTCGTCGACGCGGTATAAAGCGCATTTATTCTCCATACGCTTATTAAACCCGATTGTGCCAACGAAAAAGCGTCCTTGAGGGTCTAACTTGCCGTCATTGTAGCGAAAATCGTCGCCCTCATAAACATTTAGAATAAACTTTTTATTAGTATCGTCAAGGTCGCGCTCGTAAATACCGCTTCGCTCGGCGGTGATGAGTTTTCCATTCTTAATAACGGCACAACCTACATTTCCGTCGGTTTTATAGGACTTTATCTCATCTGTTTCGGGATTAAGGCAAAAAACCGCATCGCCTTTTATGGACACAAAGTAAAGTAACTCATTATCCTTATCCCAACATGGTCCTTCAAGAAGTTCTGAATTGTTGTGAAAAATCAATTTCGGATTATATGTTTTCATATTTTCACCTCTACATTCAATTATATCACTCAAAAACAAAAAAGCTATAACTTTCTGTAACTTTTATTGTTTTTTACTTCATGATTTTACTTGCTTTTATTTTTTTGTTGCAATATTTTTGATTTTATTGTAAAATTAATGCATAATTCTATTTTTTTAAGGTGATGAAATGAAAATATTCAAAAAAGCATTATCAATTACACTCGCTTTATCTGTTTTATTGGTAACATTTTCGTTTTTGTCTGCCGTAACTGTCAGTGCGGTTGGTACGGAATATGTTATTGACGAACAGATAACCCTCACCTTTAATAACGAGGGCAAAGGCTGGAGTGGCTCCAACCAAAGTGGAGGTCAGTTAACTCAGGTGGACGACTCTACACAAAACGGAAACAAATATATGAAGTTCACCAGCACAAACGACTCAGGTTATAATATGGAGCTTGCAAGCGGTGATAATTCTAACACCGCTTATATTTTAGAACCCAATACGGTCTATACTGTTAAATATGATTTAAAGGTTGTATCCGCTTCTACCGATGCAAAAGTTCACGTTTCTACCGGAACGAAAGCCGCCTATGACCCTAGCTGTTCAAAGGCAACCTTCGGTTCCGTTAGTTTAGCCGATTACAATGACGGTGAGTGGCATACCATTACCAAGGAATTTACCACAACCGAAACAATGCTTGCAAGCTCTTATGCAAGCACAGCCAAAAACAATTATTGTGACAAGTTGTACATAATATCATCCGACGGAACTGACGGTGCTACCATTTATTTGGATAATGTTGTAATTACAAAATACAAGAAAGCAACCACCTCCCAAACAAACTCAACAACTATTGATTTCAATACTACCGGCAAGGGTTGGGCTGACACTAACCTCGATTCTGTCGAACAGGTTACCGACCCCAACAACGCAAGCAATAAATATCTTAAACTTTACAATTCTTCCGACAATGGTAAAAACATTGCTATTGCAGACGCAAATGATTCAAATTCTGCGTATGTTCTGCAAAAGGGTGTAAACTACATCATTTCATTTGATGTAATGTTTGAAACCATAGAGGGCAGTATAAAATCCGGTTCAAAACTCAATATTCTTCAGGCGTCACAAGCCTCAGCCGGCGGCACAAAGCTCACTATGGCCACTTGCTCACCTTCTAACTACACCGCGGGTGTTTGGGGTAAATTCAGTGGCACATTCACCACTCAGAACTCCGATGCAACCATGGTATTGCTTAACCTTAACGGCCTTTCGAACTGCTATGTATATGTTGACAACGTTGTTATTACTCAAGTTTTGGATGATGACGACGATAATAACGGTGGAAGTGGCGAACATATGAAGTACACAATTTCAGATTTTACACACAAACCTTATGACACTGCTGTAAAAGGCAACAATCTTAATACTATCGGTTACGTTTCACTCCGTATGTATACCGACATTTTAGAAGACGGCAACAGTGTTTACGGATATTCTTATCTACTCGATCTGCAGTCCGACCTTATTGAAGCAAGCAACTCCGGCACAGGTACTCGTGGCGATGTCATTGGTACAGGTGGAACCGGCACATCCATTGGCGGTTTGTTCCCTGCCGAAAATAAAGCTATCGAATTAAAACAAAACCAAGCTTATAAATTAAGCTTCAAGTATAAAGTAACCTACATCGAAGAAGGCAGAGCCCCCTATATCCGCTTTAAAATAAGCCGCGGTCTTTATCAATCATCATGGTTCAGCGCTAAAGATGTGGGTAGCTATAATAACTTCTTCCTTACCCGCTACAACACAAACGATGAGTGGGAGGAGGTTACATACACCTTTATTGCTGATTATACCACCGATACTAACTACAAATATCTATTCCTTTCGATAGGTGGATACGGCAAATGTATAATGGATGATTTCGTTATTGAGGAAATTGATGCATCCGAGGTCCAACTATTACCTGACACAAGCAACTATGCTTGCACTGTTACAAATGGCAAAGCTACCCTTACCGATTACAAAGGTAAAGACAGGGATGTTACCATTGTTGGTTACTGCGATAGTGCCGCTATCGAAAAAATAGAATACGCATTTATGTATAACGATACCGCTGAAAGTATCACTTTAAGCGAAGGCATCGCAAATATCGGAATGTACTCTTTTGAGAGTGCAGTTGCATTGAAGAAGGTTACTATACCCTCTACTGTTACAACCATTGGTAAAAGTGTTTTTGTTAACACCCCATCACTCGAAGAAATAATTGTTGCGGACAATAATGCTAATTACAAAACTGTTGACGGTGTTCTTTACAATAAAAATATGACCGAGCTTATCGCTTATCCTTCTGCAAAGGCCGATACAACATTTACTGTTCCCGCAACCGTTACAAAGATTGCCGAAAACGCATTTAACGGTGCAAAGAATCTTAAAACCATTATTCTCCCTGAAAACCTTGCATCTATCGGCAAACGTGCATTCATTAACTGTACAGCTCTTACTGAAGTCGGAATCCCCGATACCGTAACCAAAATTGAGGCATCAACCTTCCGTGGATGTGCTTCTCTTGAAAGCATCGTTCTCAATGAGGCAACCCCTATGGGCGAGCATGCCTTCCTCGGTTGTGTATCACTGTTCTCTCCGGGAAACGTTGACCTGGATGAAAACGGAAAAATCAACATTCGCGATACCGTTTCTTTGATGCGCCATATTTCCGATTGGGAAGGTTATGATTTTGGCAGAATTCAGAAGATGGCAGCCGATGTAAATAACGACGGAAAAATCAGCACCGCTGATGCCGTTATACTTTTAAGACACATCGCCGATTGGGACGGATACAAGGAACTTCCGTGCGCCGGAAAATCTGACGAATATCATACCGAATACACCACCGATAGCACCGACCCGGAAGTCGTAGTTAACTTCGATAACATCGTAAACAACCGCGTGGATTCAAACCGTGATATCGAATACGACGAGAACAAAGAGGATGTTATAATAATTCTTGTTATTGGTCAGTCAAACTCAGGTGTTGGCGGTTACAGATATGAGTATGAATACAAGTATGATAAGAATCACCCCAACTGGAATATAACTGCCGAGCCCGCACGTCCCGCACCCGGAACAGTATTCTCAGCCACATCATTCAGAGATTTATCCTCGGCAAACGATATTTACACTAAAACCGACCCGACTTTAGGAACCTCTGCAATGGGCGGATATACCCCCGCACTCGGCAAAGCACTTAATGAGGCTACCGGTGCCAAGGTTGCATTGGTTCAAGTTGCCAAGGGTGCAACCGGTATGCACGAGTGGGTTAAGGACCCTGAAAATTACAATTGCAACTGCGGTCACTCCTATCAGCTTTATGACGAGGCAACCAAACTGTTCCAGATTTCTTACCGTGAACTTTCTGAAAAATATAATGTAATACTCACTGGCTATATTTACAACCAAGGTGAGCATGACGAAGGCTACGGTAAGCAAGCAGGTGTTACTATAAACTCTGCCGAAAAATACTATGATGCATTGGTCAGCATGCATGAAAATCTGCTTGCAGATTGCGAACTTGACTTTGGCGGTCTTTATGTTCCCCGTTCCTACCCCACCAACCACGGTCTTGCTGGTTATGGTAACATCACCGTGGAAAACAGCCGTAGAGTCAACATTGCACGTCAGGCAATGTACCGTGCTTCCAGTGAAACAGATAAGCTTTTTGTATTAAGCAATGCTGCCGAGTGGATTAGCTGGGAAGGTACATACAAGCCCGACCCGACCAACGTTATTCACTACAGTCAGTTGGTTTACAACACTGTTGGTGAACAATGTGCAACAAACATTTTGAACTACACCGGTATTACAAAAGCTCCGAAGTTTACCGGAATTGTCGTTTACAATGCACACGGTGTTGAGCTTGCAACCTTTGACGAAAAGGGCAACCTGCTTACAGGCTCTGATATTATTGATATCACATCGGTTGCAAACCAGAAGCTTCAGATTATGATTCAGCCGTTGGGAACCTTCTATACCTACGACTTTACCGATAATGTTACGGACGATAATTCGGTTATTAACGAATTCGGTGAATTTGATTTAACCAAGCTTAACAGCAGTACGGTTAAGTTGGTTATTAACACACCAAATAAATAGCCACCTAAAAAATCCTTCGAAAATACTTTTTCGAAGGATTTTTATTGCAATAAAAATTTTACTGATGTATAATATAGTAAAATATTTAAGAGGCGAAACTATGAAATCATTTACCGTTGGTAAAAACGATGCGGGTCTTCGTTTGGACAAGTTTGTCACAAAGACTGCACCATTGTTGCCCACTACCCTGCTTTACAAATACATAAGGCTCAAACGTATTAAGGTTGACGGCAAGCGTGCTGAAATTAACACTCGTTTGGAACTTGGTTCGGTTGTCGAAATGTATATCAATGACGAATTTTTTGAACCGAAGTCACCAAAATATGATTTTATGTCGGCTTCAAAAGCTTTGGATATTGTGTACGAGGACGAAAATATACTGCTTGCCGATAAAAAGCAAGGGTTACTCGTTCATCCCGACGAAAACGAGTATAATGACACGCTAATTGCCCGTATACAGCGTTATTTATACGAGAAGGGTGTATATGACCCCGACGCTGAAAACAGTTTCAGACCCGCGTTAGCCAATCGTATCGACCGCAACACAGGTGGTATTGTCATTGCCGCCAAAAATGCCGAGGCTTTGCGGATTTTGTGCGATAAAATCAAAAGCCGCGAGATAGACAAAATGTACCTCACTATTGTTCACGGCAAGCCACCCAAAAAGGAAGATATTTTAGAAGGTTACCTTGAAAAGAACGAGGATAAACGTCAGGTTTATATCAAACAAAAAATGACCGAAGATACAAAAACTGTCCGTACAAAGTATTCTGTTTTGTCCTCAAAAGACGGGTTGTCCCTTTTAAAAATCGAACTCTTAACCGGCCGCACCCACCAAATAAGAGCACACATGGCGTCAATCGGCTGTCCTTTGCTTGGTGACGGAAAATACGGTGTCAACCAAAAGGACAAAGCGATGGGATTCAAGTGTCAGGCGTTGTATTCTTATAAATTAAAATTCAATTTTACTTCCGACGGCGGAATTTTAGAATATTTAAACGGCAAAACGTTCCAAGTTCCAACCGTTTGGTTTGCGGACAAATTATTCCCCGAGGTTAAGTATAGATAAAATAAAAGCACCCATATGGGTGCTTTTTTATGTAGGATTTTTATTCAAGAAAATCGGGTTCGCGAGGGATTATGAGCGCGCAAATAATATATGCCAATATTCCGCTACCGCCCAACAAACAGAATAAAACCAAAGCAATACGAACAAGTGTCGGGTCTAAATTAAAATAATTTGCAATGCCGGCACAAACACCATCAATCTTCTTATCGGTACGGCTTTTATATAATCTTTTTCCCATATAGTTCATCCCCCTTTTTATGTTTTAATTATACACTTAAAACTCGGAATTTGTCAATACCGCTGTGTGGTAAAAAAGTTATTATGACTCATAATGCTTATATAATCATGATGATTAATAAAGAGTCTTATATAAAAAAAGAGTCATAACGATTCTATAAAAAATCATCATGACTCAAGAAGATTGCCAATGTTGAAAAATTCACAATCTTATGCTATAATAAGAAAAAACGAGGTGCTATCTTTATGAAAATACACGGTGTAAAGCGCGAATGGTCTCTCCCGATTTTTTGTATGAAAAAGCATTATTGCCCCTATTGTAATGAAAGGTTAGAAAAAACGAAAACGGAAACGATTGTTAATTCAAAATCGGAAGAAGCAAAAAACTATGATTTTTCAAGCGGTGATGGTTTTATGGTCGGAAATATAAAATTCATTAGAACCGCCTTTCGTTGCAACAAATGTGATAAGACCTACACCATAAAAGAAGTTAAAGAAAACGACATTGCCATCAACCGATGGAAATAAGATTGGAGAGATTACAATGTTGAATAACAAAATATTGCGAGTTCTTTCTTTGCTTTGTGTTGTTGCTTGTTTAATGTCTTTGTTCGGTTGTTCAAAAGAAAAACCCGATGATACCATTGTAGCAATTCCCGAGGATGTTTCCGATATTGCCGATTTCAAGTGTGTATGTTCAACTGACCACGAAACAGAATTTGTTATAGAAGATGAAGATGCAAAAGCATTATACACATACATAATGGAGCAATGGGAAAAGGCAGAGGAAACTGAAATTGACAGAACCGAGCAAGATTACATATACCTTTCTTT
>JAZRSW010000034.1:0-9577 GCA_045651745.1 Acutalibacteraceae bacterium
TGTTGAGGCGTTGGGCAAAGATAGGGTTATCGGTGTTTTGATGCCTTGCGGTGTTCAGCACGATATTGATATGGCAGAACTTCTTGTTAATCACCTTAATATTAAGCATTTTACCGTTAATATTAAGGACGCTGTTGACGGTCTTTCTTCTGCTTTCCCGTTTGAACTTTCTAATCAAAGTAAGGTTAATTTACCGCCGAGAATAAGAATGGCAACTGTTTATGCCGTCGCACAAAGTTTCAACGGACGTGTGGTTAACACCTGCAATCTGTCAGAGGATTGGGTTGGATATTCTACCCGCTACGGTGATGCGGCAGGTGACTTTAGCCCTATGGCAAACCTTACGGTACAAGAGGTTAAAGCAATAGGCAGAGAATTGGGCCTTCCCGATGTTTTAGTTGACAAAGTGCCGATTGACGGTCTTTGCGGTAAAACCGACGAGGAAAATTTAGGCTTTACCTACCAAGAACTTGACCGTTATATCCGCGAGGGTGTTATTGACGACCAAAAGAAAAAGGAACTTATCGACCGCAAGCATAAAATGAATTTATTTAAACTCCAACTTATGCCGACGTTTAAACCTAATTTATAAACAAAACAACCGCCTGAAACAAACGTTTCGGGCGGTTTCGTTATTATTTGTGTTCTTTTCTCTCGGTATGTTTACGGGATAAAAAATTATAGAGTAAATACCCAAATATACCCAATATTCCTGCAACTGTGAAAATAATAATCGTGCTAAAATATTTTTGCTCACTGAAAGTTGAGCCTGCGAATGTCGAAGTTACAACCGAGGGGATTCGGCAAAATGTACTGATTATCATAAATGTCCCGAACTTGATTTTTGTCACGCCTGCGAAATAGGTGATAAGGTCTTTTGGCGTGCCGGGTATAAAATACAGCAAGCCCAAAAGCCAAACTAACTTTTTATCGTCATTCAGAAATTTCAACCGTTTTAAGTCCTTTTGGTCAATCATAATTGAGGTGAATTTGCGCCCTAAAAGACGGGTTAAACCGAAAATTAAAAGCGTTGCTAATGCCGAACCGATAAGACACAAGACAGTGCCCATAATTCCGCCAAAAGCATAGCCTGCGCCGATTTCAATAAACTCACCCGGAATAAATGCAAATACAACCTGCAAAAACTGAACGCTTAAAAACACTAAAACGCTGATTATTCCATTATCACCGATAAACTCGCGGAAATTTTCGGGGTCTTTGGCGGTGTCAATTATTTTCGGACCTAAAATAACAGTGCCTAAAACCATAAGCAATATAAACACGGCGACCGATATTAAAAGATAAATATTCCGCCCTGAAAAGCAGTTTTTGATTTTAAAGTTTATTTCGGTCACCGCCTTTACTTTGATTTTTTAAAGTATAACATTGCTTTCGACATTTTACAACATTAAAATATCAGGAAATTACTTGAATATAAAAAGATTTGTGTTAAAATATAGTTAGTTACTTATTTTAGTATAAATCAAGAGGTGTGTTATGAAACTTGATAATAAGAGAACAGTGTTAATCGGTCTTTCTTTTATGGGGATTCTCGCGTTTTGGCAACTTTATGACCAGGTAGTACCGTATTTGTTGGAAAGCCAGTTCGGTCTTAAAACCTTTGCCGCCAACGCCATTATGTCCATTGATAACGTTTTGGCCATTTTTATGTTGCCACTGTTTGGTTGGATTTCCGACCGCACTAATACCAGTTTAGGTAAGCGTACACCTTACATTTTGTTTGGAACTATTGTAGCGTCGGTTTTGCTTGTGGTTTTGGGCGTGTTTACTCAAATAAACAATTTCTGGGGATTCTTTATCGTGCTTATGGCACTTCTTGTCACTATGGCTGTTTATCGCACACCTGCTGTTGCATATATGCCTGATGTCACCCCGAAACCGTTGCGCAGTAAGGCTAATGCTATTATCAACCTTGTAGGTTATTTGGGCGGTATTTTTACAACCGTTGTTATGATGTTTATGCTTAAAAGCGAAAAGCAAACAGACGGCAGTTCGAGTTACACCGCCGACCAATCGTTTTTGCCTGTTTTTATAATTATTGCCGCATTTATGTTGGTTGCTGTGCTTGTTCAGACATTCTCTATTCGCGAAACCAAGTTGCCTCACGTAAAGGACGAGCCTCAAGAGGTACAACAAGGCGGTAAAATGGCAAGACCCGTTTTCCGTAGTCTTGTGTTGATTTTAGCATCAGTTTTCTTGTGGTTTATGGCTTATAACGCCGTTACAACCGCGTTTTCAAGATACTGTGTTAATGTTTGGGGTACTGACCTTGGCACTTCATCAAGTTATCTTTTAACCGCAACCGTTGCTGCTATTGCAGCATTTATTCCGCTTGGTATGTTGTCATCTAAAGTAGGAAGAAAAAAGACAGTTCTTATTGGCGTTGCAATGATGACCGTGTGCTATGCAATTGCAATTTTAATCCGCCATCAGACACCGATTATGTACCTTATTTTCGGTATCGTAGGTATTGGCTGGGCGGCGATTAACGTCAATTCATTCCCGATGGTTGTTGAAATGAGTGCAGGTTCTGATGTTGGTAAATATACGGGATTTTACTACACATTCTCAATGGCGGCACAGATTACCACACCGCTTTTGTCAGGTTTCCTCATTGATAATTTAGGACTTGGATATTCGGTTCTTTTCCCGTATGCCGTACTGTTTTCTGCACTGTCCTTTGTTACAATGTTGTTTGTTAAACACGGCGATTCCAAACCGCAGAAAAAGGCCTCGGCTTTGGAAAACTTTGACGTGGAGGATTAACCGTGACCGTTCTAATGTTTTTTATCGGTGCGGTAGTGTTTCTCGGTTTGGTTTATCTGTTTTTGGTTTTCCCAAGTGTACGTCGGCATAATGATTTAAAACTTATTGAGGGAAAGTTTATTGCTCACCGAGGTTTGCACGATTTAACTGAAAACACGCCGGAAAATTCACTTTCAGCGTTTCGTCAGGCCGTTGAGTTAGGGTATCCGATTGAAATTGATATTCATTTGACTTTGGACGGTAAAGTCGTGGTTTTTCACGATGACACTTTAGACCGTATGTGTGGGGTTTCGGGCAGGGTAGAGGAAAAAACTCTTTCGGAACTAAAAGCACTGCGACTGGGTAACACAAACTACGAAATACCTACATTAGAGGAATGTTTAAATACAGTCAACGGTAAAGTGCCGTTGCTGATTGAATTTAAATGTGTTTCCTTAAAATGTGCTCCGCTTTGTCAAAAGTCTGATGAAATTTTAAGCCGATATAACGGAGATTATCTTATTCAATCCTTTTATCCCACTGTGCTTCGGTGGTATAAAAAACATAGACGTGAAGTATGTCGCGGTCAGCTTGCCGAAAGTTTCAAAGGTGCAAGTTTTGAAAAGAGAATGTCCGGCAATATGCTTTTTAATTTTTTGGGAAGACCCGACTTTGTGTCATATAAACATACCGATGCTAAAAATATTTCACGTATGTTTGTTACAAAATTAGGTGCATATCCTGTTGGGTGGACCTTTCAGTCACAAGACGAGTTAGATAAAAATGGCAAATACTTTAACACTTTTATTTTTGAACAGTTTTTGCCCAAAGAAAAGTAGTTTTACATAAAAAAACAAATTTTTATTGACAAAACACCCCTTTTAGTGTGATAATGAATATAGAATATCGAAATGTCTTAAAGTGTTTAGATAAGCTGATAAAATCGACTTTTGCTAATTCAAATTATAAAAATTTGAATTAGCGCGATATTCATTGCAACGGTTAAAGTCAAATTTTCAAAGAAAATTTTTAACCAAATCTGCGATTTGGTATCGAAATAGTGCTTTTAAACACTATTTCAAGTTTCTATAACCGTTATATTGTAAATGTGCAATAGTATGTTTTGTGATTAAAAGGGAAGTTTGATGAGAGTTATTACAGGAACTGCACGTGGCATGCGTCTTGAAACTTTGGAAGGGAACGATGTTCGCCCGACAAGTGATAAGGTTAAAGAGGCTATATTCAGTGCAATACACTTCGAAATTGAGGGCAGGCGGATTTTAGATTTGTTCGCTGGCTCGGGTCAATTAGGAATTGAGGCTTTGAGTCGTGGTGCTGAAAAGTGTATTTTCACCGACGCTTCTCAAAATGCTATTGATGTCGTTAAGCGTAATGTGAAAAAGACGGGCTTTGACAGTCAGTCGGTTATCTGCCGTACCGATTATGCATCCTTTTTAAAGGGTACTAAAGAAACGTTTGATATAGCGTTTATCGACCCACCGTATATGAAAGGTTTAACGGCTAATGCTTTGGAATTAACTTCGCTTAAAATGAGTGATTATGGTATTATTGTCGTCGAACACCCAAGCGAAGTTGAGTTGCCAATAGAGGTTAACGGTTTTAAACAAACCAAAACTTATAAATACGGAAAGCTTGTTAATGTCACTATTTTTAAAAAGAATAGAGAAGATGATTAATGGATAGAATTATTGCTGTTTGTCCGGGTAGTTTTGACCCGGTTACTGTAGGTCACCTAGATATTATCCGACGTGCCGCAGGTATGTTTTCAAGGGTTATTGTGGTTGTAATGACAAATTCCTCTAAAAACCCGAGTTTTACTGCCGTTGAACGTATGGAAATGCTCCGCGAGGTTACGGCTGACATTCCTAACGTTGTGGTTGACTGTTATGACGGCCTTTTAGCTGATTATGCACGTCAGGTTTCGGCGGGGGCAATTGTAAAGGGTCTTCGTGCTATGTCTGACTTTGAGTATGAATTTCAGATGGCACTGACTAATAAAAAACTCAATCCCAATGTTGAAACGGTTTTCTTGACAACCAAGGCTGAAAATATGTATTTGAGTTCAAGTATGGTTAAGGAAATCGGTCGCATGGGCGGGGATATACGCGAGTTTGTCCCCGAAACTATCCACGATGCAATTTTAAAAAGAATTAAAACCGAAAGGAAGTAAAAGTTATGAATATGGACGATTTGATGGAACAGTTGGACGAAGTGCTTGAAAGCAGTTTCAAAATGCCCGGTAAGCGTGTTGTTGTTGATGTTGAAAAGGTCAGAGCTATTATTGATGATATGCGTATGACTATGCCGACCGAGGTTAAGCAGGCTAAGGGTATCGTTGCTGACCGTGCAGATATTATCAATAACGCAAAGCGTGAGGCTGATAATATCATCCGTGTTGCTGAGGAACGCGCCAAGGCTATGGTTGCTCAGGAAGAAATCACAAAACTTGCACAGGCAAAAGCAGGAGAGGTTTTGGCAGCAGCTCAGAAGAAGAGCCGTGATATGCGTAAAGCCGCTCAGGATTTTGTTGACGATTTAATGCTCCGTTCTGACGAAATGCTTACCGCTAATCTTAACGAGATTAAGAAGACCCGTGCTGCTCTCCGTCAGCAGATTCCGCAAGCTTCAGGAAACCAAGGCGAGTAATATTAATACTTGCATATTTTAAAATTAAAGTTTAAAATAGTGGTACAGATTAACTGTATCACTATTTTTTTAGTTGAGGTGATATAATGCCCGGTCCGATAACACACTTGCAAGCGGCTTACTATTATAATGTAAAACAAACCAAAAAGTATCCTGCCGAGATATATTTGGGTAGTATAAGTCCCGACAGTGTTAACGTTGACGGTCTCGCACCGAAAGAGAAACGCTGGCCTGCTCATTTAAGGGTTTCGAATTTAAAAGTTTGGCTTAATAACGCTAAAGAATTTTACAATCTTAACACAGGTAAAACTGACGAAGCGTTTTTAAGAGGATATATTTTACATTTAATAACCGATATTGTCTGGGATATGTATTTTAATGATGAAATTTATAAAAAATTACTTTCAGTTGGTGTTAACAAGGAAAACCTTAAAGATGAACGTTGGAACGAGCTTTACGGTTATGAGCAATTGCAGGTGGGTACTGATTGGTATAACGAGATTTTGGAATGTGTCAAGTCGGCGAAAACGATTGAAATCGGCACATTAAAGGTAGAGGAAATTGAAATTTTGAGAGAAAATGTGATTTTTAACCGCTTACAAAAGGGGAATAAGCCAGAATTTATAAATAAAGAACTTATGCATTTACTTTTTGCAAAGGTTTTTGAGGTTGCAGAACAGATTTTTAATTAAATCATTGAAAAATATTGAAATTTCCATCCCCGAAAATTGTCATTTTATGGGAATAAAACCTTAAAAAGTGCAATTTCGGGGTATTTTTTGGGGTTATTTAAACCGATTTTGCTTAAAAAGTGAAATTTAGTCACAAAAAATCGTTGGTTTGCACAATTTTTCCGCTTTTTCGAAGTAAAGCAAAGCAGTGTTTTCCTAAATAATTACAATCTTGTAACCTCTTTTTTGGTATAAAAATAGGTTTGTTTTCGTCATTTTGCACAAAGGGTATACACACCCAAGGGTTGACTTATTGTATTTTTTGCTTATAATAAGTATTACTGCATTCAAAAAATGCGTATACTACGTTTGAAAAGGTTACAGATTTGTATTGTGAATAATATACCTTATTTGTAATTTACATACGGTTAATCCGTAATTACTTTGTGTTTTGTCGTCAACCAAAGTAAGAAATTAAGATGACGAATGGAGAATTTCATGTTAGAAAGAATTTTAGGCTTTTTTAATGGTCTGACTTCTAAAAAGATAATAAGAAGTGTGTTCTTGGTTGCTTCAATCGTTTCTATTGCGGTTGGTTATGTCACCCTTGATGGCTTTTCGGTAGTTTATCGAGAAGAGTTCCATTATGCTAATACCACTATGGACGCTGCTTTTTCAGTAGTTGATACTAATGATGAAGCAGAAACAGATGAACCCTTGCTTGGAATGTTCAGTTCTACTGAATATGTTATGAAACCCGTGACAATCACTACCACTGAAGAGGTTGTTACCGAAACCATTAAGCACGGTTATAAAAAAGTATATAGTGATAAACTTTATAAAGGTGATACCAAGACCACCGACGGTGAACACGGTGAGAAAAAGGTTACCTATTCGGTTGTTACTCTTAACGGTATTGAAGTAAGCCGTGAGGTTATTGAAGAGGTTGTTATTAAAGAAGCTGTAAGTCAGGTCCAGACAATCGGTACTTTGCGCCGTCCCGGCGACCCGATTATGACCAGTGAAGATGTTAAATGTATTTCAACATTGAAGCCGAAGGAACCGATTGCACTTGACAAAAACGGTAAACCTGTTAACTATACCAAGGTTATCACCGGTAAGGCAACAGCATATTGCAATCATTGTGACGGGAACTCGACTGCTTATTACGGTAAGAATTCGGCACGTCCCGGTTATATTGCAGTTAACCCGAAGATGATTCCTTACGGAACTAAACTTTATATTGTAACACCCGACGGTAAGAGAACCTACGGTTATGCCGTTGCGGCTGATACGGGTGGTTTTGCTAAAAAGAATCCTCAAACAACTATTGCTGACCTCCGTATGTATTTTAGCGGTTCTAAATGTCAATGTGGTAGTTACTGGGGTCGCAGAAACGTAGAAATTTATATTTTGAAGTAATTAAAAGGACAGATGCTTAGCATCTGTCCTTTGGTTTTGTTAGTATGATAGAAAGAATTTTCAAATAATGATTATCCCAATAAAAAACAACATATATTTATTTTGGAGGGATAATTATGAACAAAATTAAAAACTTTATAAAAAAATACAAAACGCAACTAATTTGGGTAGGTGTTACTCTTTTAGCAGGTGGATTAGGAGCGTTACTTTCAGGTAGCTATGATGTATATAAAATGGTTGAAAAACCGCCTCTTTCACCGCCGGCGTGGATTTTTCCTGTTGTTTGGACACTTTTGTATATTATAATTGGTTGGGCAGCAGGGAATATAGCCGCCTCGCGTGACCTTGATAAAGGTATTGCAATCAAGTTTTATTTGGTACAGCTTTTTATAAATATTCTTTGGCCTGTCATTTTCTTTAGATTTGAAGCCGCTAAATTTGCTCTGTTTTGGTTAGCCGCTCTCATAATAGCCGTAATTTTAACCTTCTTGTCATTCCACCGAATTGACCGAAAGTCCGCGTGGTTATTAGTGCCGTATCTTTTGTGGTGTGGGTTTGCGTTTTATCTCAACCTCGGTATTGTAGCACTTAATTCTTAAATTCCAAAAATATTTTGGAAAATTTTGCAAAAGTACTTGATTTTTTTGAAATACGTGCTAAAATATGTATTAGCACTCGAAGTTAAAGAGTGCTAATTTGATGATAATAATAAATTACAGGAGGTAATTATTATGACTATTAAGCCTTTATTGGACCGTGTTGTTATCAAATCGGTTGAGGCAGAGGAAACTACCCAAAGCGGTATTATTCTTGCGGGTTCTGCTAAAGAGAAACCTCAAATTTCCGAAGTTACTGCAGTAGGCCCCGGCGGTATTGTTGACGGTAACGAGGTTAAGATGTATGTAAAAGTCGGTGACAAGGTTATCACTGCTCAATATGCAGGTAGCCCCGTTAAGATTGACGGCGTAGAGTACAACATTGTTCGTCAGTCGGATATTCTTGCAATTGTAGAATAAGGAGAGAAATAAAATGGCTAAAGAAATTCTTTTTGGCGAGGATGCCAGAAAAGCACTTCAGGCTGGCGTTGATAAGCTTGCCGATGCCGTTAAGGTTACATTAGGACCTAAGGGCAGAAACGTAGTATTGGATAAAAAATTCGGTGCACCGCTCATTACTAACGACGGTGTTACCATTGCTAAAGATGTTGAGTTGGCAGACCCGTTTGAGAATATGGGTGCAAGCCTTGTTAAAGAGGTTGCTACCAAGACCAACGACTGTGCAGGTGACGGTACAACTACCGCTACTGTTTTGGCACAGGCTCTTATCAGAGAGGGTATGAAGAACGTTGCCGCAGGTGCAAACCCGATGGTTTTGAAGAAGGGCATCAGCTTGGCAGTTGATACCGCAGTTAAGACTGTTGTCGGCAACTCTAAAAAGGTTAACGGTGCGGATGATATTGCCCGTGTTGCTACCATTTCTGCAGGTGACGAGTTCATCGGTAAGTTGATTGCCGAGGCTATGGATAAAGTATCTTCTGACGGCGTTATTACCGTTGAGGAGTCTAAGACTGCTGAAACCTATTCCGAGGTTGTTGAGGGTATGCAGTTTGACCGCGGATACATCACTCCTTATATGGCTACCGATACAGATAAAATGGAAGCTGTTTTGGATGACCCGTTCATTCTTATTACCGATAAGAAGATTTCCAGCATTCAGGAAATTTTACCTCTCTTAGAGCAAATGGTTCAGGGCGGTGGCAAGTTGCTTATCGTTGCTGAGGATGTTGAAGGTGAGGCTTTATCTACCCTTATCGTTAATAAACTTCGCGGAACATTTACCTGCGTAGCTGTTAAGGCTCCCGGTTTTGGTGATAGAAGAAAAGAAATGTTGCAGGATATCGCAATCCTCACAGGCGGTCAGGTTGTATCAAGCGAGCTTGGTTTTGAGCTCAAAGATACTTCTATTGATATGCTTGGTCGTGCACGTCAGGTTAAAGTTGGTAAAGAAAATACCATTATTGTTGACGGTGCAGGTCATTCTGAAAATATTAA
>JAZRSW010000035.1:0-7321 GCA_045651745.1 Acutalibacteraceae bacterium
GAAAACCCGCTATTTAAGCGGGTTTTCAGGGTGTTTTATATTGAATTTTCACGGCAGGATTGGACCTAATGTGTAGTATTAATTAACCCACCGTGGCCGGCGTCTATTATTACTGTCGGTGCTTTAATTTTAAAATCAGCCGATACTGAAACGCCAAAAAAATTATCCTGAAAAACGGTCAAGAAACTAATGGTAATAACCACTGAAACCGCAATAAACCCAATCAATGCTCTTTTAATCATACACTCACCCAATGGATGTATATGATAAAATAGCAAAGCATTATAACAAAATCTATTTATATAGCAGTTGCGAAAATATACAACCTACAACTATACCTAATATGTAAACACTTATATTCATTAACCAATATTTTGACTTTTTCCAGCCAATATCGGACCAAATACCCGAAACACAATATTCGACAATCCACGTAGCGACTGAAAATAAAGGCAAAACCATCATCCACATTTCGCCCGGGATTAAAAAAGCACACGGAATAATTAGCCAAAAAACTCCAAGTATTTCAATAAATCCGAAAAGTGTTCTTCCGGTATTATAATGCACCGGCATATTATACCTTAACTGTGCATAAATGTTGTCACGCTCTTTTCTTACTGTCTTTAATCCGTGTTTTATTAAAAGCGGTGTTAAAATTAGTAAAGCACTGATAAAAGCGGCAACGAAAAAATATTCACGGGCAATATCATACAATCCCCAGAGAATTATTATATCAAAGGGAATTATCAAAACAAGACCGATAATATATAATATATTTTTAAATGTATTCTTCAAAATTTCACCCCATTCCTTATGATTAATTTTAACACATCGCCAAATTTAAGTCAACAACATCATAACCTAAACTTGAAATCTACTTTTAGTAGGTTGATAATAAAAAAAGGCGGTCAACGACCGCCTTTTTTATATGTATTTACTCTTATTTCTTTTAATTGTGCTTAAAAAAGCGCCAACTTCAGATGTCAAAAAACATATTAACATTCTTAATAAAAACACACTCGAAAAGCCTTGTTTTGTAACGGCAGCCGAAATTACAGCAACTGTTAAATAAAACAACGTGCCGGCAGCTGCACCTATAATTAATACCTTTGATTTAAGTTTTATTGCCGAAAAATAACCGCAAATTAACGACGAAACACCTAATATAATAACTGCAATTATTCCCGAAGCACTTCCACTAACTTTGAGTGCAGAAAGTATAACTGCTGAAAGTATGGTCAATATAAGTAAACTTGCAAAACCTATAATAACACCAAACAACGCCGACATTAAAAAACTTTTATTTTCATTATTATATTGCATAAAAAACACCGTCCCGTACAAGTATACGGAACGGCGCTTTAAATTATTACTTATTTTGCAGGGGTGGTATCGTGGATAGTATTAACCGAAGACAAAGCCCACTTCATAACCTTATTTTTAGAATGGTCAGCAGGAGACTCAACAATATAATGGTCATCCTTAACCGAAATTACGCGGAAAACAAAACCGCCGATGGTAACAATCTCGTCACCAACCTGAACAGAATTTCTCTGCTCTTCCTCTTTTTTCTGCTTTTTTTTCTGTGAACGGTTCATAAAAAAAATCATACCACCGAAGATTAAAAGCATGGGTATCATTGTAATTAAACCTTGCATTTATAATTCCTCCAAAATTTGTTAAACATATATTACTACAAACATACACAAAAAGCAAGCACTATTTATATTCTTGTTGCAATCTTTTCAACAACACTATCCTTAAATTCCTTAAATGTGCCATTATCAAGATTTTCACGAATTTTTTCCATAAGTGTATTATAAAAATACAGATTATGTTGAACGCAAAGACGTTGACCAAGCATTTCCCCTGCCTTAATCAAGTGACGTACGTATGCCCTCGAATGCCGGCGACAAGTAGGACACTGACAACCCGGTTCAATTGGCTCATGGTCATCTTTATATTTCTCATTATTAAGGTTTCTTATACCTTCCCAAGTAAATAAATGACCATGCCTTGCATTTCGGCTTGGCATTACGCAATCAAATAGGTCAACTCCTCGTTCTACTGCCTCCAAAATATTTGCAGGAGTTCCAACTCCCATTAAATAGCGTATTTTTTCATTAGGCATATATGGTTCAACTTGTTCAATAATGTGGTACATAACCTCTGCTGCCTCGCCAACCGCAAGTCCGCCGATAGCATAACCGTCTAAATCAAGGTCGGCAATCGTTTTCATATGTTCAACACGTAAATCATCGTACGTACAACCCTGATTTATACCGAACAACAACTGATTAGGGTTAACTGTGCCTTCGGTTTGGTTAAGTTCTGCCATTTTAATTTTACAACGCTTTAACCATCGTGTTGTTCTCAAACAAGACTGACGGGAATACTCATACTCGGCAGGATTTTCAACGCACTCATCAAACGCCATAGCAATCGTTGAGCCTAAATTAGACTGTATTTTCATACTTTCTTCGGGCCCCATAAATATTTTTTTACCATCAATATGGGAACTAAAGGTTACACCTTCTTCATTAATTTTGCGAAGTGATGAAAGCGAGAAAACCTGAAAACCGCCACTGTCGGTCAATATAGGACCTTGCCAACCTGTAAATTTATGAAGTCCACCGAAATTTTTAATAAGTTCGTCACCCGGACGTAAATGCAAATGATACGTATTGCAGAGCATAACCTGAGTGTGCAAATCGTCAGCCATATCAAATGCCGAAACAGCGCCTTTAATTGCAGCACATGTTGCAACATTCATAAAAGCAGGTGTTTGGATAGTGCCGTGTACCGTCTCAAAAACACCTCGACGCGCAGTTCCTTCTTTTTTTAATACTTTAAACATAAAATAACCTCATTCTATAATTTGTGCCGAAGGCACACCTTACCTCTTCACTTATCACTCTTCACTTTTACCTGTTGATTTTGTATCACAAAATCAACATAGCATCGCCAAACGAGAAAAATCGGTACTTTTCCTCAACAGCATGACGATAAGCATCCATTGTTAAATCATATCCTGCAAATGCACTGACAAGCATAATTAAAGTACTTTCCGGCAGGTGAAAATTAGTAATCAATCCATCCATACACTTGAACTTATAACCCGGATAAATAAAGATTTCGGTATCATCAGAACACTCTGCAATTTCACCCTTAACAGCGGCACTTTCGAGCGTTCTACACGAAGTAGTACCAACACATATTACCCTACCGCCGTTACGCTTGGTTTCATTGATTAAATCAGCAGTTTCTTGCGGGATAAAATAATGTTCTGAATGCATCTTATGGTCGGTTATTTCATCAACCTTTACGGGTCTAAACGTACCCAAACCAACGTGCAGTGTAACAAAGCCAATTTTAATGCCTTTTTCTCTTATTTTATCCATAAATTCGGTTGTGAAATGCAGTCCCGCGGTCGGTGCTGCCGCCGAGCCTAATTCTTTTGAATAAACTGTTTGATAACGTTCTTTATCGTTAAGTTTTTCAGTAATATACGGCGGTAACGGCATCTGACCGACTCTATCCAAAACGTCATAAAAAACACCGTCACATTTAAATTCAACAATACGGTTGCCCTCGGGTGTAACATCTTTAACTTCGCAAGATAACTCGTCACCGAAATTAAAGATTTTGCCAACCTTTGCCTTTTTACCGGGACCTGCCAAACATTCCCATAACATATGTCCCTTTTCTTTAAGTAAAACAAACTCAACAACCGAGCCTGTGTCTTCTCGTGTACCAAAAATTCGTGCCGGTAAAACTCTGGTATCGTTTAAGATAAGACAGTCCCCTGATTTCAGATAATCTAAAACATCGGTGAACGTCTTGTCCTCATAAGTATTATTTTGACGATTTAATGCCAAAAGCCTGGACGAAGTACGCGGTTCAACGGGTGTTTGGGCTATTAAATTTTGTGGTAATTCATAATAAAATTCCGATTTTTTCATAATTCACTCCGAATATGCACAAAAAGAGGTATTTTGCGTAAAATATGTTTGACAAACAACTAAGGAAAATGTATAATTTTATAATAAAGTTATTATAGAGCATAAGTGCGAAATAATCAACATCAATTTTTAATTTAGGGTGATACATAATGAAAAAGTATAATGTAGGTATAATTGGTGCTACCGGTATGGTCGGTCAGCGTTTTCCAACCTTACTCGAAAACCATCCTTGGTTTAACGTTAAGGTTTTAGCCGCAAGCGGTAGAAGTGCCGGTAAAACATATATTGAATGTGTTGGCGACCGTTGGGCTATGAAAACCCCTATCCCCGAATCAATGAAAAACATTGTTATTATGAACGCTGAGGAAGACATTGAAAAAATCGCAAAAGAAGTTGATTTTGTCTTCTGTGCGGTTAATATGAAAAAGGACGAAATCAAGGCTCTTGAAGAAGCTTACGCTAAGCACGAGTGTCCTGTAATTTCCAATAACAGCGCTCACAGACACACTCCTGACGTTCCGATGGTAATCCCTGAACTTAACGCAGACCATATTGAAGTTATCGCCGACCAGAAAAAGCGTCTTGGCACAAAACGTGGCTTTATTGCAGTAAAATCCAACTGTTCATTACAAAGCTATGTTCCCGCCCTTTTCCCGCTTGACGCTGACTACGGTGTTGAGGATGCTTTGGTTTGCACATATCAGGCTATTTCAGGCGCAGGTAAAACGTTTGAGACCTTCCCCGAAATTGTTGATAACGTTATCCCTTTTATCGGTGGCGAGGAAGAAAAAAGTGAGCAGGAACCTTTAAAAATTTGGGGTAAAGTTGAAAACGGTGTTATTGTTAATGCCGAAAAACCTCACTTCACTGCTCAATGCTTGCGTGTTCCCGTATCAGACGGACATATGGCAGCAGTTTTCGTAAGATTTAACAAGAAACCCTCTAAAGATGAAATGATTGCTAAATGGGAAGCATTCCGCGGTACCGCACAGGAGTTGGAACTCCCAAGCGCACCCAAGCAGTTCATTCACTACTTCACCGAGGATAATATGCCTCAAACCAAGTTACAACGCGACCTTGACGGCGGTATGGCAATTTCTGTTGGCCGTTTAAGAGAAGACACACAGTATGACTACAAGTTCGTTTGCCTCTCTCACAACACCTTAAGAGGTGCTGCAGGTGGCGGAGTGTTGCTTGCTGAATTACTTGCTGCAAAGGGCTATTTTGATTAATTTGATTCAATTTCATCTTAACTATTGATTGGAGTTATTTTAATGAAAAAGAGAATTTTTACAGGATGTGCAACCGCTCTTGTAACACCGTTTAATGACGATTGCTCGGTCAACTATCCGAGACTTCGCGAACTTATCAATGAACAGATTGACGGTGGAGTTGATGCACTTGTAATCTGCGGTACAACCGGTGAGTCTTCAACATTAGACAATGACGAGCACTGCCGTGTTTTAGAGGAAGCAGTAAAAGTTGCTAACAAACGTGTTCCTATTATCGCAGGTACAGGTTCTAACGACACTATGTATGCCGCACAGTTGTCACAACATGCTGAATCAATCGGTGTTGACGGTTTGCTTATGGTTACACCGTATTATAATAAAACATCACAAAACGGTCTTATCAACCACTACAACTACGTTGCTGACCGTGTAAAGACTCCGATTATTCTTTATAATGTTCCGAGCCGTACAGGTACTGCTATTCAGCCTGCCACTTACAAGGAACTTGCAAAGCACGAAAATATTGTTGCTATTAAAGAAGCTAACGGCGATATTTCTTCTATCGCTAAAACCAAGTCCTTGGTTGGTGACGATTTGGATATTTATTCGGGTAACGATGATGAAATCGTTCCGATTATGTCTTTGGGTGGTATCGGTGTTATTTCGGTTCTTTCTAACATTTTACCACGCGAAACTCACGACATTTGTGCTGAGTTCCTCAACGGCAACACCAAAAAGGCCTGCGAGATGCAGTTAAAATACATTAGTCTTATAAATGCACTTTTCAGTGACGTTAACCCCATCCCTGTTAAAGAGGCTATGAATATGATGGGTATGAACGTAGGTCCTTTAAGAATGCCTTTAGCACCTATGACTGATGCTGCACGTGAGGCATTAAAAGCCGAACTTAAAAAGCATAATCTTATCTAATTCAAAAGTTAGGATGTTAAAAATGACTAACATAATTTTAAACGGTTGCAACGGTAAAATGGGTAACGCTGTATCCAGGCTTATTGCCGAACGTGACGATTGCAAAATCGTTGCAGGTGTTGATATTAACACAGCAATTCCCCGTGAATTTCCTGTTTTCAGCAGTATTAAAGAGGTTAAAGAGGGCGATGTTATTATCGACTTCTCTCACCCCTCCTGCCTGCCTGATTTACTTGAATATGCGGTTGCAAACAAAACACCGATTGTTGTAGCTACAACCGGTTTAAGTGATGTGGATATTGAAAACATTAAATCTGCTTCAAAGGCTGTTGCGGTATTCTTCACCTTTAATATGTCATTAGGTATTAATTTGCTTGTAGAACTGTCTAAAACCGCTTCGAAGATACTCGGCGACAAATTTGACGTTGAGATTATTGAAAAGCACCACAATCAAAAAATTGATGCTCCAAGCGGTACTGCAATTATGCTTGCAAACGGCATTAATGAGGTAAATGGCGGAAAATACACCTATGAGTACAACCGTCAGGCAAAACGCGAAAGACGAGACCAAAAGGAAATAGGTATTCACGCCATTCGCGGTGGCAATATTGTCGGTGAACACGAGGTTATTTTCGCAGGTCACGATGAAGTGATTACCCTATCCCACTCTGCAGGCTCAAAAGAGGTTTTTGCGGTAGGTGCGGTTAATGCGGCAGTTTTCCTTAAAAACAAACCCGCCGGTCTTTATGATATGAAAGATTTAATTACTTCTTTATAATTTATTTCAAATAACAAAAACCCGTTCCAAAAATGGAACGGGTTTTATTTTGTAATTTAATCAAACTTCAAAATCCAAACAAAGTCTTGTTTTAGTAAACGGTCTTACTTTACCGTCTGCTACGGCAACGTGTAAAGGATGAATTGCATATCCCTTTAACGCTTCTTCACTTTCAAATGTAGAGTGCAACATCAAATCTGCATTGGAACTTGGAAGTCCTGTAATCTGCACTTTAATATCTACAAGTCCAGGAATCTTCCCCTGAAGTTCCTCTAAGCCTTCTTTAATTCCTGCTTTTATTGTTTCTTTTTCCTCTGTAGAAAATTCATCCTTTAATTGCCATAAAATAATATGTTTGACCATGATATTTCCTCCTTAAAACCAACTTCCGTCTTTACTCTTATGCACTTCTATCTTAC
>JAZRSW010000036.1:0-12688 GCA_045651745.1 Acutalibacteraceae bacterium
AGTCAGTATGCTGCTTAAAATTTAATTTTAGCTACCATAAGGTGCTTTTTTGTACTGTCCGCACAAATTGGGGCAGTTCAAGTATGACAGTCGGCTTTTTGTATTTAATTAATCATTAAAGACTTGTTGCAATATTTCGAGGGTGGCCTTTATAGTATCGGCGTATCCCTCTGCATCGATTATACCTTCTAAACTCACACGAGAGTCATAGCCACATTCTTTAAGAGCATTAGCCCATTCACGACAAATTTCAATATCTTCTTCAGTACTGGGCATTCTGCGGTCGCCACGAGCAACATGAACGTGCATTAAATCAGCACCTGCAGTGCGTACTGCATCTAATGTTTCAGCATTGTTGAAGACATGGAAAAAGTCAACAAGACATTTTACGTTAGGATGGTTAACATATTTGCACATCTCCAAGCCTTCAGCTACTGTGTTAATCAGATTTGTTGCTTTCTTGAAGAGCGGTTCAATAACTATTGTTATTCCATAAGGTTTTGCAATATTGCCACATAAGGTTAAAACCTCAGCAAATTCATCGTAAGCTTTTTGAAAATCATATCCCTCAGGGATGTTGCGTGATTCACCACTACCTAAAACAGCTACCTTAACACCAAATGAAGCGGCGCGCGATAAGGCTTTTTTAGTGTAAGCTTCAATTTTACCCATATCTCTATTGGTGCCTACGAGAATAACACTTCCGGGATAAAAACCATTGACAGCCTCCATATTTATAGGCGATGCTTGCACGGTTTTTAGCATCTCTGCATATTCTTCATCAGAAAAATTTGTTATAGTTGATAAATTTCCTTCGTAGTAATCAAAACCGCTATCAACAATTGCGGCAAAATTTCTATAACCTGTTGCTACACCAAAACGCATTTCTTATTCTCCTTTATTTTCTAGATGTTTGTGTACTACCGGATAGGAGAGGTCAGCATAAAAACGATGTCCACCCGAACCAACAACAAAGCTATATCGGTCGCCTTGACCCATATCTGTATAAGCACGTTTAGCTTGTTCGTAAGCCTCTTTAGCGCCTTTAAAATAAAAACCGCTATCAACTTCACCGTTGACCTGCACGTAATATGTTGGGTAAGCCATAGCAGCAATATCACCCATATCAAAATACTCGGCAATATGAGGCACATAGTTACATGCGCAATGTCTTCTTGCAGCAATAGATTCCGACCAACTGCATACAGCACAGCTTGGCATAGCTAAGGTAAGGCGTGGCTCCAAAGCTGCAGTATAAGCAGTAGCAGTACCGCCACCTGAGTTACCCATTAGGCAGATTGTATCAGTATCTATTTTGTCAGTAAAATCTGATTTCAATAAGTCGATTAAACGCATTATATCCCAAACACGTTCACCGATTAATGTGCGTCCCGTTAAAAGAGTTGTTAATGCTTCTTCAAAACAATGTGTACCTGTTTCGT
Source organism: Acutalibacteraceae bacterium (assembly GCA_045651745.1). GTDB lineage: Bacteria > Bacillota > Clostridia > Oscillospirales > Acutalibacteraceae > UMGS172. The sequence goes on from JAZRSW010000036.1 coordinate 1,443, forward strand.
CACCGCCACATTCGCCAAAATTACGTTGTTCCATTGCAAGTGCGGCAAAGCCTTCTTTGATTATACGTAAGCAAAATTCACGGTCACCACCAAAAATATCGGACTTATATACACGACGGCCCATAGAAATGTGCATACCGTTGGTGTGACCTTGCAAGCAAATCATTACAGGAGGCTTTTCTATACCAGTTGGCAACCACAAATGGCAGGGGATACGATAACCGGGCTCACTTTGAAAAGTGAAACGTATTTCTGTAGCGCCTTCGATTTCTTTTGTAAATTCAATTTGTAAGTCGGGTTCAGCTGTTTGCATTTTTTCTAAACCGAGAAGTTCAATTAATTTCTCTTTAGCAGCCTTTTGCCATTTAGCGAAATCTTTTCCATCATATGACATAGAAGGCTTTACATTAACAAATTGTTCTTTTATATACTCGTATGCTGTTTTCATAAAAAATCCTCGAAAATTAATTTATATTTTAATTATAAAAAATTATAAAAAATTTACAATGGCAAATCGTACAAAAAATTAGCACATCGTTCAATTGGTTGCAAAATATTTATTAAAATATCCAAATAATATTGAAAATCGTTCGATTTTATGGTAGATTAAGTATAAAGGCGGTGGTGTGATGAACTTAAGTGTATTTGAAGCTTCGTCAAATATTTCTACTATTAAGACAGATTATTTTTATAAGGTAGGCGGCAGTGGTATGCCTCACTACCACGTACATAATTTTTACGAAATAAGTTTAATTTTAGAGGGTAATTTGCATTTTCTGTTAGCCGATTCCTCATTAAGTGGTGAGGGAAGTTTTTTACTGTTAACACCACCAGGTGCTCAACATCGTGTTGCTCGTGACCCAAAAGCTAAATATGAGCGTATTAATTTGAGCTTTCCAAAGGATTTTATAGAAAACTATGTAGCTGATAGTAAGCGTTTGTTGGATGTATTCGGTGATAACGGTAAAATACTCGTCCTATCGCATACGCAAAAAGAGCGTATTTTAGTCTTGGTTAATGATATACAAGCTCAAAATGATATATTTCGGCAGCGTTTGCTTTTGCTTTATTGTCTTGCCGAAATTGAGAGTCTTTCTAATCAATCGTCATCTGCCCGTTATACTCCACCTTATATTTGCGATACTTTGCAATATTTACACCAGAATTATAGAAATAAGATAACCGCTGATAAGATAGCATCGCATGTTGGAGTAGGTCGTACAACATTGATGACTGCCTTTAAGCAGTATACTGGTAGTACAATAAATCACTATTTAACCCAATACCGTTTACAAATGGCAGTTCAACTTTTAAAGCAGGGGCACACCCAACAATCATCGGCTGAGCAGTGTGGATTTTCGGATGCGGGTAGTTTAATAAGAGCTTTTGTACGACACTATGGTACAACGCCATATAAATATCTGAATAATAAAATTAACACCCTATGAGTTCATAGGGTGTTTTAAATTTAATTATAAAAACAAGTTTCCGCCGTTACAATCAATCCCTACAATTAAAGGGAAGTTGTCAAATTCTAATTTCTTCACCGATTCGCAACCTAAATCGTCAAATGCTATTACCTCACACGAAGTAATACACTTAGATGCTAATGCCCCTGCACCACCGATTGCGCAAAGGTAAACCGCCTTATTTTTAACTATTGAATCGCAAACCTTTTTACTGCGTTCGCCTTTACCAATCATACATTTTAATCCTAAATCTAAAAGCGTCGGTGTATATACATCCATTCTCCCTGAAGTTGTAGGTCCGCAACTGCCGATAGCTAGACCTTTAGGTGTAGGAGTAGGTCCTGCATAATATATTGTCGCGCCGTCAATTAAAAAGGGAAGTGGCTTATTATTTTCTAGTAATTCAAAAATTCTCTTGTGTGCCGAATCTCGCGCAGTATAAACAGTACCTGATAGATAAACCTTGTCACCGACGTTTAGTTTACCGATTTCATCCGTCAAATCAGCAGTATTGATATAAAAAGTGTTCATTAAGCGTTAGCCCCGATACTTGCCATCTCGTTTTGGCGTTCAGCAATATTTTCTTTAGCTTCGGCAACAGTTTTTCTTGTGTCTTCTAACTGTTGTTTCAAGTCAGCAACCGCTTCTAAATATTCACGAGTTTTTTCATTTAATGTATCGCTGATTTCTTTTAACTCGCTTTCAGCATTTTCGGCAATTGCGATGTTTTTATCAACAGCGTACATGCTTTTTTCTGCCGACTCATTAGCGCTTGCCATAACCGATTCAGCATTTGCTTTTGCAACCAAATACAATCTTCCGATAGATTCACTTAAAGCGGTTAAAGCTTCTTCACGCTGACGGTAAGATTCAAGCTGTTCTTCAGTTTCACTTAAAGTCTTTTTAGCTTCTTCATATTTTGTTTGTAAACTCTCAATATCGTTATTAAGAGTTTCAATTTTACCGTTTAATTCGTTTATTTTCTTTTTTAAGGTGTTTTCAGATTCCTTTGACTCCATAACAAAGGACATAACGTCGTCCTTGTTAAAACCAAAAAGACTGTTTCTGAACTTCTTTATCATTTTTCCACCGCATTTCATTTATTAAATTTCAAATTTTAAAGATGTACTATTTATTTTATTGCTCTAGTAGGAAAGATATATTTATTTTAGAATTTCATACTTGGCATTGTAAATATAGAACCCTTGAGCCGTATTACCTGTTAGTTTCTGTTCATCATTATCAGCTTTCCAACGGTCATATTTATCTGTATTAAATCCAGAAGTTAATGGTGATTGTGCGGTGAAATGAACAGTGTTAATTTTTAATATCCCGGTAACTCTAATTTTATCCCCTGTTAAAGCACGGTTACTTTTATCAGTATTACATTCTGTATATATACAGTTAGATTTATCTAAACTTGTAATACCTAAAGAGTTTTCTTTATAGTCACCAATATAAAGTTTTCCGTCGCGATAAGCAAAACCAGTAACAGTCACCTTAACAATACCACTTTGGTATGGGTTTCTTTTAATTTCTTCTCGTAGAGTTTCAACGGATTTAAATGTACCAAAATCTTTTACAGTATTAAGGTCAACTGGTTGCTTTTTTAATTCAGCAAGTTCTTGTTCTGCAACTGAAAGTTGACTAGTAAGACTATTTATAGAATTTATAGCATTATGATATTCTTCACAATAACCATAATAAAATTTGTAATTCTCATCAGCTTTTTTATAAAGAAAACAAAAAACAGTTGTAGTTGCGGCAAGTATTACACATAAAAAAATATATATAACGTTTAGAACTTTTTTCATATATCAAACCCTCGATTTATCGACATGAGTCGAAACTCGCTAATATATTGAATGCATTTATGTAACTCTTACTTAATACAAGCATCCTTTTTTATTATAACTATATTTATGTATTTTTGCAACATAAATTTTTCAAGGATAAAAATAGAGTAAAAACTGAAAAATCACTTGAATTTAACTGGAATTTGTTGTATCATATATCATGAATAAAAATGCAACTTTTTGAATATTTTATGTGAGGTACTGTAATGACAAGAAAAGAAGCAAGAAATCAGGCTTTTATGCTGATTTTTGAGAAAAGTATTAACGGATATGAGGTTGAGGATATACTTCTGTCTGCTAAAGAATGTCGTGATTTTTTAGAAGATGAAGACGGATATACTGTAAAAGTATTCACTGAAACCTTTAATAATATAGAGGAAATTGACGCTATTATTTCAGAAAACCTTTCTTCCGGTTGGACAATTTCCCGTATTTCAAAAGTAGCCTTGGCAATTCTTCGCCTTGCTATTTATGAAATCAAATATATGGACGAGATACCCGAGGCTGTTTCGATTGATGAAGCTGTTGAGCTTTGCAAAACATATACATCGGCCGAAGATGCTTCTTTTGTAAACGGTATTTTAGGTACTGTTGTCCGTAAATAAAATGGGCGTTTATTTAGGTATTGATACAAGCAACTATACTACCTCTGCGGCAGAGTTTAACAGTGAAACGGGCGAGTTTATAAATTCTCGCCGTCTTTTGCCGGTGAAAGAGGGAAGTATTGGTTTAAGACAGAGCGATGCTTTGTTTTTGCACACAAAGGCGTTGCCGGAAATTGTAGATGGTGCTTGTAAGTTGGGAAATATTTCTGCCGTCGGTGTTTCTGATAGGCCGAGAGGTTTAGAAGACAGTTATATGCCATGCTTTTTAGCAGGCGTTTCGGTGGCATCTGCTGTTTCAAGTGCTTTAGGTGTGAAGCTTTATAAATTTTCACATCAGGCAGGTCATATTGCCGCGGCACTGTTTTCTGCCAATAAGTTAGACTTAATAGGAATGCCGTTTATCTCTTTTCACGTTTCGGGCGGTACAACAGAGGCTTTATATACCGAGTATGATAAGGATACATTTTTTAAGTGTAAAATCGTTGCTCAATCGCTTGACTTAAAAATGGGGCAGGCGGTTGACCGTGTTGGTAATCTATTAGGATTAAACTTTCCTGCAGGGAAAGAACTTGATAAATTGTCACTTTTAGGTGAATATAATAATAAAATTAAGGTTTCAATGAAAGGTGCCGACTGCAGTATTTCAGGTTTAGAAAATAAGGCAAAACAACTGCTCGAAAAAGGGTATAAAAGAGAAGATATCGCCTCATTCACAATTAAATATCTTGCAGAAACAGTTGACTGTATGACTGCGGAATTAATAAAGCAATACGGCAATATTCCGTTTGTTTTTGCAGGTGGTGTAATGTCTAACACCTATATTAGAAAGCATATAACCGAAAAATACGGTGCTTTTTTTGCAAGTCCTGAATTATCGAGTGATAATGCCGTTGGAATTGCAGTTATGACTTCAATTTTAGCAGAAAAATAGGAGAATATTATGAGCGGAAATGTAATTACCGTTTCACAATTGAATAGGTATGTAAAATCCGTTCTTGACTCTGACGTTAATTTAAAGTCAATTTTTCTTGTTGGTGAAATTTCCAATTTCAAGGTAAATTCTTTCAGCGGACACGCTTATTTTACCTTAAAAGACGAAAATTCTTCAATTAAGGCAGTTATGTTTAAGTTGAGTTCAGCGAGATTAAAGTTTATACCCACTGACGGTATGAAAGTTATCTGTAGAGGTGACGTTAATCTTTATGAGCGTGACGGCGCATATCAGTTTTACGTTGGTGATATGCAACCCGATGGTGCAGGCAGTATTGCCGTCGCTTTTGAACAGTTAAAAGAAAAATTAAGTAAAGAGGGGTTGTTTGACCCTGCAAAAAAACGTACTTTACCGCAGTTTCCTAAGAAAATTGCCGTTATAACCTCTGCAACGGGTGCCGCGGTGCAGGATATGATTAACGTTTTAGGTCGCAGATGGCCATTAGCATCGCTTTTAATGTGTCCTGTCAAGGTTCAGGGTGAAGGCTCGGCAGAACAAATGATTGAGGCATTAAATAAGGTCAATAATACCGATTGCGATGTAATTATTATCGGTCGCGGCGGTGGTTCTGTTGAGGATTTGTGGTGCTTTAATGACGAAAATTTGGCACGTGCAGTTGCAAATTCAAAAATTCCAGTTATATCAGCAGTAGGTCACGAAACCGATTTTACAATTTGCGACTTCGCCGCCGATTTACGCGCACCAACACCGTCTGCAGCTGCAGAATTAGCAGTACCGGATATTACTGAAATTATGGCGTATATTTTAGGTTTAAATGTCAGATTGAGTTCAGTTGTTAATAACAAGCTTAACAATTTAGAGCAAAAATATAAGTCGCTCGTTAACCGTCCTGTGTTGGCTAATCCGTATAATACAGTGGACTCTTTGAGTTTAAGTCTTGATAATTTAAAATCTCGTCTTGATTCGGTTTTTAATAAAAATACAGCTGAAGTTGATAATAAAATCACCGAACTTACAGCAAAACTTGACGCATTAAATCCCGCAAAAATACTACTTCGTGGGTATTCAATTGCTGAAATAGACGGTAGAGCCGTAAATTCTGTTGAGACCTTAACTGTTGGCGAGAATATTAAATTAACTTTGTCAGATGGCACTGTGGATTGCACAGTTAATGCTATTCAAAAAGGAGAATAAGAATGAGCGAATCATTTGAAAATAATCTTAAAAATTTAGAAAAAATCGTTGAAAAATTGGAGTCGGGCGAGTGTGGACTTGATGAGTCTATAAAGCTTTATACCGACGGTATTAAGTTATCGGCAGAATGTAAACAACAACTTGAATCTGCCCGTCAAAAGATTGAACAATTAGTGTAAAATTGATATTTTAGCATACTACTTTATTTTGAAAGATGAGTTATTATGTTTGACAATTACGAAGTTTTAATTGAGAATAAATTAAATGATGTTTTAAGCACCGCAGGTACTGAATATGACGAACTTTTAAAGGCTATGTCTTACAGTGCTTCGGCAGGCGGAAAACGTATCAGACCTAAACTTTTGATGGAGTTTATGCGTGTTGCGGGCGGTAATCCCGATGACGCTTTAAATTTTGCCGTCGCGCTCGAAATGATACATACCTATTCACTTATCCACGATGATTTACCTTGTATGGATAATGATGATATGCGTCGCGGCAAACCCTCTTGTCATAAGGCTTTTGGTGAATCTACGGCTTTGCTTGCAGGTGATGCGCTGTTAACCGAAAGTTTCGGTCTTGCCGCTAAAACCGAAAATATTCCTGCTGACCGTGTTGTTAAAGCATTAGCAAAGTTGTCAGAATGTGCCGGTGTTAACGGTATGATTGGCGGTCAGGTGATTGACCTTAAGTATGAGAACTCAAAAGCACCTTTAGATGTTGTTTCAGAACTTTACCGCTTAAAAACAGGTGCATTATTAAAGGCAGCGGCAACAATCGGTTGCATTTTAGCCGGTGCTGACGATAATAAAACCGAAAAGGCATCACAAATTGCCGAAAAATTAGGTTTAGCTTTTCAAATAAGGGACGATATTCTCGACATAATAGGTGATGAGAAGATTTTGGGCAAACCTATCGGCAGTGATACAGAACAAAATAAATCAACCTATGTTTCGTTAGTTGGTCTTGAAAAAGCCCAAGCAGACGTTGAAAAATTAACAAACGAGGCTATTTATTTGTTATCAGACTTTGACGATTCAGATAATTTAAAGAAATTTGCTGAAAGTATGGTTACAAGATTAAATTAAATTTAAGGATGTAAAAAATGGATTATTGTTTTCTCGGTCGGGTTAATTCACCCGAAGATGTAAGAAAACTGAATAATAAGGAATTAAAGGTTCTTTCCGAAGAAATGCGCGACTGTATAATTAACACTGTTGCAGAAAATGGGGGACATTTGGCGTCAAATTTAGGTGCGGTTGAGTTAACTGTCGCCTTGCATAAGTGTTTTAATTCACCTAAAGATACCATTGTTTTTGACGTTGGTCATCAATGTTATCCTCATAAACTGTTGACAGGAAGATACGAACAGTTTTCTTCCTTGCGCAAAGAGGACGGAATTTCAGGGTTTATGAAACCTGAAGAAAGTGCCCACGATAGTTTTATCTCGGGACACAGTAGCACATCGGTTTCATCTGCATACGGTTCGAGTATAGCAAAGTTTTTGAATAATGATAACGGTTTTTCTATTGCTGTTTTGGGTGACGGCGCTTTAACCGGCGGTATGGTTTATGAAGCGTTAAACAATGTTAGCAAAAAGGACAGTAGATTAATTGTTATTTTGAACGACAATAAAATGTCGATTTCTAAAAATAAAGGTGCTCTGGCAAAACATTTAAGTTCTATCAGAACACAAAAAGGATATTTTAAGTTTAAATACGGTGTTGAAAGATTTTTAGTTAAAATCCCGTTAATCGGCAAGTTTTTGCGTTCATTTGTTTTCCATTTTAAGTTGATGGTAAAAAATGCAATTTATCATAGTAATATTTTCGAGTCATTAGGCTTTTATTATATGGGACCGGTTGACGGTCACGATATTGAAAAACTTTGTGAAACATTTGAAATTTCCAAACAACTTAACCGTCCTGTTTTAATTCATACAAAAACTGTGAAAGGTAAGGGTTATGTACCTGCGGAAACAAACCCGGGTGACTTTCACGGTGTTGGCGGTTTTGATGTGAAAACAGGTGAACTAAAAAAACCAAGTGCAAACTTTTCGCTCATTTTCGGTGACAAACTTTGTGAATTAGCCGAAAAAGACGAAAAAATCTGTGCAATTACAGCCGCCATGACTTATGGCACAGGATTAAAAGAATTTTCCGAAAAATATAAGAATAGATTTTTCGACGTTGGTATTGCCGAGGAGCACGCGGTTACGTTTTCGTCGTCATTAGCTGTTTCGGGTTTAAAGCCCGTATTTGCGGTCTATTCAACTTTTTTACAACGTGGTTTTGACCAAATTATCCACGATGCTGCTATTGCAGGCGTGCCGTTGACCTTGGCGGTTGACCGTGCAGGCTTTGTCGGTGATGACGGTGAAACTCACCAAGGTTTGTTTGACGTTGCATTTCTTTCGTCAATTCCCGGTGTTGAAATTTACGCTCCCGCAACATTCCAAGAATTACGAGAAATGTTTGAAAAGCGGCTTGAAAATCCCAAAGGTATTGCCGCAATCAGATATCCGCGTGGAAGTGAACCTGAAATTACCGAAAATGGTGAAAATTTTGACGAATTCACAGTTTTCGGTTGTGGTGACACTGCGATTGTTACCTATGGTACATTAACCGCTGAAGCATTAAAAGCAAAACAAATTCTTAATACAAATAACATTAATGTTGCAGTTGTCAAACTTAATATTATAAATCCGTTGTCTAACGCGTTAATAGAAAAATTATTAAGTTTTAAAAATGTATTATTCTTTGAAGAGGGGATTTTAAACGGCGGTGTTGCTGAAAAATGTGGATTTAAATTGCTTCAGAATGGCTTTAACGGGAAATATAAGGCTCAAGCAGTCGAAGGCTTTGTAAAGCAAGCAACTGTTGATTCTCAACGTAAAAAGTATGGTTTAGACAGTGATTCAATTGCGAAAACAGTAAAAGAGGTATTATCACTTGAACAATAAAAAAAGACTTGATGCAGCGGTTTTTGACTTAGGAGTCTGTGACAGCCGTGAAAAAGCAAAAACGCTTATTATGGCGGGCGTAGTCTATGTTAATAACCAAAAAGCCGACAAACCCGGCACAACTGTTAAAGATGGTGACGTTATTGAGGTTAGAAGTAACCCTTTAAAATACGTCAGCCGAGGCGGTCTAAAGCTTGAAAAGGCAATGGAAACATTTCCAATTACTTTAGATGGTAAACTTTGTGCCGATATCGGCGCTTCAACAGGCGGTTTTACTGATTGTATGTTGCAAAACGGTGCTAAAAAGGTTTACGCGATTGACGTCGGCTACGGTCAGTTGGCATGGAAACTTCGCACCGATGAAAGAGTAGTAAATATGGAACGTACAAATTTCCGTTATGTAACTCATAACGAAATCCCCGAGGAATTAGATTTTTGTTCGGTTGACGTTTCTTTTATTTCTCTTTCAATTATTGTTCCCGTAATGCGAGAACTGATGAAAATTGGTGGTGAGGCAGTTTGCCTTATTAAACCGCAATTTGAGGCAGGGAAGGACAAAGTCGGCAAAAAGGGTGTGGTTCGTGACAAAGCTGTCCATATCGAAACAGTGCAAAAGACCTTGGATATGATTGTTTCAAATAATATGACCGTTTTAGGACTGACTTTTTCACCCGTCAAAGGTCCTGAAGGTAATATTGAATATTTAGTACATATTAAGAAAACCGATTCAGGTGAAAATATTTGCGGTGTGACCGCCCAAGATGTTGTTAAAGCGTCCCATGAAGAATTAGATAAATAAAGGAGGAATTATCTTGAAAATCCTCATAGTTTATAATAAGGAAAAGACGGAAAGTGCTAAAATTGCCGAGCGAGTTTCTAAAGTTTTAACCGAATATGGTGCTGAAACTTTAATTACCGAGTTTTCCAAGGAAATAAACAGTGAAACACCGTATAATAATATGCTCGATAAAATCAGCGCAGTTATTGTTATCGGTGGCGACGGTACTATTTTAAGGGTTGCAAAATCTGCCGCTGTACATAATTGCCCGATTCTTGGTATCAACGCGGGTAGATTAGGTTATTTAGCGTCGGTTGACAGTAGCAATCTTGATATTTTAAAGCGAATTGTTACAGGTGATTATTCGGTAGAAACAAGAATGATGCTAAAGGCAGAAAAAATTATCGATGGCAAAGTAATAGATAATTGTGACTGTTTAAATGATGCTGTAATATCTAAAGATTCTCTTTCAAACGTTATTGATATTACTTTAAAAATCGGTAACGATACAATAAATTACCGAGCTGACGGAATTATTGCCTCGACACCAACAGGTTCTACTGCATACTCACTTTCGGCGGGCGGCCCTGTTATAGACCCTGAATTGCAATGTATGGTTTTAACACCCGTTTGTCCTCATACTTTGGTCGCACGTTCAGTTGTGTTAGATGCCAAACACGAGGTATATATTAAGGTTAAAAATAACGATTCAACGGCTATTCAACTGTCAGCTGATGGCAGAAAAGCTTATGAAATTGACAGTAATACAATGGTAAAAATTTCAAACTCCGAATTAATGGCAAAATTCATTAAATTAAATGACGTTTCGGTTTATAAAGTATTTTCCGAAAAGACCGATAATTATTAAGGAGACTACAATGAAAAAGGAAAGACAGTCAAAAATTTTAAGCCTTATAAATGAATTTCCGATTGAAACTCAAGAAGAACTCCAGCAACGTTTGGGTGACGCAGGTTATGACGTTACTCAAGCTACTGTTTCGCGAGATATTAAAGAACTCCGTATTGTCAAAATGCTTGATGCTAGCGGTGTTTATCGCTATGCAGTAAACGGTGGAAGCGGTAACGGTAAATCTTTAAAATATCTTGATATATTCGGTCATTCTGCGGTATCAGTTGATTATTCGATGAATGACGTTGTAATCAAATGTCATTCAGGTATGGCTCAGGGTGCTTGCGCCTCATTAGATATGATGAACTGTCAAAATGTTTTAGGTACTTTGGCTGGAGATGATACCATTTTTGTTATTACTAAAACAGAAGAAGATGCAAAAAATCTTTGTGAAATGTTAAGAAAGTTGATTTAATCAAATTTATGTTAAAAGCAATCAATATTGAAAATATAGCAGTAATTGAAAAATGTATTATTGATTTTAATGAGGGGTTCAACTGTCTTACGGGTGAAACCGGTG
>JAZRSW010000037.1:0-5298 GCA_045651745.1 Acutalibacteraceae bacterium
TATTAATAGCAAGACCGCTTGTTTTTTTATTTTCCATAATCGGAAACCTCCAAATTATAATAAACTTTAAACTGTTTAAATCTATTATAACATATTTTTTTAATCTCGCAACTATTTTACGGCGATTATTTTAATTTTTTCTAAATCTATCGCTTTTTGAGAGATTACAGCGTCCTGAATTTGCAGTGTTTGACTGGTCAAGAGGTTTTCTGCAGGGACTATAACCGTTACTGCTTCATCTGAAACTATCGCTAATGCATCCTCAAAACCTTTAAGTTTAATTACAGTTTCCATTGAAGCCTCGGCATTAACCTGCTCGGCAATTAAATTAAGACCTTTTAATGCCTCTTCTTTGGCTTTAGAATCTGCAGAAGAATTGTTAACAACTTCGGTTAAATCAGCAATTGTTTTACTGCGGTTATTATTCCTCTCAAGCCTTGCGGTTGCTATTTTGTCAACACCAGTACCGGTTTGTACCGCCTGCCCTAAATTACTGTCTTTATCAAAATATTCCGTATCACTTGAATTATTATTTGCGCCAAGATTGTTATTATCAAAACTTGAATACTTCATATTTAGCCAGACCGCCGCCGCAAGACACACGACCAAGACAGATGTCACTATATGTCTTTTTGAAAAAACCTTGCCCTTACCCTTTTGCATTTAAATTAATCTCCTTTCATATATGCCTGCCGATAACACAGATTTTAGAGTCATCAACATTTAAAGCCGATTTAACTGCCAATCTAACTGCCGTGGCAACATTAGAAGTCTGCCCGTTTTCACAAACGATTACCACACCTCTTATCACAGGCATTTTTTCGGTAACGATAAGAGGTTGCTCGTTGCCGTCAGCGTCTTTTATGATTACATAAGTTTTATGGTTACTGTCACTTTCTTGAGTTTTTAAAGCCGATTGGTCCTTTGTCACATCTGCATCAGTTTTAATTTCATCGGCATAAATATATTCTGCACCGCTTTCCAATGTTATCAACACACTAACTTCACTGCCACCGAGCATATTGGAAATAACCGCTTCAAGCCGTTTTTCAAGATTTTCTGTATAACTTTCGGTTTTATTGACCGAGGTTTGTACTGACTGCGGTTTTTCACTTTTCTCTTTTGTGCCGATATCTAATGAGGAAATGAGTATTAATACCATTCCAATTAAACCGATAACTACTAAAAATCCGCTTTTGGATTTTGGTAGTTTTTCTTTTAATTTCACAAAACTTTCCTTTAAATCCATATTATTTCCTTTCCGTCACCTTTACATCATCACAAACCGACAGTTTATCTATCACATTTCGGCACAAAACAACCTCGTCGGTGTTACACAAAATCTCAACCTTTGTAATATATATTCGGTTGTCCTCGGTAATATTAGCAATTATTGAAACTTCGGCAGATTTTATTCCTTTTTTTGCAAATTCTTCAATAATAACCGCCTTAACCGCCGACTCCACGTTTTCAATACTTTGATTTTGCACTGTTTTAGAGAAAGTAGAACTCGTCTCATTCAAATTGATATTTTTAGAACTAAAATTCATTCCTTTCACTGCTTCGGATACGCCGAAAACTGTGGTTACGATTACCGAAATAATGATAATTGAAATAAGTATTTTAACCGATTTCTTCATTGTTCCTTCAGGTATCAACATCATAGCCACACCTGAAAAAATCAGAACAACGCAAAGTGACATAATTAGTGCTTTCACTGTTTCCATTTAAACCACCGCTACCACTGTAAGAGAAATAATAAACAACACACCGACTAAAATCATTACACCTAATATAAATGACACTGCCGCATCAACCGAGCGTATTAATGACACTGCTTTTGCCTGACCTAACATTTCGGCGGCTGACGAGCCTAATAATAAGCTGATACGCCATAATAAGAGTTCTATTATTGTGGGTAAAATTAGTAAAGCCAATGCCACTATCCCATAAACCGCAACCGAGGTGCCTAAAAGTTTTACACAGCCTCTGACAGTACTCAACGCCTCACTGACAGTTGTACCGACAACGGGCAAAGCCGTGCCTAACACAAATTTTGCGGTTTTTGAGGTCAAATTATCAGTAGCACCGCCGACAACGGTTTGGATTCCTAAAACACCGAGTAAAACTGTCGACGCTAATGACAACGTCCACATTGATGCTTTTTTGATAGCATTGCCGATTGAGCCAATATTTATATCCTGTAATGTTGAGCCGGCAACCGATAATCCTAATTGCATACCCGTCAGTGGTGCTAAACAAAATGAGCAGAGTGCCGTCACGCCCTGACTTACCGCCAACATTACGGTCGAAAATCCTGCCGCAGTGACAGATTTACCACGGGACACCAAAATTGCTGCGAAAACAGGCACAAATGACAACATAAACACCCCTGACGAAGCCACTGCTGAAACACAAGCGTTCACAGTGCTTGCCGCAGGCAAAACCACAACTGCCGTAACCCCTATACTAACCACATATTTAACTGTTTTATTCTCACTGTAAAAGCCTTCTATTGCAGACGAAAAAAGCAAAACTGCCAACAGTGAAACCAACGAGGAAAACGGACGTTTGCCACCGCCTTTTATAAATGACCACATATTTTGAAAAATATTTTGCGGTGTGAAATACTCTGTCCACGATATGTCACTACTCGAAATATCAATTTCATCTAATTTTTCATTAACTTCGTCGGGCAAAGAATCACTCAAATCTTCAGCACCGCTTGCTTTAAACTGTTCGGAATATATATCGTTAATATTAACTTCTTCTGCCGAGGCTTGACCACAACAAAGAAGGCATAAAACTATAACAAAAGCAATTACTATTCTTTTCATCCTACAAGCTCCATAGCGGTAGATAAAATTCCTTTTATGAGCGGTAGAGTTAACACAGTAACAGTTATTTTTCCTGCTAATTCTACCTTTGTGGCTAACGAGGTTTGTCCGAAGTCACGGCAGGTATCTCCTGCAAAATTTGTTATGTAACAAATACCCAACGCTTTTATAACTATCTTAAATATTTGCGAATCCAACTTTGAGGAGTCAAAAATATCCCTCAATTCACCCAAAATTCCGCCTAAAGTTAAGGCTAACGCCGTTAAAACCAAAGCACCCGATAAAAGCGTTAAAACAAGTGAATATTCGGGTTGATACTTTTTTATAAAAAGTGACGCTACCGCCGTTATAACACAAACGCCTACTATCCCGACCAACATACCGTCACAACCCAAAAACCGATTTAACGGTTTCAAACAAGTTGCCTATTTCGGTTACAACCATTATCAGCACAACTATAAGTCCTGCCAAGGTCGTCAGCATCGCTTGGTCATCACGTCCTGAACGTTGCAAAAGTTGATTTAAAACAGCCACGATTATACCTATGCCTGCAACCTGAAAAATAAAATCTACATCCATTTTTAATTCCTCATTAAATCAGAATAATAAACAGTGCCATAGAGCCTAAAACGCTTAAAATACGCGCGGGTTTCCCTTTTTCCAGAACCACCTTTTCGGCATCGCGACATTTATCAGAAAACACACCCGAATAGTATTTACAGTGTATGTCTTGCCCCTCAATATCACTCGCACCAAGTTTTGTTAAAAACATCGCCACCGCCTCAATATCTTCAGAAAACACACCCGCATTTTTGAATTTATCTTTTAACAAATTAATGTTTTCTATATCATCTTTTGTTATGGTTTTTAAGAAGGATAATTCTTTTGCCGAGATATTTGAAAATATTGAAAACACATTGTTATTTCTGCTTTTCATTTCATTGGTTAAGCTGTTTGAAAACAAAACCAACTGCTGAAGATACCGCTTTCTGAAATTCAAGGTTTCAGTATATAAAAAACCTACCGAAGCAACGCTTAATGATAAAAATATAAGTCCGATTATTTTAAGCAAGTGCAACACCCCGTAATTTTGGTTGCAAAATTAACTCATCACCATTACTTTCTACTGAAAAAACCTGAATCGGCTCGCCGACAGCACTTAAAAAAGCCACATTTTTAATTACTCCCGACCGCAACAATACCCTCGACACTTCACGTTCCAGCAATTCTTCTGTACTGCCGATATGTAACGTACAAAGCGCATCACAACCAGCATGAAAGCACTCTGCAACCGCCTTTACTTCATCCAAATCAGCAAGTTCGTCAAATGCGATTACTTGTGGATTTAAGGTTCTCAATGCTATTTTGATACCTTCCGCTTTTTCGCAACCCGAAATGACATCAGTTAAAGCACCCAAATCCAACGTTGGCACACCGTTATCGGTAGCCGCCATTTCTCCGCGTGTATCTATCACGGAAACACGGCGACGGACTGTTGAAATTCCGCTTGAAATCAAACGGACAGCATCTCTTAACAGTGTTGTTTTACCTGATGACGGCGGTCCTGCTATCAGCAATCCACCATTTAAGAATTCGGCAATCGGCAATGCACAACCTAAAACTTCAGCGGCAATTCTTATGTTAATTGAAGAAATATGCGAAAAATTTATAATTTTCCCGTTTTCATACACCGCCGATGCGGCAAGACCGGCTCTACACCCGTTTTTTAAGTTTATGTAGCCATGTTTTATCTGTTCAGCGTAAGCATAAACCGAATGTTCACACATATTTATAAAAATTTCTTCAAGTTCTTGTTTAGTCGGTACATACAATCCGTGTTGTGCAAGATAACAAATGTGTCCCGCTTTTGCCAAAAACACATTTTCGCCGTTTAAGGTTATACTTAAAGGACGGTCGGCGCGAAGCCTTATTTCAGTTATAGAATCAAGCGTTTTTTGCGGTAAATTACAGATAAGTTGTTTTAAATTCAGAGGAAAATATTCTGCGGTTTCTTTTACAACTTGAAATTTCAAATCCGATTTCATAGCACGTCCATCCTTTCATAATGACTATGTGAATGTCGAAATAGGGCAAAGCCTTATTTCGACTGCGAATTCTTTGAATTCGCAAACAATTACCTTTGGTAATTGAACATATTCATTGCAATGGTCGTTGTCAAATTTTCTTTGAAAATTTGTTGACAAATCGAAGATTTGGCGTGGAAATGACATTTTCAGTGTCATTTCCACGTTCAACGACCTTTATACCACAGTTTATGAAAGTTACTTAAACAATAGAACAATAGTAAAACAAAAAAGTGCCGAGTTTCGCCCACGCTTCATAAGGAAGTTTTTGTTTCTCAAACAAAATTCCCTGTATCATTGCCAAAAGCCTCGAAAGGCGACAGCCTTTCTGCGTTTTGTGTCTTCGACACAGGAAATTTTAATGTTTTACGAAACTG
>JAZRSW010000038.1:0-10841 GCA_045651745.1 Acutalibacteraceae bacterium
ATATATTCAAGCACCGGCTCGCTGTGGTCAGCCGAACAAGGTCCAATTATAAGAATAAATTTATCAGAACCACCGTCAAAAACCGCTTTAATACTCTCATCGCGTTCTGCCTTAACTTGTTTCATACTTTCAGTCAACGGATATTCTTTTTTCACTTCCTGAGGAATAGGTAATTTTCTGTGGAAATTCATTTGCATAGCAGTATACATCAACTTTCTACATTAATTTGTAATTTAAAAATAAAAATCCGCACCTGTTTAATGCAAAAGCACAACAAATGCGGACTGTCCGTTTTATTCAAGCCAAATTTTAATCAATTTGGTATCAAAAAGACGGGCAGCCCTTATTAAAATAAATAAAGTAAAAATAAAACTTATTATTTGTCATTTTGACTGCCTCCTTTAATTTGTTTTTTACAGTATAGCACGTTAAAGCGATAAAATCAACTGTTTTTTTAATTTTTACTTATTAAAAATCACGGCTTAAGATAAATACTCAAGCCGTGGATTCATTTTAAATTATTAACTACTTATTTCGCGTTCTGCTCAACAGCAACTGCGCAAGCAACAGTCATACCAACCATGGGGTTGTTACCAGCACCGATAAGTCCCATCATCTCAACGTGAGCAGGAACAGAAGAAGAACCTGCAAACTGAGCGTCACCATGCATACGGCCCATAGTATCGGTCATACCGTAAGAAGCAGGACCTGCAGCCATATTATCGGGGTGCAAGGTACGTCCTGTACCGCCACCTGATGCAACCGAGAAGTAGTTTACGCCGTTCTCGTTACACCACTTTTTGTAAGTACCTGCAACGGGATGCTGGAAACGAGTCGGGTTAGTGGAGTTACCGGTAATCGAAACGCCAACCTTCTCCAACTGCATAATTGCAACGCCCTCGGGAACGTTGTCAGAGCCGTAGCACTTAACATCAGCTCTCGGTCCCTTTGAGAAAGGCTTTTCACTGATAACCTTTACCTCTTCGGTATAAGGGTCAAACTCGGTCTCAACATAAGTGAAACCATTGATTCTCGAAATGATATAAGCGGCGTCTTTACCAAGACCATTCAAAATAACGCGCAAGGGTTTTACACGAACCTTGTTAGCGTTAAGTGCAATCTTGATTGCGCCTTCGGCAGCAGCGAAAGACTCGTGACCTGCCAAGAAGCAGAAACACTCAGTCTCCTCAGACAAAAGCATTTTGCCCAAGTTACCATGACCTAAACCAACCTTACGGTTTTCAGCAACAGAACCGGGAATACAGAATGCCTGCAAACCGATACCGATAGCAGCAGCAGCGTCAGCAGCTTTTTTGCAACCCTTTTTAATAGCGATTGCACAACCTACAGTATAAGCCCACTTTGCATTTTCAAAGCAAATCGGCTGGGTTTCTTCAACAATCTTGTAGGGGTCGATGCCGTAATCAGCACAAATGTCTTTACACTCATCAATTGAGTTAATGCCGTATTCTTTCAAAGCAGCCAAAATCTTAGCTTCTCTTCTCTCGTAACCTTCAAACTTAGCCATTATACATTACCTCCTATTATTCTTTACGGGGGTCAATGTACTTTACAGCATCATTGAATCTTCCGTATGTACCTTTAGATTTCTCATAAGCCTCGTTAGGCTCCATACCCTTCTTAATGAAGTCGGTCATCTTGCCTAAAGAAACGAACTCATAGCCGATAACTTCGTTATTCTCGTCAAGAGCCATTCTGGTGCAGTAACCTTCGGTCATTTCAAGGTATCTTACGCCCTTTGCCTTAGTACCGTACATAGTACCAACCATTGAACGCTCGCCTTTACCGAGGTCTTCCATACCTGCGCCGATAACCAAACCGCCCTCAGAGAAAGCAGACTGTGAACGGCCGTAAACAATCTGTAAGAACAACTCACGCATTGCGGTATTGATAGCATCGCAAACGAGGTCGGTGTTAAGAGCCTCTAAAAGAGTTTTACCGGGGAGGATTTCTGCTGCCATAGCTGCAGAGTGTGTCATACCCGAGCAACCGATGGTCTCAACAAGAGCTTCCTCGATAATACCGTCTTTAACGTTGAGCGAAAGCTTGCAAGCGCCCTGTTGAGGTGCGCACCAGCCAACACCGTGAGTGTAAGCGGAAATGTCTTTGATTTCCTTTGCCTGAACCCATTTTCCCTCCTCAGGAATAGGTGCAGGACCGTGGTTCGGTCCTTTGGTTAAAGGACACATGTTTTGAACTTCAAGTGAATATTCCATTATGAAATCTCCTTTCGTGGTTTAACAAGAAATATTATATACGATTTCAACTCAAAACTCAATACCAAAAAACAAATTTGTTTAAAATTTAACAGACTTTTTGTTAAAGTTTGTCGAAAATAAAACAACCCGTTTCACCAACGGGTTGTTTTAATCTTATAACAAATTATTTATAAAGTTTTAAGCCTTGACCATCAACCTGATAAAGACGGATATAATCAACGTGATACTCAAGCGGGAATTGGAGGCTTTCATCAGGTGCACCACGTGTAGCCCAACCTATATTAAAACCACAGACAACTTCCACATATTTATCATAATGATACTCATCCACCTGGTCCTCATAGTAAGTCACACCGTCACAGATGAACTTAATACCATCCCAACTCCAGTAGCAACCAATTGTATGATAATCGTCAAACAAAGTACCCTCTGAGTTCGGTAAAACATACTGTCTATCCTGACCTGCAACTTTATGATTGCCCTCGCCAAAAAGACCACCGTCAAGTGAATTGTGACCACCAATACCTTGCCAATAGTGGATATTTGCTCTTAAAGTATGTGCATTACCAAGACTTTCGAAGATATCAATCTCAAGGTCACCTGAATTAGTGAGCCAGAAAGAAGAATATACTCCCTTACCATCAGGAATTCTTGCGCGCAATTCAATATAACCAAAGTTAAATCGCATTATGGACGCACTACGGATACCTGCTTGGTGCTTATAAAGAAGACCATATGTACCGCCACCCTGGTTAACATCATAAAGAATGGTTGCGTCTTCCATTTTAATAGCGCGCATAATAAAGTTGCCGTTAGTTACAATACTTGTATCTTTGTCGGTTACCAAGAATGCAGTACCGAATCTTCTATAAGTCTCGCCATCATCATTAGTTTGAACATTGTTGTTAATACTAATCGGGTCAACTTTCCAACCATTTACTTCCGGATTCATTGCCTCATAGTCAAAATCGTCCTGCCAGGTTAATGTGTAATACTCTGAAAAATCATAAGTAGCAACAGTGGATGCATAACTACCTGTTTTAGAATCAGCGTTTGTTACAGTACCTTTATCGAGCATTTTACCAAACTCCGTCAAGGCTACCTGAACGGCATAAGTACTACCACCAGAAATATAAACCTTTTTATCAGCAATGGCAATTTCCCAACTATCATAGTCATAACCAGACTGAGGTTTTGCGGTACGGATAGTATTACCGATATGAATTTCATATTCCTTTTCAGCAGTTTCCTTGTCATTTCTCAAAGGAATCAAGAAGCCTGTCTTTTCTTGAATTTTTTCTTGGATTTTGCGGTATTCTTCCTGAATAAGCCAAGAACGGCTTGACATATCGCGCACGACGGTGAATTTTGAAACATCAACACCGTTAATAGTCATAGTTCCGAATTCACCCGGTGTAGAGTAGATATATTTAATACCGCCGGCAACGCCTTCGTTCTTGATGAAATTATCAACAAAATATGTTACAGCATTTGCTATGGCTTCGTTAGTGATACCATTGATAACAATTTTCTTACCCATAGTACAGATAATATAATCCTGATATCTGCCCATGCCGTTATCATAGAGATGTTCCTTAGCTACTTTTGACTCAGGACGGTTAGTATCACCTAACAAAATCTCATAAACATCCGTACCATCCTCAGTATCAGCTACGTTTTTGATACCAATGCCCAAGCCATCCTTCATATTTTTGAAAAGAAGAGACGCAGGTGCAGACATTTCAGTATCACCGTCAGGACGGACAATGCGGTAAATCGAAGAACCATCTTCGGCTATGTACTTAACATCATCAGTGGTAAAGACTAGCCCTGTATTAGTTGCAGGCACACTGCTGTTGTTGGTTTTCTTACCGCCACAGCCAACAAGCAAACCAAAACTCATTGTCAAAACAATTAAAATACAAATAATACGTTTCATAAATTTTCCCTTTCACTATGTATTTTTTTTATTCTAACATAATAATTAATTTATGTCAACAAATTTATTGTAAATTCATCATTATTGTAATGTCTTTTACAAAAATAATCGAAGGTTTGAATTACGATTTTCACATAAAACAACTCCCCCGTTTTCACGGAGGAGCTGAAATTGTTGTTTAATTATTTCTCGAAAACTTTTTTACCGGTAACAGTAAGAGCACCTGCAGCCAAGATAATCATCATAACGATGAGCATCGGGTTGGCAGAGTTATCACCGGTAGTGGTTCCGGTATAGCCCTTAAGTGTTATAGTAAAGTTATCAAGATACATATCATTGCCGGTAGAAGTAGAAATACCTACAAACTTATCGGTTGCAGTAAAGGTGTAAGAAACCTTCTGCCACTCACCGGCTTTAAGTTCACCAACAGTAGTGATAACGTCCTTCTTAGAAGGTGCGTTAACGTTATTGTACTTATCCATACTGATAAGGCTGATAGTACCTGCAGCCTGACCAACATTGGTCGGTTTTACATAGAAGGTTACAGTGTACTGCTTACCAACAGTAAGAGCAAGTGCAGCATCACGGCAAATTGTAAATGCCTTATCGCCTGTTGTTGCACCGCTACGGAAGATAGCGGTGTCACCACTCTGTACGTTTGCTTTATCGAAATCGGTCTTAAAGTTTGTGGTGTTATAAAGCTTATAACCACCTGCTAAGGTAATTGCTTTCGGGAAGTCTTCAAAACTTTCGTTGAACTTACCAATAATCCACTTAGCATAGAGAGTGCAACCCTCTTCACCGAATTTCTTGTCGCTAAACTTGGTCTGAAGAGTGCTATCGGTATACCAACCGTCAAACTGGTAACCTGCTCTTGTTGCAGAAGGAAGTGTGCCGATTAACTCACCGGGGTCACCTGCAATAGGCTGAACAGCATTACCACCGGTAGAGTTGAACATAATTACCGATGAGCCATAAAGGTTAAGCATATTTGCAGAACACTCTACAATGATGTTATCGAAGTAGCAGTTACCATCACCTGCAACGCCGAAGCTGAGGTAGTTAAGGTTTGCGGGGCAATCAGCGGTGAAGGAGAAAGAAGCTGTCTTCCAATTCTTCTCATCAACATCTTTAAGAGTTAAGAAACTACCGCCTGCCTTACGGTCAGACCAAGCGTTGCCTGCGTTGTTATAAACAACACCGATGTTAAACGAACCTTCGATTAACTTATAATCAAAAGTAACTTTATATGCAACACCGGGAATCAATGTGCAATACAAGCCATTGCCGTTTACCTGCTGTGAGTACATAGTGCTGGAACTCTGAGAAGGATTAAATTCACTATTCCAGTTGAAGTAGTGGTTGCCGTTGGCGTCTACTTCAAGGTGGCAACGTGATGCAGGACCACTGTTGTCATAGTTTTCAAGGTCCATAACAAACGGGGCCATATCCCATTTTGCATAAATAATAACGTCTTCAGTGCCAAACTCGGTTGCAGTATAAGGAACAGAAAGTTTCTTATCGGTGTACCAACCGAGGAACTCAGCTGAACCATTTGTAATACCGGTAGGTACTTCTAATGCTTCGCCGGGGAATCCGTAGATGGGAGGAATTTCGAGACCGTTTGTCTTGAAGTTGATTGCAACTGCACCTTCAGGAGCCTCGTCTAATACTTCTGCAATAACGATATCGTCGAAGTAAATATCAAAGTTACCTGATGTTTTTAAGATAAGATTATTCTGATAATACCAATATACACGCTCGAGATAGTGAGAATCGCCGGTAGTAAATGTACCTGTAACGGCTTTCCACTCAGTAGCTGTATCAGAAGCCAGAACATTAACTGAGTTAACTCCGGGAATAACTGTTCTCTCTAACGAACTGCTCTCATAAACACCGTTACCGCGAAGAATCTGGAAGCTTCCACCTTTTGAACCTGCAGCGACCTTATACTTAATAGTGTATGTATAGGTTGTGTTGGTTTTGAGTTCAAATCTGCCTGCGCCACTATAATCGGCGGCAGGTAAAGTAATCATTCTGCCTGCAGATGAGACAGATGTCATCTTGAACACACTATTCTGTGCATTGTCGGGGTCAGCAACCAAGGCACCTGAATTACCTGTCTGGTCTTGACCTTCGGCAGCAAATATCTTATCAAAGGTAAGAATTGTACCATTATATTTAGCATAAAGAGTAACATTCTTATCAGGAACTTCAGTGTAAACCTTACCGTCTGCATCTACCCATCCTTGGAAGAAAAGGTTTACATTCGGACGCTTTTCAGGGGGTAAAAGTTTAGAACCAACACCCATGCGAGTGGGCGCAGAAGTATCGGAACCATTTACAAAGGTAACCTTTACAAAAGTTGCAGTCCAAGTAGCCGTTACTTTGTTAAAGCCTTTAGCCGGAATATAGTTATTGGGATCTGCGATTTCATTACCATCGGCATCAACCCAGCACTTAAATCCACGGTCACCGGTTGTATCAACAGGTGTAGTAAGTGTATACTTAGAACCTGCGGCTATAACTGTCGACTTAACTTCATCGTCAACAACTTCCTCTACCAAAGCGTAACCGGGAGTTGCGCTGGGGTCAAGAGCAATAATTTCTAAATTGTCATACCATGTATTACTATTACCAAAATAGAAATACCTTGCTGCATCAAACAAATTGGTACAGTCAGCGCTACATGCTTTTAAATTTGCGTTATATGTTTCGTTTGTAAAGTCAACAACAACTGTAAATTTCTGCCATTCGCCGGAAAGTTTAAAGTTTGCTTTAGCTACACTTTCACCGTCGATATAGAACTTAAACATTTCATTCATTCCAGTAAATACGCTACCGGTCTGACCACCTGCACCGTTATCCAAAATATATCTCGGTTTTGATGTACTTGTACCGCCCGCAAAAACCAACCACATATTTTTAGAACTACCATCAGTAGTCTTAGCGTCAAACGAAATGTAATATTTCTTTCCTGCTTCGAAAACCTGGGAATCAGAGAATCTACCGCGGTTTCCGGTTATGTTAAGAACCTTGCCATGTTCATCCTCATCGCCCAAATCCACGATAGTTGCATTGCCACTTGCCATAGTAAAACTGCTGGGCTTAGCGCCAACAGTAAAGTTTTCCATATCATGAGTAATCTTAGTCACACCATAAGAACCGGAAACCTTGCTGATTACTACATCATCAAGAGCAAAGTACATTATGCCGCCTTCATCGTTAATACCAAGACCCTGAATACCGAAGTAACCGTCTGCGGTGGCTGTAAACTCAACAGTAGCAGTCTGCCAATCGGTATCAGCAGACAATGTGCCGGTTTGAGCAACACCGTTAACATTCCACTTAACAGCAGTACCGCTGGTTTTTAAACCTGAGAACACTGAAGAGTCATTCTTAGCGGCTTTGTCAATCGGGTCAGCAGCGAGACCAACAGTAAATCCACGGGTTTTAATGCTTGCACCTGCAAGAACCTTATACTTGAAGCTAACAGAATAAGTATTACCTGTGGTAAACTTATACAAATTAGCCAGAGCAGCTGTTGCAGTAGCACCCGCATCATGCATTACTGTTGTTTCACCTACCGAGCCGTCTTTTCCAAAGAAATACCAACCGGTAGTAACCCTTAACTTTGCATAATCATTAGTATAAGCAACATCACTTCCGCCGGCATGACGGCCAAGAGGGATACCATAACGATTTTCCCCTTGGAAAGTGAGGTTAACTTCTTCTGACATAGTAGGTTTCGTCAAATCACCCTGAATATCAACCATAGCGGAAGATGAGCCGGTGAAAGAGATAACACTGATTGACAGAAGGATTGCGACAGCACAAACAATGCTGACAATTTTTCTGATGTTCCTGGTCATCATAAACATTCTCCTTTAGGAAATTATTGAGTTTTCGACAGTATATACATTAAAAAAATGCAGATATACCGCCACTCTTAATGATATTATAACAGAGAAGCCACAAAATTGCAAGAATTTTATTAAGTATTTTATGACAAAAACTTCTTGTGAATTTTGTATATTTTAACAAAATTTAAAAATGTAAGATTTTTTCAAAAATCATTCTTTTAACCTATATAAATATGCCGTAAAACCAAAAGCAAAACCCTTCCCTCTTATGCAAAAGGAAAGGGTTTTGCGATACAATGAAAAAATACTGAATCAATTAAAAATCAAGCTTTGAACGGATGAATTCGGTCAAACTTTCGATAGGCACACGGGTCTGTTCCATAGTGTCGCGGTCACGAACAGTTACGCAACCGTCGGTCTCACTTTCAAAGTCATAAGTAATGCAGAAAGGTGTACCGATTTCGTCCTGACGGCGATAACGCTTACCGATTGAACCGGCATCGTCATAGTCTACCATAAAGTCTTTAGCTAACTTCTGGAAAATCTCACCTGCAGGCTCTGCCAACTTTTTGGAAAGCGGTAAAATAGCAGCCTTAAACGGTGCCAAAGCGGGATGTAATCTCAAAACTACGCGGACATCGTTCTTTTCAGCATCAATAACTTCCTCATCATAAGCTTCGCAAAGGAACGCAAGCAATACGCGGTCGCAACCCAAGGACGGCTCAACAACATACGGAATGTACTTTTCATTGGTTTCAGGGTCGAAATATTCAAGGGACTTGCCGCTTGCTTCCTGATGACGACCCAAATCGTAATTGGTACGGTCGGCAATACCCCATAATTCACCCCAACCAAACGGGAACATAAACTCAATATCGGTAGTAGCCTTTGAGTAGAAAGAAAGTTCCTCTTTTTCGTGGTCACGCATACGGATGTTTTCTTCCTTGATACCAAGGCTTAACAACCAATTCTTGCAGTAGTCTTTCCAATAGTAGAACCACTCGAGGTCGGTATCCGGTTTGCAGAAGAACTCGCACTCCATCTGCTCAAACTCACGGGTACGGAAAATGAAGTTACCGGGGGTGATTTCATTTCTGAATGATTTACCAATCTGGCAAACACCGAACGGTAATTTCTTACGGGTTGTACGCTGAATATTAGCAAAGTTTACGAAAATACCCTGTGCGGTTTCGGGACGAAGATATACCTCATTTTTAGCATCCTCTGTAACACCGATAAAGGTTTTAAACATAAGGTTGAACTTACGGATATCGGTGAAGTTTTTGCTCCCGCAATCGGGACAAGCAATGCCGTTCTCCTTAATGAATTCAGACATCTGCTCAAAGGTCATACCATCTGCACGGCTACCTGCATCCTCAATAAGCTTATCTGCTCTGTGACGAGCGTGGCAATCCTTACAGTCCATCAACGGGTCGGAAAAACCGCCGACGTGTCCGCTGGTAACCCAAGTTTCAGGGTTCATAATAATAGCCGAGTCAAGTCCTACGTTATAGGGTGACTCCTGCACAAACTTCTTAAACCAAGCTTTTTTAACGTTGTTCTTGAGTTCTACGCCCAACGGGCCGTAGTCCCAACTGTTTGAAAGACCGCCGTAGATTTCGCTTCCTGCATAAACAAAGCCTCTGCCTTTAGCAAGAGCTACAACGGTATCCATACTTTTATCTTTATTAAGCATAATCTAAACCTCCGCCAATAATTTACATATATACTAATTTAGTATATATATTTTTTCAAGTTTGTCAAGGAAATTTAAGATAATTAATCTATCTTTTCCCACCGTTTCGACATTTTGAGTAAAGTAAAAAACTGTGGTATGACAATAATCATACCACAGAGCTATGCTTATACCTTTAGAGAGCCTATTTTTCACTTATTTGATTTCCTGTTCTAAACCATCAAACTCCGGAGTTGAAAAGAACTCCCCTAACGTTATTTCCAAACCGTCGCAGAATTTTTTAATTGTAGTTATTGACACATCACGTCTGCTCATATCCATCATACTGTATGCGGTAGACGGAGTAACGCCCGAAATATTTGCTAATTCGTTTAATTTAATATTTCTTTCCTCACATAATTTTTTAAATCTTTCAGCAACAACATCTTTGACGCTCATTCAATTCACCTCAAAAATATTGTATGAAATTTTACGTTTTTGCGTATACGCACTTGCGTAATTATAAAAATAATGTTACAATCTACAGATAATATGTAAATTGAGATGTTTAAAAATGGATTGCGAAAATAATTTTTGCATTTACGAATCCAATGGTAAATGTTTATTAGACAAAATCAGCATAGACAGTTTGGGAATGTGTACCGAATGTATATATCCTGATATAGATGAAAAAATTTTAAATCAGGCAAAATCCAAACTTTTGAAAATTTATGAAACAACAAGCAATGATTAATCAATTGATTTTCTTGCAAAACTGATTTTAAGATGTTATAATGTTTTATAAAGAGGTGACGTTATGCGATTGTTAGCTTCAGGCGAAATGTATCTTGAAACCATACTTCAACTTTCAAAAGAAAGTGACTTTGTCCGTTCAATTGATGTGGGCGAATATATGGGCTACTCAAAACCGAGTGTCAGCCGTGCAGTAGGACTGCTGAAAGAGGGCGGCTACATCACCGTTGACGGTGAGGGCTTCTTGCATTTAACCGAAGACGGAAGAAAAATAGCCGAAAAGATTTATGAACGCCACACCATTTTAACCGAATTTTTGACATCAATCGGTGTTGACCGCGAAGTACCCGCCGAGCACGCCTGCAAAATGG
>JAZRSW010000039.1:0-65298 GCA_045651745.1 Acutalibacteraceae bacterium
CGCTTATTGCCAGTATGTAATTGATACCTTCAGTAAGTGTACCGGTGCCTGCGGAAATACCTGTAACACCTCCGCTATGACCTGTACACAGATATATAACGAAAATTATGCAACCGTGAAAGAGAAAATAGACTCGGAAATAAAAGCTCTTGTTGCTGATTTAACCGAGCTTTATGAGTTGACTATGAGCACCAATGATGAATATAATGAATATCTTGGTGCAAGCTACATTTCGGTATTATCATCGGCCTCGGTTAAAGCAAGTGTAAATGTAGGACTTTATACCTTAATCGCATTCTTATTCCTTATGATTCTTTGCTGTGGCAGTGCGGTGGTATTCGGAAGACTTGGTGATATAGTAAGCTATATTTTCTATACCGATCACCTTACCGAGCTTAACAATCGTGCATATTTTGATAAATACTTAAAATCTATGGACAAAAAACTTTTAGATGACGGCACTGTATATGCAATAGTTGATATTTCAAATCTATCCGCTATTAATGCCGAATTCAACCGACAGGTCGGCGACGATATTATTAAAATGTTCACAACCGGCTTAAAGGAAGTTTTCGGAAAAACCGATGCCGAGTTTATTTATAACGGAAACGGAAGTTTTGTGATTTTAGTTAAAGACTCTGACTTCATAACAGTTGAGGACATTTTAAGACTGTTCGGATTAAGACTTGACGAACGCGAGGATTATAAAAACATAAAACTCGAATATAAAGTAGGTATTGCAGAAACCTTTAACTCAACTCAAACTGCAAGAAAACTACTTTCTGAAGCCATTGAAAACAAAAAGGATTTCGTATCTGAAATTCTATAAATTATAATAAAAATCTGACAAAGGAGGGCAGTGTGAATTATGGAAAACAAACTTTTGAAGAATTCATTAAAAGGTTATTTTATCGCGGTAGCTATTCTTATGTACTATTTTTTAAACGAAACAATTAACCTTGGTTTGTTTATTACATATCGTCACGCATTTGCCCTCGTTTTGTTTGCATCGGCTCTTATTTGTTTTTTGATTAAACCTAATATCGCAAGAGGTTCAGCCACTTTAAAGCCAACCCTTGTATACTGTATCCCGCTTATTATAACAGTTGTGGTTTCTCTGTTTATTTGGTTTGTGGAACAGGTAGATACCGCAGTTATTGCACGAGGTCTGTCAGGCGCTTTTATTTATAATAATATGCTTTCCTTTACACTTGCGGCGGCGGCTTTTTTATACATCTTTGGAGAAAAAGGAATTTGGTATAACCTTATTGCAATTCTTGTTTCTAATATTTTAATAATATTTACGGTTATATTGCAAAACGGAATAGGCCCTTTCTTTTCAGAGTTTGTAAAACTTATTGTAACCTTTGCAGGTGAAACGGGAGATATTATTGTTCAAGCAGAAATTCACGAACTTGCATTCTGCCTTGGCGCATATTTGATTTATATGTTTTTAAAGCCCCGAAAAAATATAGCGTTTTTTATTCTGCTTGGACTTACTCTGTTCTGTTTCCTTGCCGCTTTTAAAAGAATTGGTATTATTGCTATTGCTGTGGCTGTGGCGTTAGGTTGGTTCTTAAAATTTGTCGCAAAATTCAAAGCCAGCACGGCTAAAAATCTTACTATAATCTTCTCCGTATTAATAGTTGTTTTGCTTACGGGATATATAGCAATTATAAAAATGGACGTATTTACCCTGCTCGAAAAAGCAGGAATTAACACAAGCGGCCGTGTTGAGATTTATAATGCCGTTGATAAGTTTTATGACTTTTCACCCGAATTTTTAGGCAACGGAATAGGCTTTTTAACTTACCAACTCAGCACTAATATGAACGTCGGCGTTTCTTCGGTTCATAATGACTTTTTGCAATATTTTATCGACTTAGGATTTTGTGGATATATTTTATGGTTAACCTCTATGACGCTTGTCAGAGTTTGCTATTTCGGTAAAAAAAGGAAAATAGAAAATGGCATCATAACTTTAGCGTTAACGCTTTATCTTGTTATTGTATCTTCAACCGATAACACAATGAACTATCCCCTGCTTACTACCGTACTTGCAATTATAATGATTGGTCACGGGTTTGACGAGAACGTCCGTAGCAAAGAACACGCCATATTTGGATACGTTTCTAAAGCAAATAGAGAAACAAAGAAAGGAACAATTTTATGAAAATATTAATGGTAAACAAGTTCCTTTATCCAAGAGGCGGCTCGGAAAGTTATATGCTTAAACTTGGTGATGAACTTAAAAGCCAAGGACACGAAGTTGAATACTTCGGTATGTATGACGAAAAAAATACCGTTGGCAACAGTGAAAATTCGTACACAACGAATATGGATTTTCACTCAACCGGTATTCAGAGATTTTTGTATCCATTTAAAATCATCTATTCTTTTGAAGCTTATAAAAAAATTGGACAGGTTTTAGATAGTTTCAAACCCGATATTGTTCATATGAATAATATCAATTTTCAACTTACGCCGTCCATTATCTACGCCGTAAAAAAACGCAATATCCCGCTTGTTCAGACGGTTCATGACTATCAAATGATTTGTCCTAACCACCTCTTATATAGTTTTAACGAAACAAAGCCTTGTGACAGATGTATAAATGGCTCTAAATTAAATTGCCTTAAACATAGTTGTATTCACGACTCAAAAGTCAAAAGTTTGCTCGGCGTGATTGAGGCAAAACTTTATTCGTTTTTGAAAACCTATAAAAAAGTGGACTTATATGTTTGCCCAAGTAACTTTTTAGAAAAGAAGCTTTTAACTGCATCTGATATTTATAACGGCAAAACATTTACGATACATAATTTTATTGAAAGAAAGTTTACACCGAATAAACTCGAAAACAATAACCCTTATATTGTCTTTGTTGGAAGACTGTCGGCAGAAAAAGGTGTAAAACTTTTAAGCGAAACTGCAAAACTTTTGCCAAAAATTAATTTTGTCGTTGCGGGAACCGGTCCGGATGACGACTGCTTAAAAGATATACCTAATATAAATTTATTGGGGTTTGTTTCGGGGCAGGAACTTGCCGATTTAATGGCAAATGCAAAACTTTTGATTGCTCCTTCGGTCTGCTACGAAAACTGTCCGCTATCTATTTTAGAAGCTCATTCAATGGGTGTACCCGTTGTTACAATGAATAGCGGTGGAATGGCAGAACTTGTGTGTGACGGTAAAACGGGCGGTTTGTGTTTTGAACCTACCCCAATCTGCCTCGCTGAAACATTAGAAAAATGCTTGGAAGACAATCAATATCAAATACTGAAAACTAATTGTGAAGAAATAAGTTCAAAAATAATGGGTGTTAAAGAATACTCCCAGATACTAATACAAAAATACAACGAACTTAAGGGGTGAAAAGAATGGCAAAGCCAAAGGTAAGCATTGTTGTACCTGTATACAATACCGAGAAGTATCTTAAAAGGTGCTTGGATTCTATTGTTGAACAAACCCTCGAGGAAATCGAAATTATTATTGTTGATGATGGCTCAAAAGAGGCTTGCGCTTTGCTTTGCGACGAACTTTCGAAAACCGACGCACGTATTAAGGTTATTCATAAGCAAAACGGTGGCTTGGGGTTTGCGAGAAACACAGGACTTGAGGCAGCAACCGGCGAATATATCGGTTTTGTTGACTCGGACGACTATATAAACCCTACGATGTATGAAACCCTTTACAATACGGCAAAAAACCACAACGCCGATATTGCTGTTTCGGGCATTTGTTTTGTGGGCGGAAACACATTTTCTCAAGCAAATGATTATATTGAAAAACCTTATTTTGAAAAGGATACCGTTTTTGAAAAAGACGAAATCAACGAACTTCTTTTAGGCGTTATAGGCGCATTACCGAATGAACCTGACGATAGCCGTTACGGTGTAAGCGTCTGTAAAAATATATTCAAAGTTGACCTCATCAAAGATAAAAATATAAGGTTTTTATCCGAACGCGAAATATTGTCCGAGGACACCTTATTTATGGTGGACTTTATTAAGGCTTCATCTTGTGCCGTTGGTGTTTCGGGAGCGTATTATTGTTACTGCCGTAATGATGATTCAATTTCAAAATCTTATAACAGTACAAGATATGAACGAAGCATTGTTTTCTTGAATGAACTTGAAAAACGAATTGAAAACACCGTTTCAAAAGAAGAATATAAAATTTATTTAGACAGGCTTATTCAAGGTTTTGGAAGAATTTTATGCTCGCAGGAAATTGTTCATGCAAAGCAGGAAAATATTGAATATTCCACTCTTAAAAAGCGTCTTAAAGAAATATGCACAAACGAAAAAATCAAAAACGTTTTAAAAACATACCCTTGGTATAAACTGCCGATAAAACAAGCGGCATTTGCCTTTGCGATGAAATATAAACTGTTTTTACTTCAAAAAATTATGGTACTACTCAGGGATAGATAGGAGGATAAGTTATGCTTTTTTCGATAATTGTTCCAATATACAATATTGAAAAGTACATACGAAAATGTATTGACAGCGTGCTTTCACAGTCATTTGACGATTATGAACTGATTTTGGTTGATGACGGCTCGCCTGATAACTGTCCTATTATCTGTGACGAATATGCCAAACGTGACTCTAAAATTAAGGTTATACATAAAGAAAACGGCGGTCTTGTGAGCGCAAGACAAGCAGGCATCAAGGTTGCTGAAGGCGACTATATTTTCAATCTCGACGGTGATGACGCCCTTTTACCCGACGCGCTTAAAACTGCACAAGAAATAATAAACGAAACAAATGCCGATATTGTTTCATTCTCTTACAGAACTTGTATAAACGGGCAAATCGGCAACGTAGTCGAGGACTTGGTTGAGGAAGGATTATATAATAAATCACAAATTGAAGAACATATATATCCAAATCTTTTGTCAAATAAAAATATGGAGCACCTCTTCTATTTCCTTTGGGGCAAGGCTATAAAAAAAGAACTCATTTTAAAACATCAGTTGAATGTAAACCCTGCCATTTCTTTGGGTGAGGATTTAAGTTGTATTGTCCCGTGCTTTTTAGATGCAAATGCGGTCTATTTTTCCAAAAAAGATGTTTATCTTTATACCATTCGCAACGATTCTATTTCAACCGATTTTAAAACGGCGCAAATTACTCAAATAGAAGATGTGATTTTGGGTCTTAAAAACATAACTGCAAATAAACCTAAAGATTTTGAAGCCCAGATTTCACGTTATTCTTGTTTTATGTGTTTTGCTATTTTAGCGGCAGCCGCAGAAGGCAATCACTTCAAGGTTTTAAAGAAAATTAAAGAACTTATTAAAAATTCCGTACATAACGAAGAAATTAAGAACGCACACTTTGAAAATCTTACCATTAAAAGTCGAATTGCTATATTTTTAATGAAAAAACAAATGATTACATTGTCCTTTTACTTTTTATATTTATGCAAAGAGATAAAGCGTATCAGAAAGGGTGGTAAAAATGGATAACACTCCTAAAATTTCTTTAATAATGAGCGTTTATAACGGTGAGGATTATTTATCCGAAGCGATTGACAGCGTTGTAAGCCAAAGTTTCACCGACTGGGAGCTTATCATAATCAACGATTGTTCTACTGACAGCACGAGCGGGATTTTGAGCCGATATGAAGCACAAGATTCAAGAATAAAGGTACATACAAACGAGGTCAATTTAAGGTTGCCCTCTTCCCTCAACAAAGCCTTGACTTTGGCTAAAGGCAAATATGTCGCACGAATGGATGCTGACGATATTTGTATGCCAAACAGACTTCAAATGCAGTATGATTTTATGGAAAACCATACTGACGTAGATTTGTCATCTTGCCGATTTATGACTCTTAAAAACGGCGTAATCTCTTCGGGTGGTTGTGGTGGAAAAAGTGATGCTGAGTCTATTAAAGCTTTGCTTTTGGTAACCAACCCAATTCTTCATCCCGGTATTATTGCGAAACGTGATGTAATCAGCGCTTTGGGTTATGACAAAAATTTCACCTGCACAGAGGATATGGAACTTTGGACAAGATTTATACTTGAGGGTAAAAAAGTCGAAATTTTATCCGAATACCTTATGATATATAGGCTTCACGATAAACAGATTACCGAAACAACCTTAGATAAGCAAAAAAAGGAAGTTGTTTTGATTCAGAAAAATTATTTATCTGAGCTTTTGCAACCTATGAATGAAGAACAAGAAAACTTCTATATAAACGGAGTTTACTTCACAAAAAATACCGACATTAACGAATTCTGCAAATTTTACAAATGGGCAAAGTCGGTTAATAAAAGGGTTAAAAAGTTAGATAAAGAAGCCTTGAACTATGCATTTTTTGAGATTTTAGCAGAATACAAAAGAAAAGGAATTTCAAAGCATGACCTTATTAAAGGTATGTTGATATTTGGACTGCCGTTTCTTTCAAAGGAACTTCCTGCTCGCAAAAAAAGAGCCCGTGCAGACGGTCTTAAGTGCATAGAAGCCGCAAAAAGCATCGGCCTTGAAATGTCGGGCGGTACATTAGAATTTCCAATATTTTCAAAACAATAAGATAACACGTGTTATCTAAGGCACAGGAGATAAAATATGCACATTTTTAAAAATCCATACGTAATCATAGCGGTTTTTATATTGGGAGTAATTTTACTTGCAATCATCGGCATTTATTTTGCCGTAAAAGGCGTAAAGACGGCTAACGAAGAAACCGAAAATGATTTTACAACTATAAGTAAACTTGAAAAACGCTTTAAAAGAACCGGAAAATCACATATAAACAGATGCGTTTTATATGTTAGCCTTTCCTCTGACAATCCTCGCCATTTACAGTCGGAGCGTAAGTTAATTTCAGAAATCAATCGTAATTTACTCGAAACCTTTTCTGACATGGACGAATCTTATATTGCCCCTTATGACGAAAAGAACTTCGTAATTCTTGCAAATTGGGACATTGAAACAACCCGCAAAAATGTAGAAGAATACATAAATAACTTAAACAAAATCCTTTTGAATCACAGTGCTTTGAATGTTGTGAGCGTACGACTGGGTTGTTTTGATTCCTCGCTTATACAAGTAACTTTCGATGAAGCTATCAACCGCGCAAAGCAGGCTTGTATACTTGCGAAGAATGAAAAATCAGCCTTTGCTGAGTGGACTTCAAGCGGTGGAAAAGCACTTGAAAAAAGGATTGAAATCGAAAACAATATCGAAAAAGAAATTGATAATAACCGCTTTTTCCTTGAATATCAGCCTGTTTTGGATGCTAACACAAAAAAAATTATCGGCGCTGAAGTTTTATCACGTTTGAATTCAAAAACCGATGGCGTTTTAACTCCTAAAAGCTTTTTGTCTGCCGTGGATTCAGTAGGAATAAACGAAAAGTTTGATTATTATATCTTCGAGAAAAACTGCAAATGGATTTCTAACGACAAAAAGCAACGCGAAGGTTATAAATACACAATAAACTTTTCGCGTTCAACACTTAGTGAACCCGCATTCGCCGAAAAAATCATCGGTATCGCAGAAAAGTATGACCTTAAATTTTCATGTTTAGCTGTGGAAGTCCTAGAAGATAAAAATATCACCGGTGAAGCAAAAAAACAAATGGTTGATAATTTATCGATGCTTAAAGAAAAAGGTGTTTCGATTTTACTTGATGACTTCGGAAGTGGCTTTACAACCTTTGGCGATTTGCAAAACCTTGATATTTCTATTGTTAAAATTGACAAAAGCATAACCCAGAACGCCGTCACCGATACGGGATTTATAATTCTTAAAAACATTATTCGCACATCTAAAGATATTGGATATAAAACCTTGTGCGAAGGAATTGAAACCAAAGAACAAGAAGAGGCGGCAATAAAAGCAGGGTGTGACCTGCTCCAAGGGTATTACTACTATAAACCGATGCCCGTTTCTGCGCTTGAAAAGGTGCTTGATGAAGCATAAGGAGAGATTTTTAATGTTATCTGTAATCATTCCGGCATATAATGAAGAATTGCTGATTGAAAAAGCATATTACACAATATCCGAAATTTTAGCAAATGCTTTGATTGATAACGAAATAATTTTCGTTGACGACGGTTCTTCGGATGCTACTTATGAAAAAATTAAAGACTTGGCAGATAAAGAAGAAAACATAGTGGGTCTGCATTTTTCAAGAAATTTCGGTAAAGAAGCTGCAATTTCAGCAGGTTTGGCAAGCGCTACGGGTGACTGTGTAGTTGTTATTGATTGCGATTTACAACATCCGCCCGAAAAAATAGTTGAAATGTATCACTTGTGGGAAGAAGGCTTTGAGATTGTTGAAGGCGTCAAAACCACAAGAGGCAAAGAAAATGCGGCACACGGATGGGCAGCAAAGTGTTTTTATTCGCTTATCAGTTCAGTTGTGGGATTTGATATGTCAAATGCGTCAGATTTCAAACTACTTGACCGCAAGGTAGTAGATATATTAAATAGTATCCCCGAGAAAAAAGGATTTTTCAGAGCAATATCCTTTTGGGTGGGATATAAAAAAGCTACCGTTGAATTTGAGGTTAAAGAAAGAACCGAAGGCGTTTCAAAGTGGTCTCCGATTTCACTTATGAAATATGCCGTTTCAAATATTTCCGCTTACACAACCGCACCGATGCAGATAGTAACAGTGCTTGGTTTTATAATGCTATTTATTACTGCCGTGTTTGGCGTTTGGGCGTTTGTTGATAAACTCCAAGGACGCGCAATTGAGGGTATGACAACCGTTATACTTATACTGATTTTCATAGGAAGTATTATGATGATTAGCCTTGGAATAATCGGCTATTATGTTGCCCGCATTTATGAGGAAATTAAAGGAAGACCTAAATATATCGTTTCTTCATCCTGCAAAAGTAAAATTAAGATAACAAAATAATTTATTAAGAGGTGGAACATGGAAAGAAATGTCCTTGTTGATAAACTTAAAGGATATGCCTGCTTTTTAGTGCTGTTTGGCCACGTTATTATGGGTATCAGGCTTGCAGGAATAAATATTCCTTCTTTTTTTGAAGGGGTAGAAAAATTTGTATGGTCTTTTCATGTTGCTTTATTTATGTTTTTAAGCGGTGTTGTATATAAAGAAACGGGCGAATGGAAAACCAAAAAAACGAAAATCCAATTTATTATACATAAACTTTTAAACTTAGGAATTCCGTATTTCGTGTTTTCTGCTGTTTATATTGCCATAAACAGTTTTGTCGGTGAAGCAAATACTCAATCATCGCTTTCTGATATCTTAAACATTTGGAAAACTCCGGTTGCACAGTATTGGTTTTTATATGCACTTTTCTTTTTATTCTTGATTTGGACGTGTTTTTCAGGTGTTTTGAAAAATTGGCAAACAACGCTGATTGTGGTTTTAATCGGCTATGTTCTTCCGCTTTTGGGAATCGGTCTTGGTAGTTTAGACATTGTTTTTTATTCCGCTTTGGCATTTGGAATCGGAACATTTATAAACTTCTCACAACTCACAAAACTGCCCACAATTTTTAAAATTGTAACCGTATTAACCCATTTGGCGATAGGTGTTTTGTTGGTTATATTAGGTAAAATAGAAGATGCTTTTTATAAGGAAATAATGGTACTCTTTGGCATTTATTCAAGCATTTTGTTTATTTCCTTGATTCAAGATATTAAAATAGTTTCTCGTTTTCTTCTGTTCATAAATAAACACTCCTTGCAAATTTACCTTTTGCACACCATATTCACCGCAGGCATAAGAGTTATTTTAATCCGAGTTAATATAACTAATTGGTTGATACACATAATAATGGGCACCGTCTGCGGAATTTTCTTTTCGGTTTTGGCATCTGTTATTGCTAAGAAGACCAAATTTTTGGATATTTTCTTCTTCCCGACTAAAACAATAAAATCGCTTAAGAAAAACATATAAACAAAACAAATTAAAGCACGTGTTCAAATGTGAACACGTGCTTTTTTGCTTTAAATATTACAATTCAAGGAAATTTCTTAAACTTTCAATGTCGTTGACCTCGCCAAAATCTGCCGAACTATAAGATTTTGCTTCTTCAATATACCTTTCGGTATTGCCTTTGAAAATGTTTCTTATAATTCTTCGAAGCCAAAAGAAAGGCAACAAAATCGGTGCTTTTTCTAGAATAGCATGACGTTTTTTTAAAACTTCTATTGGTGGAAACACCCTTCTTAAAACGAATTTTACAGAGCCTTCACCACCCGTTTTATCGTACTTTGCCCTGTTTTCTACATTCCCGAAAACTCCGCCGTTAACTATAAAGGCAAGCATACTTTTGGTGTACTTATCGTGCGAGGTATTATCAAAACAAACCTCGGAAAGACGGGACACCTGCTCGGCGAACTTGAAAATTCCCGCTTTTTTCAGTAAATTTTCAGCAATCAAGTAATCAAGTCCCATTTTGTGCTTCATCACCCACAAGTCCATCAGCGAACGCAAACCGCAACCGCCACCCATAAAGTGATGCGCCATATGGCTGAGTATATGAAACACAAAAAATTCGTCACTGAATTTATACCTATGCCCTGCTTCGAGTTCTGCGTACTCCCAAGCGTCCTTTAACACCAAATCCAAGTTTTCGTGATTTTCCTTGACGTTAAAGTGCAATTCCAAAAGTATTTTGCTTTCTGACAGCAATGAAACATCGTGAAAATTACACTTTAAAACCGTAAAACCTTGGTTTTGAAGTGCTTTAACCGAAGCGTCTATGTCGTTTTCTTTAATGAGAACGTCAATATCGCAACTTGTCCTCATACCATCTTTTGGGTAAAACGGCTTTAATACCGAACCTTTAAGCGGTATATAGGCTATACCCTGTTGTTCAAGGGTTTCGCAAATCAAATCGAGCGTATATTTCATCTGCTCATTATGAAAAGCCGATTTTATCTCGTTTTGCTTGATTTTTTCTAATAATTGAGCATTATTTATAGTCTCGTGAGCGGTTATATATCCCGCCAAAATATGCGCTAAATCGTGACGGTCAGCAAGTTTAAAAAGTTCAGGTAAACAGTCTTCAGTGAGTTCGGCTTTTTGCTTATCTGACAACTCAACACCCGTTAATTCAGCGCACAAAATTGCCAATAACAACTCTTGCGATTTTTCACTATACACCGACCTCACCCCACTTTCGCCAAAACAAAAACTACACGGTCAAACCGTAAATCATCGGAACAGAAACAATAATAA
The DNA here is from genome assembly GCA_045651745.1 of Acutalibacteraceae bacterium. GTDB lineage: Bacteria > Bacillota > Clostridia > Oscillospirales > Acutalibacteraceae > UMGS172. Next base: position 11,191 of record JAZRSW010000039.1, read on the forward strand.
TCAAATAGCAAATTACATCAAGCACAAAACCGTACTTAAAGTAATCATTAAATTTATAGCCGACACACATTGACATACCAAGCGTCGAACTTGCTAACGGGCAACTTAAAGCAACGCCCGAAGCCATAGTAATACCAACGGCATAAGCATAAGCATTAAGTCCCATTTGAGGTGCAATAGCAATCAATATGGGAAGAATAATCAAAATTGCGGTTGAGTTTGAAATAAACTGGCTTGTAAACTGTACCAAGAATACCAAGATGCAGAACAGTATAAACGGGTTTAACGAGTCGCCAACCAAGAATGTAAAGCCGTCTGCTATTAACTTTGTACCACCTGCAACCTCTAATGCTTTTGCTAAGCCTAAACAACCTGCCAATCGGCCTACAATGTTCCAGTTGACCGAAGCAACTGCCTTCTTTTGTGTAATACATCCCGTAATAATAGCAATTAATGCTGCCGAAGTGCTGGTTACCGCAAGCGGAACCCACTCGGTAATGTAAAGCACAACCGTCAACGCAAAAACGATACCGATTATAATCATTTTTGACTTGCTAAATGTTGACTCATCAGTATTGGCAACATAATCAACATCGTCGCCGTCAGGACGGTTGCCCCAGATTTTTTCGCCACGTTTTCTGCCGATAAAAAGACAATAAAGCAAACCAACAAACACTAACACCAAGCCGATAGGAGTAAAGGAAAAGGTTGCGAAAGTTTTAAGTCCTGCCTCTTCCAAAAGACCTTGTGCTGTCATCTGCTGTGTTGAACCAACCAAGGTTGAAGCGCCACCGATTACACAACCGTATGCTATCGGCATAATCAAATTTTTAGCCTTGATGTGAGCGTTAGACTGTGAAAGACCGAGAATAATCGGAATAAAAATTGCCAAAACGGCAGAGTTGGTTAAAAACGCCGACATTGCAGCAGAAACCAAGTATGTGCCTATTAATAATTTAACTTCCGAACCCTTGGAAATTCTTACAATCCAAGCGCCAATATTGGCGGCAAGGCCAGTTTCCGATATTGCCGCACCGATAACCATAACGCCGATGGTAAGAACTACTGTGCTTGATGCAAAGGATGAAAAAGCATCTTTAAAAGCACAAACGTTGAACAATACCATAGCGGTACAGCCCAATATTGCAGTTGTTGCCATCGGGAGTTTATCCCAAATAAACAGTATAATACAACCAACAAAAATAATTAAAGAAATTACATCTATACCCATTTATATTCTCGCTTAAAACTAAAATTTTCTCCAAACCATCTTGTTTACAACCCCGGTGTAAGACTGAATAAGTTTGACAACCTTGGTTGAAACGTTTTCCTCAACGTATGTCGGTACGGGGATACCGTTATCACCGTTTTTAGTCATCTCAACGGCGGTGTCAACAGCCTGCAACAAACCGTTTTCGTCAATACCTGCTAAAATAAAGCAAGCTTTATCAAGCGCCTCGGGACGCTCGGTCGAAGTGCGGATACAAACCGCCGGGAATGAATGACCGACCGAGGTAAAGAAACTGCTTTCCTCGGGCAAAGTTCCGCTATCCGAAACAACACAAAAAGCGTTCATTTGCAGACAGTTATAATCGTGGAAGCCTAACGGCTCGTGGCAAACCACTCTGCTGTCGAGTTTAAATCCTGACTCGGCAAGGCGTTTTTTAGAACGCGGGTGGCAGGAATAAAGGATTGGCATATCATACTTTTCGGCAATTTTATTGATAGCGTTAAAAAGGGATAAAAAGTTCTTTTCAGTATCAATATTTTCCTCGCGGTGAGCCGAAAGCAAAATATATTTGCCTTTTTCCAAACCTAATTTTTTATGAATATCACTTGCCTCTATCTCGGCTAAATTCTCGTGCAAAACCTCTGCCATAGGTGAACCTGTAACGTATGTACGTTCTTTGGGCAAACCACATTCGTGCAAATAACGGCGCGCATGCTCTGAATATGCTAAGTTGACGTCTGAGATTATGTCAACTATTCTGCGGTTGGTTTCTTCAGGCAAGCACTCGTCTTTACAACGGTTACCTGCTTCCATATGGAAAATGGGAATGTGCAAACGTTTTGCACTGATGGCTGACAAACAACTGTTAGTGTCACCCAAAATTAACAATGCATCAGGCTTGATTTCATTCATCAACTTATATGAGCAGTTGATGATATTACCGACCGTTGCACCTAAATCGTCACCGACGGCATTCATATAAACCTCAGGGTCGGAAAGTTTCAAATCCTTAAAAAATACGCCGTTGAGGTTATAGTCATAATTCTGACCGGTGTGTGCCAAAATGCAGTCAAAATACTGACGGCATTTATTGATAACAGCGGCAAGACGGATTATTTCGGGACGTGTGCCTACAATAATCAAGAGTTTAAGTTTGCCGTTATTTTGAAATTTAACGTCGGAATAATCTAACTTCATTTCCATTATTCAACCACCTCAAAAAATGTGTCAGGGTGTTTTGGGTCAAACTGTTCATTTGCCCACATCACCGTAACCAAATTTTCTGTTTCACTTAAATTTATAATGTTATGGGTGTAACCGGGAAGCATATGAATTGCCTCGATTTTGTCACCCGAAACTTCAAAATTTAGTACCTCATCAGTGCCGATTTTACGTTCCTGAATAAGTCCGTGTCCCGAAACAACAATAAAGAATTCCCACTTGGTATGGTGCCAATGCTGACCTTTAGTGATGCCCGGTTTTGAAATATTAACGCTGAACTGACCGCAATTTTTAGTTTTTAGAAGTTCGGTAAAACTTCCGCGGTCGTCAACATTCATTTTCAAAGGAAAACTGACCTTTTCTTTCGGCAGATAACTTAAATATGTACTGTAAAGTTTCTTTGCAAATGAATTATCGGGAATTTCGGGCATTAAAAGTGTATTGGGTTGCGCTTTAAAGCCGTCGAGCAAATCGACAATCTCACCTAAAGTAACAAAATGGGTTGTCGGCACGGCGCAGTATTTCCCGTTATCGCACAAAACTGTTTTCAAACCGTCAAACTCGCAACGGTGTGCTTTTCCTTGGAGTGCATCGAGCATTTCGGCGACAAGGTCATCGATATACAAAAGTTCAAGTTCGACTGCTCGGTCACTGACGGTTATCGGCAGGTCATTCGCGGTGTTATTACAGAATGTTGCAACGGCACTGTTATAATTCGGTCTGCACCATTTGCCGAAAATGTTGGGGAAACGGTAAACTAACACCTTCGCGCCCGTTTCATTCTGATAGTCAAAAAACAGTTCTTCACCTGCTTTTTTACTGCGACCGTACTCACCGTCATAGCGTCCGATTAAGGTTGCTTGCATTGACGACGAAAGCATTACGGGGCAAGTGTTTTTGTGCTTTTTAAGTGTGTCAAGCAAACTGCTTGCAAACCCGAAATTACCCTTTTTAAAATCTTCGGGGTTTTCGGGGCGGTTAACACCTGCTAAATTAAACACAAAATCTGCCTTTTTGCAGTATTCATCCAACTGCTCAACACTGTTATCTATATCAAACTCAAAAATTTCTTCGATTTTTAAAGCGGGGCGGGTTTTGTCCTTGCCGTCGCGGATAGTTTTCAAACTCTCGCAAAGGTTTTTACCCACAAAACCTTTGGCACCGGTTACAAGTATGTTCATATTACTCTTGTCCTTTTTTCAACTCTTCGCGGATATATTCCAATGACAACAATTTTTGCTTAACCTCTTCAACGTTGAGCAACTCGGTATTGTTTGAGTTAAACTCACTCAACGGATTGCGGTCGATATTGCCGTCATTAAAGTATTTATCGTAATTAAGACCTCTGGTGTCGGCAGGAACGCGGTAAAATTCACCCATATCCACAGCCGAAGTGCACTCCTCATTAGTAAGTAAGGTTTCATATAACTTTTCACCGTGGCGGATACCGATAACCTTAATTTCGGTTTCGGGATTAAAGAGTTCGCAAACTGCTTTTGCCAAGGTTTCGATGGTGCAAGCGGGTGCTTTCTGTACCAAAATATCACCGTTAACGCCGTTTTCAAATGCGAACAATACAAGGTCAACCGCCTCATCAAGACTCATAATAAAGCGGGTCATCGAAGGCTCGGTAATCGTAATGGGGTTGCCTTGTCTTATTTGGTCAATCCAAAGCGGGATAACACTGCCTCTTGAACACATAACATTGCCGTAACGGGTGCAGCAGATTTTAGTGTCGTCGGTAGTTCTTGCCTTTGCTACGGCTACACGTTCCTCGAGTGCTTTAGTAATACCCATTGCATTTACGGGATATGCCGCTTTATCGGTTGAAAGACAGATAACACACTCTACACCCTCGTCCATTGCAGCGGTAAGCACGTTATCAGTACCGATTACGTTAGTGCGAACAGCCTCCATCGGGAAAAACTCGCAAGAAGGCACTTGTTTTAATGCGGCAGCGTGGAAAATGTAGTCAACTCCGTGCATTGCATTTTTAACGCTGGATAAATCTCTTACGTCACCGATAAAGAATTTGATTTTGTCGGCAACCTCGGGCATTTTTGCCTGAAATTCGTGACGCATATCGTCCTGCTTTTTCTCGTCACGCGAGAAAACGCGGATTTCACCGATATCGGTCTTTAAAAAGCGATTAAGCACCGCGTTTCCGAACGAACCTGTACCACCGGTTATAAGTAAAGTTTTATTTGTAAAAAGTCCCATTTTCATTTCTCCTTTTTTACATACCCATTTTATATTAAAGCATTAAACGCCTTATTGAACTGTTTTATTTCCATTTATATATTTCATTATATATATCGGGTGTATTACGAACATTGGAATTATGGCTATTACGTTTGCCAACATTACAACTGACCATGACACACCGCTAAACAATTGAGTTGCAAGTATGATTATAATAAATTTCAAAATTGCACCGCCAACAGAACACACTGTCTGGCATTTTAAAACACCCAAGCCATTTGAGAAACTGTTTGTAGCGTTGCACATAATGTAAAGTGATGTATGTATAGCAAATAACAACGCTGTACTTAACTGTACGGTCAGCTTACCCTCGCCCAACCAAATATTTGCGATTGGCTGATACAAAAATGCCAACAAGAACGAACCCAAACAAAGAGCTAACGAAATGCCGTTTATTAAAAAGTAGGTTTTCTTAATCCACTTAAACCGCTTTTCATAATACGCCTTTGTGACCGCCGACCATATCGGTTGTAAAATCAAGGTTATAGCCACCATAAGTATATAAAACAACTTATGGTAATAGGTGTATTGAACCACATCACTGGGCTTAAAAAATGCATTAATGTAAATTTCATTAGACGAATTTAATGCAATCAATGCAATCTGAATAACAAAGAACACACCGCCCAAACCTACAACCTGTTTTGCCGACGCCATATCAAAGGTTTTAAACGAAGGTTTGGCTCTCTTTAATTCTTTTGCAAAAATCAAAATAGTAACAACTAAAATCGGCAAATTATACGACAAAAAGTATGCTATTGATAGGCTGATTACCTTTGCCTCTGTGCCTTGTCCGTTTGGAACATACAAAAACAAAAGCAACATTATTTGCGTAACAAGTGAAATAAGACCCGGCAAAAATGTTTTTTGCAAAGCGTAGCAAATCGAAGAAATAAGCAAAAAGAAAAAGTGAACAACTACGCCGGAATAAATAATTTCCAAAAACATTTTGAAAACCGTCGGGCTGACAACAGCAGGGCTTACCTTCATAACGCTGTTCCAGTCAATCAACGCAATTCCCAAACAACCGACCAAAAGGAATACCAACGACAACAACCCAACCGCGATATATGACGAGGATATGTACCTTTTCGAAGCCTCGTCATCCTTTGCGGCAATGCTTTTTACAAGGCAGTTTCTCAAACCGTTGCCTATTCCAAAATCAAACATATTTATCCAAATGAAAACCGAAGCAACGGTGAGCCACGCACCGTAAACGTCATCATTTGAGAAATATTTAGCGTACGCGGGAACTATTAAAACCGAAATCAGCATTGCGCACCCTTTTATTAAAAAGGTTAGCAATATATTGGTTGATATTTCCCTGTTATTTCCGTCTTTGAAAAACGAACGGAGTTTTTTAGTCAAATTCATATTTAGCCTCATTAAACTCATTTTCACAAACGGTTTTTTCTAACGCCTGTTTAAACACATCTATGCACTTATCAAAATTGTGCTTTTCAAAAGCAAGTGCTTGTGCATTCTGAGACAACTTTTTGCACTGTTCGTCGGATTCGAGCAATAAACTCAATTCCTTGAACACATCTTTAGCTTCACTAACCGCAACACCGACATTATTATCTCTTATGTATTCATACATAAAAATTTCTTTAGGTGCATACAAAAAAATCGCTCTTCCGGTTGCCAAATATTCTGAAATTTTTGTAGATAATGAATATTTAATAAAATCTTGGTATTCTTCATCAAAGGTTTCTATATGAATAAGCACCTTTGATTGCTCATAAACTTCTTTGATTTGGTCGTGTGGAACGTAACCATTCAGTTGGGCACACTTTTTATCCTTAAAACAATCCAAGTATAACTGAATACTACTGTCATCTGTATAAATCTTTAATATGTAATCCGCATTATTTTCAAGATTAATTTTATCGACCGCATCTGCAATACTCATTAGTGATTTATAGCGGTTCAAATGCAGACCGCCGGCATAGGTTAAAGTTTTAGAATTTTCAAAACTTTTATCACAAGAAAACTTTTCCACATCAACCGAATTCATTAAGGCATAGTGCGGAACACCATGCCGAGCCTCATAAACCGATGCCATTTTTTCACTGATACAAAGCGCGCATTTCGAGTGGCTATACAGTTTTTTTAATGTTTTTTGAGTTTTTCTTAAATGCCCGGGGTATTTATCCTTGCCATAGCGATGTGACTCCGGCCAATTATCCATAAAGTGTGGCAGAACGGGTATCGAAAACTTTTTGGACAGTTTTATCGCAAAATTCATTACATCTATGGCATTGCCTAATGTATAAATACAGTCAGGATTAACTTCTTTGATTTTATCGCAAAAATGTTTGGATAGAAAAATCGGCTCAAAATCAAGCATCATTATAAGCCTTGACAGTAACTTACTTTTAAAACTCTGCTTTTTTGCTACGGTATATTTTTTCTCACTAACAGATTTGTTTTTAAAAACAGCATTTGCAATACATCTTAACGGCGCAACATTAAAAGGCACGCGAATTGACTTGATAGGTAACGAATCATTCGCCAATACACACGGTTGCATATATAATTCCATTATATCGTCGGGTGAAAAGTACTGCAAAACGCTCCGCATTGTTATTCCGGTGGCATTATTGTGATTTACCGATTGAGCGTTAACTATCAAAATCCTCAAATGTTTTCACCTACGATTCCAAAAATGTACTCACAGCTTCCGTATATATATGGTAATCAAATTCATCACTGTTAACTGTTACACAAGACTTGTTTTTTATCGCCTGCACCATATCGTCTTTTAATGAGTTTATATTAACAATATACCCATTGGTGCCCTCGTGAACATAATCCTTGACATTACTTATATCCGTAGTCAACACAGCCGTACCGCAACTAATACTTTCGACCAATTTTGACGGGAATCCTGCATTATTTTTTCGATTTGACTGCCTGATAATCATAGCATAATCAGCCTTTTTCACAGCATCAATCGTTTCAATATGGGTTACGCGTCCGTGAAAACATACAGCCTTGCTTATTTCCTTGCAATCATCAATCTGATATATGCTTCTGAATTGCTGTTCAGTAACACCGTAAATATCCAACTTAATATCGTGCTCTGCTGATATTTCCTCAACTGCCGAAACAAGTACATCCAATCTTTCCTTTGTTTTAGAAGGCCAACCGGCATAAATAAACGAGGTTTCAACAGTTCTTTCTGTTTGCGAAACTTTTTCCCATTTCACATCTGATTTATCAACCAAAGGTGGAATAAGAACTGTTTTTTGTTCCGAATAATAATTTTCTAGATACCGACTTATTACAATAAGTCCATCTGTTTTTTTATTTAAAACCTTCATACGAAGATATGAGTCATACGCTCTGACAATGCGGAACAACGGGTTTTTATTTTTGTTTGTATACCACTCCGAAATGTCGCCGTAACACTTAATATTGTGCTTTCGGCAATACATAAGTAATTTCTTGAACGCTACCGCCGGAAAGTCATAAGCAATTACCGTGTCAAATTTTTCATTTCTTAAAAGGCTAAGTTCGGGTGATGCGTCGGAAAACATAATGTATTTTTGATACGAAGTTTTTGCCTTGTGCTTTTCAAAACATCTAAAGCCGAAAAACGATTGCTCTTTCCAACCGTCTTTCACTGAAACCTCGTCAGACCACCCTGCAAGTGTCACATTATATCCTAATTCTCGCAACAACTTTGCATTAGCAACCACGCGATTTGCCGTTGCTTCCTTATCCGGCAACTCAAACCGCCCTATGTAAAGTATTTTCGGCACTACTTACTCTTCCTTTTGTATTTGTTTTTTTAGTATTGACTCATCATCAATTTTAACTTTTATTTTACTCTTAGTATCTGTATTATTCTTTTTAAATAACATAACCATTGTGTAAACAATAAACGGCATTAACAAATTAGAATCCGAAAAAGCAATATTGTTTGAAGGCAAAAAAAGTATCATTTGTATTAAAAGACTCAATAATCCTACCGAACACAAAGAACGCTTTCGATAAGCTTCATAATAAGTTTTTATAAAAAGACAGCCGATTAAAAACATGACAAGAAATACACCTATGAAGCTTACATCGTTTGCAAACCAGCTGTATGCACTATGCCAGTTTGCAGAAGCTCCCCAGTCATATCCCGCCTGCTCAATTCTCATTTGATAGGTGCTTTCATAAATTTTTTCCGAAAAAGCCGACGAAAGTTCCAAACACAACCATCTTGATGAACCGGTTCCGAACATCGGCACCCAATTTAATGTAGTCGCCAAAGACAATCCGTAATAACCCTGCACCAGATAAAAATCAAGCCAAACAGCTAAGTCTCTTAATCCTACGGGCAATAAATTATATATTATTCCATCCTGTGTAATAACGTTTTCGCCTTTTTGTATAAAATCTACATTGCCTTTGCCTAATCGGTCAGACATAACGAAGTTAAAAGCGAGCACCATCAAGACAACACCTATTATAATTGGTAAGTATTTACCACGCTTTTTAAAATTAACAACTTTCTTTTCCTTTTTATTTCTTACAAGTATGAACACCGTAAACAAGCAAATTATAATGTTGAAAAATCCCTGCGATGTTCCGGCACTCAACTTTGCTATCACCCAAAGGAACGTTTGCACACAACCTAAAGCTCGTTGCAATAATGAAAGTCTTTTAAATGACAATAAAAACATTGGCACAAATGCAAATGTCAGCGGACTAAAAATAACAGCCGCCGCCGAAAATGCCGTACCACCGTACATCTGTGCACCTGTATCAACCAATTGTTCGGCGGAATACAAATCACTATATGATGTAGTTATTCTGTCAATAATGTCTGAAATGCTACTCCATCCGTACAATCTTAGAATACGGGTTATTGAAATAAGCCTTAATACAAACGCAATAGCAAAAATAATATAAAAATATTTTACAAAAAAATCTTCATATTCGAATTTTTTTGGGTCTGTATTATGCTTCTTATGCTCTCTGAGTATTTGCACAGTATATTTATTTTTTCCATAATGAAAACCCAACCACAAACACAATATATACCCAAATATCAAACCAAATGTGATAATAGGGTTACGTGTTTTCCAATGAATCGGACCGAAAACATACAAAATAACCGTGGCAAATTGATATATTATAAGAGCTTTCGGTAAGTTTATTCTTGGCAGTCCCATGCGTGCCAAGTTTATTTGATTATCGTTGTTCATTATATTCTTTATCCTCTGACACGTTATTTTCTAGTATCCTGCTAACTTCTTCTTTGCTTAAATACTTCCTTTTGACCCTCATAACTAAGCAATTTCGCAAACTCGCCGGTATTAAAAGCTGATAGGCAAACCTTATCGCCATCTCTTTAATATAACACATATAAGATATAATCCCTTTGGATAACATATATCGGCGCAAAAACTTCTCCGCTTTATAATATCCTAATCCGCCACGGCGTGCTGCCATATCCCTACCTAAACGAACGTATACTAAATATTCCGGTATGTTGCGGAATGTTGCACCTAATTCGGCCATTCTCACCCAAAGATAATAATCTTCATGGTAAAACAATTCTATATAATTGCCCGCTTTAAGCACCGCATCGCGTCGGAAAAACACCGTAACATGACTTATAGGATTCTTCTTGCCAATTTCACCCTTAATCTCCTCGTCGGTCAACTTACGCTTTGCCGACGATACCTGTCCTGTATACAAGTCGCCAATAAACCCTAAAGTCCAACTGCCCAAAACGTCAACCGGCTCTTCTTCGTAAGCCTTAATCAGCTTATAAAACCTACCCGGTGCGGAAATATCGTCACTGTCCATTCGCATAATAAGGTCATACTTACAGTTTTCTACGGCAATCTTCAAAGCGTTTCCCAATCCACCATTTGCGGATAACTGGTTAACGGTAAAATTGCCGTACTTTTCGGCATATTCGTCAATGACCGACTGCAACTCATCACCTATCGGACCGTCTATTACAAGATAGATTTCGCTTGCGGGATAGGATTGGGTGCAAATGCTTTCCAACGCCTCTTGCAACTGCGACGGTTTATCGTTTTTATAAACCGACATTGCAACTGAAAATTTTGTATTCATCAGTAAATCCTTAAAATTATCTTTTTCTTTTTTCCATTTCACCCTTATAACGGGCAAAACAAGAAATTGTGTATGCAAACCACGGAATCGGGTCAGACCACGAGAAGACAACGTCGCTTGTCCTTATAGGGCTGAACCAAAACGGTTTACACTTAAAACGTGTGGGAGATTTTATAAACCACATCATATCAGCCTGAAAGTGTCTCAATCTCATATCCTCACGGTAATCCCTCGAATACTCGGTAACCGGCATATCATAAGCCATTTCCATTAACTGACGGACAACGTGAGCACCGCAAAGCACACTCATTTTAATACTTGCCGATATTCTGCCGTTAATTTCCATAACCTTAGGAATATGGTCCTCGTCCGACTCAATAAAGCAAACCGAAGCATAGCCTTTCCAATTCATAAGTTTCAAAAGCTTTTCTGCTTGAGCCGCGATTTCAGGCATCTGACAGCTCTGGAAAAGCGAGTTTGTACCGACAACCAACGGATACGGTCTTGTAGACTTTGCCATAAGCGAGGTTTTTACATTGCCATCATTATCAATAAAGGTGTACGAAACACGGTGTGTCTCACCCTCTTTAATAAACTCCTGAATGACGTATTCCTCAACCTTGACCTCTCCGTTTTCGATAAGTTCAAACAAACGCTCTTTATTGTCAACCTTATGAAAACCTCTTGAACCCGAGCCTTTCCTCGGCTTTAAAGCCAACGGGAACGAAACTTTGGAAAGAAACTCCTCAAGCGTTTCGTCGTCCATTTTAGTAACAGGACAGTTTATACCGTTTTTCTGACAAAGAGTCATTGTAAGTTGCTTATCATAAGCATTTACAAAACCTTCTTCACCGGCACAGGCATATTTTACATACTTTTGATAAAGTTCCTTATTTGCCCACAAAACATCGGTTGCGCCCTCGTTCATCGGGAATACAACGTCGTAATTACCGGAAGGGATTTCACGGTCTAAAACACGCTTTAACTCATTTAAATCGTAACGCACACTAGGTTCCAAAATCTTTTTCTTGGGGTATCTTGAAGTATAACCCACGTCAAGTTTAGAACAGTTCAATGTAGTTGTGATACAACCCAATTTATGTAATTCTTTTAAAATTATAGCAACCTGACGGCCATAACCGTCCAAAACCAAAACCCTTACGCCTTTGAAATCCATGTTATTTCTCCTCCGCAAGCATTTCTTCAAGCGCCTGCCTTATAGTATACTTACAATAATTAATGCCTATATCTGACATTGACGGGTCATAAATTGTAGATGCAAACGCCTTGCGCACCTTATAAACTCCGCGCTTTTCAAAAAAAGCAATAACCAAACCTAAAAGTCTGCTCATAAAAATTTTTTTGTTATATATTTCTCCGATACATTTAACCACTTCACTCGAGCAAGTGAATTCTTTATCCTGTGGGAACAAAACACCATCTAAGTGATTTTCAATAACACATTTGATAAATTCACACAGGTTTTTCACGTAAATCATACTGCGACGAGTTTTTATATAAGGAAATATCTTTGTTTTCTTAGCAAACTTAACTAAATCTCGATAATGTCCCGGAGCATTCTTTCCGTAAACAGCAGCAGAGCGTACGATTGCAACTTTAAACTTTTCATCCTCTAACTCTGCCAATCTCTTTTCGCCGGCAAGCTTACTTTTTCCATAAAGTTTCGGAGGATTAGGCTGGGTATCCCTTGTTATATGCGGCACAAACGACGCATACACACCCTTAGTACTCATAAATATATATTGACCTATTCCACTTTGTTTTGCCTTCTGAGCAAGTTCATAAGTCAACCCCTCATTCACTTCATAAAATAAGTCTTTCAGTTCTTCGGTTTCCTGTTTCACATGAGCAATACCTGCCACCTGAAACGCAACATCATAACCTTTGAAATCCTTATTTTCCCAGGCGTCACTCTTGGTATCTACGACATCAACTGTGTATGAATCTGCATAACGACTCATCCAAGAAATAAATTCGTTACCAATATAACTTCCTTCGCCAATTAACAGCACCTTTATCATACTTTATTACTTCCATCTCAACTTTTTTATCTTACTGTTTCAACGCCACGTTGTTCTTGCTCCAACTCAACAGTTTCTTTTTCCTTAACACATTTAATTAATTCTTCTTTAATTTTTGTCGGTTCTTTTCCGAAAGCAATCATCAAAATACAAATAACGGTATCAAAAACCATTTTTAAATCGTACCAAATTGAGCAATTATGTACGTAGTAAACTTCAAGCGCCAATCTCGTCGGCAGTACCTTTGCTTCGTACTCTTCTTCGCCGTCTACCGTGTCGCCGTATATGTAGTCATACAATGCGCCGGGACCGCTCAAACCGGGTTTTACCGACGAAGCAACAGCAAACTCACCTGCTCTTGTAATATCCATTTGGTCTTTTGCGGCAGGGCGCGGACCTATAACACTCATGGTTCCTAAAAAACAGCAAAGAAGCTGCGGCAACTCGTCGATTTTAGTGGCACGGATAAATTTCCCAAACGGGAAAATTCTACTCTCCTCGCCTCTGAAAACCGATTCGTTCGCTTTGCCACGCCTCATCGACCTGAATTTAAACATTGAAAATTCTTTATTATCCTTACCAATACGCTTTGCAACGTAAAAAACGGGACCGGGGTCACTTACAAACACCCCGATAATTGCAATCAGCCAAATGGGAGAAGTTACAATTAACCCTAAAAGTGATGCAACTATATCAAATGCTCTTTTTAAAAAAAGATAACCTTTACTTAATTGCATTCCGTAATTCTCCTCATAACACACTCAAATGCTTCGGCATAATTGCAACCAGACTCACCGCCACGCGTTGCTGCCAAACCAAAAATAACTTCAGCGCTTCTCGGATGCGGAAAATCCCTCATAACTCCGCGATATGTAGCCAACGCTTTAATTTTCATATCTACTCTTTCCTTACCAACCTCAACATATGTATTAGGCTTAAATCCGTTCATGGCCGAATTAACCACCCAATCGGTAGCCGAAAGACTTTCCATAAACCACAGTTCCTTCAAAGGCTTTACATCATTCCTACGCTGAAAAAGTCTTATTGCAGCCTGACAAGCAAGCGATGTATGTAAATGGTCGTTATTAACATCGGCAGCGTGATGTGTGATGATAATATCAGGTTGCGACTCAACAATAGCCTTTTCGATAAACTGCACCAATTCTATATGGTCGACATTATTCATTCGAATATTGCGGAATGTACCTTCATAAATTTTGCCGATACCCAACATATTAGAACTAACATTAAGGTCGCTGTTAAGTTCATCATCAGATGGTCTGAACGCTCTTGCATCTGCATTTGCACACATAATGCACAGGTCAACCGTATGACCCGACTCAGTTAGTTTTTTAACTGTTGCGCCTGCTCCCAACACTTCATCATCGGGATGTGCAACGACCAATAAATAATTCATATTATGTCCTCCGCGAAACAATTTTATTTAGGAATGTTATTTGTAAACGTCTGAGCTTTCAATTTTAAGCATCGACGGAACATGCGCGCAACCCGAAACTGTAGCATTACAGTCAACATGAACACCGTCACCGCATATACACATATGGTTAACAACAGCGCCTGCCGAAACAATACAACCGAAGCCTAAACTACTTAAAGGGTTTATAACCGCCATCGGTTCAATGACACACCCGGACATTACTTTAGCCGATTTTGACACATGCGCTTTAGGAGATATCAAAGACACGATATTAAGGTCGGTTTCCTGCTTTATCCTTTCAAGAATGGCTAATTTGGATTTAGCGTTACCTATCGCAACAACAACATTGCGATATTTCTTTGACAATTCTTTCAAATCATTAACAGTTCCAACAACTTTTGAACCGTCAGGCGTTTCGTTGCGACGGTCATCTACAAAAACCATCTCTGAAAAGCAGGCCATATCTTCGGCTATTTCTTTTGCCACAGTTGAATAAACTCCGGCGCCAATAATAATCAAACCGTTGTTTGCCAAAACATCCGCCCCCTTTATCATTTCACAGTCTTATTACGCGTCAAATCCCACACATATTTTCTTGCCATTTTTAAAATATGTATAGAAACCACCCAATTATAACCATAATACCATAAAACTATTATTTTAGCAACCTAAAAAATACTGATTTTATGACTATTTTTGTATAAAAATGTCGTAATTTTAAGCTAATGCCAAATTCGACATTTTACACGTCTTTTTGGTACATAAATGCCTCAAAAAATTCTCTGTTTTTCGACAAAAAAATACCCTCGGTCAAGTTCTAAACCAAAACCGAAGGTATTTTAAGAAAATTATTATTTGTAAATCTTTTTCGTGTCAATCTCTTCTCTAATCTGTGCTATAAAATCTGCTAAAGGCATCGAGCCCATATCCCCGCGGTTACGCGAACGAACCGAAACGGTGTTTTCCTCGACTTCCTTGTCACCGATAATAAGCATAAAGGGAACTTTCTCCAACTGTGCTTCGCGGATGCGGTAACCCATTTTTTCCCCGCGGTCGTCACACGTTGCCTTAATTCCCGCCTTTTTGAGTTCTTCGGTAACAGCTTGTGCCTCATCGCGAAGTCTTTCCGACAACGGCAATACTCTGACCTGCTCGGGAGCCATCCAGGTCGGTAATGCGCCTGCAAACTTCTCCAAAAGCAAAGCGAGAGTTCTTTCGTAACAACCCAAAGAAGTGCGGTGGATAATGTACGGGGTCTTTTTCTCACCATCAACATCAACGTATTCCATACCGAATTTTTTGGCAAGTAACATATCAATTTGGATGGTAATAAGGGTGTCTTCTTTGCCATGAACGTTCTTTATCTGAATGTCAAGTTTCGGTCCGTAGAAAGCCGCCTCATCAATACCAATCGAATACTTTAATCCGAGGTTATCAAGGATTTTGCCCATAAGACTTTGAGCCTCATCCCACTGTTCAGGAGTACCCTCGTACTTGTCGGTACGGTTGGGGTCCCACTGCGAGAAACGGTAAGAAACATCCTCGTCAAGACCAACACATTTAAGCATATAGTTAGCAAGTTCCAAGCAACCTCTGAACTCCTCCTCTAACTGCTCAGGACGAAGTACCAAATGACCCTCCGAAATAGTGAACTGACGGACGCGGATAAGTCCGTGCATTTCGCCCGAATCCTCATTTCTGAAAAGGGTTGAGGTTTCACCCAAACGCATAGGCAAATCGCGGTATGAGCGCATTTTGTTCAAGAAAACTTGATACTGGAACGGGCAGGTCATAGGACGCAATGCAAAGCACTCTTTCTCCTCGTCATGAGGGTCGCCCATAACAAACATACCGTCTAAATAATGGTCCCAGTGACCTGAAATTTTATAAAGTTCACGCTTGGCCATAAGCGGAGTTTTAGTAAGCAAATTACCTCTTCTTTGCCCCTCATCGTCAACAAAACGGTGTAGCAACTGAATTGTTCTAGCACCCTTCGGCAACATAATGGGAAGTCCCTGACCGATAGCGTCAACGGTGGTAAAATACTCTAACTCACGACCGATTTTGTTGTGGTCACGGTTTTTAGCCTCTTCAACCGCCTTTAAATACTCGTCCAACTCGGGTTGAGTTGCGAAAGCAGTACCGTAAACACGGGTAAGCATCTTATTGTTGCTGTCGTTTTTCCAGTATGCACCCGAAATTGAGGTCAATTTAAAAGCCTTGAGCGCCTTGGTGTAAGTGATGTGCGGTCCACGGCACATATCGGTATAATCACCCTGACGGTAGAAGCTGATTTCGGCATCCTCGGGCAAATCGGCAATATGCTCGACCTTGTAAACCTCGCCTGCTTCTTGCATCTGACGAATGGCTTCGGCTCTCGGTAAAATTTCGGGTTTAATGGGTAAATTTTCCTTGACGATTTTCTTCATTTCGGCTTCAATAGCGGGTAAATCGTCATCGGTCAACTTAACCTCACCCAAGTCAACATCATAGTAAAATCCTTTTTCGGTTGCAGGACCGTAAGCGAACTTTGCCTCAGGATAAATCCTTTTGATAGCCTGTGCCATAATGTGTGCGGCAGAGTGACGGAGAACCTCTAACTCCTCGCCTTCGGGGCATTGGTCAACAACGCCGTTTTGATAAATAACCTTCATATTTTTCTCTCCTTAATAGGTAATTTTAAAAAATAAAAAGCCCTTCAAGTGCTTAACACTTAAAGGGCGTAAATCACGCGGTTCCACCTTTAAAAAACTCATCATACCTTTAACGCAGGCGAAACGTCAGCCTTGTTACCGGACTGCACTCAAGGGTGGTTTTCACGAATTTCGACTTCTGTGTGGCTTTCAGCCGATGACCGCACTCTCTTTAACCGTCACTAAAAACGCTACTGTCCCTATCAACGCTTTATTTACTGTATCATACAACTTAAAATGAACTTTGTCAAGCGGAAAATGTTGTTTTATCGTGAGTTTTGATTGACTAATTTTTATTTTGCATATATAATGTAGAATGAAACTTTATGTGGGGTGAAAAAATGGGTGTAAAAATCATCGAAGAGCAAGACGCTAATTTCGGCGGAGCGTTTTTACCGCCAACCGTTTTAGCAGTCAAAAAAAGTGCCGAAAGCGGTATGCTTTTAAGTATGGGTATAATAAATTTTATAATACTTTTAGTTCTGTCAGTTTGCGATTTTTCGGCAGGCATAGTTCTTATGCCTTTAGCATTTTTATTGCTCATTGCACATATTGTCACCTTTAATAAATCAAAGAAATCAAGCGGTAACTACGGTTTGTCTTTCTTGGGTATATCCTATCTCTTGCCGTTGCTTATCGAGTGTATTTTTTCAACCTGGGAAGTCGTTTTCGACAATAAATTTATAGCGCCTTTCTTTCAAAAATTAAGATTTTTGACGCTCGAACTTCCCCACCCATTAGACAGTATTGTCAACCGCACAAATTTTGATATGCGCTTGATTTTCAGCGTTTTAGTTCTTTTGTTTTGGTGCATAGCACTTATAATGATAACACTCGTTGCCTCAAAGCGTAAAAACATACCCTCACTTGGTTTGCCGATGATTTGTTTTATTGCACTATGCCTTATTACTGTTGCTGTTTTTTCGGGGGCTGTGTATTCAGTAATCACGAGTTGTTTTCCGCAGTATATACTGACTTCGTTTGTTCCAAAATTGTTAGTCTATATCTATGCCGGTGTTTTGGGACTTATCGGAGTATGTTCGATTTTAGCAAGCATTTTTGCTATGAATATTTTTGTAAAAATGAAGAAGGTTAAAAATGTTATTCAAAAGTAATCCGAAATATGAATTTGTAATTGTGGGGCTCGGCAACCCCGGACCGAAGTATGACGAAACCCGCCACAATGTCGGTTTCAGGTGTGTTGACCTACTTATAAAAGAACTTAACGCAGGCCCTGAAAAAAATAAATTTCAGTCGTTAATTTACGATGGTGAAATAAAAGGTCATAAAGTGCTTTTTGTAAAACCGCAGACCTTTATGAATAATTCAGGCGCCGCCGTAAGCGAGGTTTTAAAGTTCTACAAAATCCCCGTAAACAGTCTTATTGTGATTTCCGATGACGTAACTTTGGATGCAGGTCGTCTTCGCATAAGAGCCAACGGCAGTCACGGCGGTCATAACGGACTTCGCGATATAATAGAATTACTTGGAAGTGACGATTTCCCGAGAGTTAAAATCGGTGTAGGTCAAAAACCGCACCCCGATTACGATTTAGCAGATTGGGTTTTGGGTAAACCGAGCGCCGAGGATAAGGTAAAAATCACCGAAACAGAAACATTCGCCGCCGAAGCAGTTAAAACCATTGTAACGATGGATATCAGTCGTGCAATGAATAAATATAACAGGTAACTTTATGGATTTTAAGTACCCCTTTTTAATCGGGAAACTTAAAGAAACGAATGACTTTGACATTCTGACAAAAGCCGTCAACAACCGCACATACCCAATAGCCGTTACGGGCGTTTCACACATTCAGCGTATTGTTTTAGCCTCTGCTTTAGCGGTAGAAAACGACATAAAACCGCTGATTATCACCGCAGGTGAGGCCGAAAACGAACGTGTATGTGAAGACCTTGAGGCATTAGGGTTATCGGTTGCGGTTTTCCCGTCAAGAGATTTTGTTTTTAAAAGCAACATTTCCCACTCAAGAGAATATGAACACAAAAGAATAGGTACCCTCTCTAAGCTTTTAGAGGGGGCTTTTGACGTGTGCGTTTTATCAAGCGAGGCGGCAGTAAGCGTCACCCTGCCGCCCGAAAAATTGATTGAACGCTGTTTTACTTTAACCGTAGGTCAGGAACACGACCAAACCGACCTTATAAACCGTTTGGTTGCCGGCGGTTATACCCGTGCCGAGCAGGTTGAGGGCGCAGGACAATTCTCCTGCCGAGGCAGTATTATTGATATTTTTACGCCCAATTTGAATAACCCCTGCCGTATTGACTTTTTCGGTGACGAAATTGACAGCATTTCGAGTTTTGATGTTGATACTCAACGCCGTACCGACTCGCTTGACACCTTGAAAATTACTCCCGTTTGTGAAATTTCACCCGACAGCAACACCCTACTCGCCGAAAAGATTTTGAAGTTATCTGACTCTAAAAAATGCGGTGCCGAACAGAAAAAACGTCTTTTGGAAGATGTTGACCGCCTCAAAGTGTCGTTGCCTATTGCTTATGATGCTTATATTAGTGACGTCTATGACGAATTTTCGACAATTTTCGACTATATCGGCAACTCTTACACCACCGCAACCTTTGTTTTTGACACCAACGCTTGTTTAGACCGAGTTGACAACACATTAAAACTTCACTCCGAGGAAATTAAATCACTTTTACTTGATGGGCAGTTACCGCCCAACTTTAAATCGGTTTATCTTGACGGTGTAGGATTCTCGGACCGTTTAAAAACCGCTAATGCCATATTTTGCGACAGTTTTCCAAAAACTTCATACGCTTTGCCACCAAAAGCACTTATCAACTTTAATTTTAAACAAAACTCTAACTTCGCAGGCGCGGTTTCAACGCTTTGCGAGGATATAAAAACCACTAATGCGGAATTGACCGTAATTTTAGCGGGAAGCGAGCGCGCCGCATCAAATCTTTGCGAAGAAATTTGCGATAACGGTATTCCTGCCACGTTCCAAGCCGAGCCTTCGCGAATTGGCGACAAGGGTGTTTTTGTCACAACAGGTATACTTTCAAGCGGTATCGAACTGCCAAAATTATCGGTAATTGTCCACGGCAAAGCCGAAATCAAAAAACGTAAACGTCGATTCACAAAAGGCGCTGCCGTAGGCTCGTTAGAGGAACTTGAAAAAGGCGATTACGTTGTCCACGCGACCCACGGTATCGGTATTTTTGAGGGCGTACAACAGTTGACCACCCGCGGTATGACACGTGATTACATCAAAATTTCATACGCCGGAAAAGACGCGCTTTACGTCCCCGTAACCAGCCTTGATATGGTGTCAAAATACATCGGCTCTGCCGAGGATACCACTGTAAAACTAAACAAATTAGGTTCAAGCGACTGGTCAAAAACGAGAGCAAGGGTAAAACACGCCGTCAAGGATATGGCAAAACAACTTACCGCTTTGTATGCAAAAAGAATGCAACAAAAAGGGTTCGCTTTCAGTGTTGACGGTGATTTACAGTCCGACTTTGAACGCCGATTTGAGTTTGACGAAACCGACGACCAGCTTCGTTGCATTTCGGAAATCAAAAAAGATATGGAACGTGCAATCCCAATGGACAGACTCCTTTGCGGAGATGTCGGCTTTGGCAAAACCGAGGTGGCTTTACGTGCCGCATTCAAGTGTATTGCCGATGGCAAACAGTGTGCAATTTTAGTACCGACAACCATCCTTGCCTGGCAACACTACAACACCGCTTTGGAACGTTTTTCCAATATGGCGGTTGAGGTCGAGATGCTTTCCCGTTTCAGAACGCCTAAACAGCAGGAAAAAATCAAGAAAAACCTATCTGTCGGTAACATTGACCTTATTATCGGTACTCACAGCCTTATTTCAAAGGACGTCAAGTTTAAAGATTTAGGGCTTATTATAATTGACGAGGAACAACGTTTCGGCGTTGCTCAAAAGGAGCGTTTAAAGGAACTTTATCCTGAGGTTGACGCGTTGACTCTTTCGGCAACACCTATCCCCCGTACGCTTAATATGGCATTATCGGGACTTCGCGATATGTCAAGCATAGAGGAGGCACCTTTAAACCGCCACCCCGTACAAACCTATGTTTTAGAGCATGACAAAGGCTTAATCAACGAGGCTATCAGCCGAGAATTGCGCCGAGGCGGTCAGGTTTATTACCTGCACAACCGCACCGAAGATATCGACGCTTGTGCTTTAAAACTGCAAAAAGACCACCCCGACGCTCGTATTGGTACGGCTCACGGCAAAATGAGTGAAGAATCACTTTCGCGCGTTTGGAAAGATTTGCTTGAACGCGAAATTGATATTTTAGTCTGCACAACCATCATCGAAACGGGTGTAGACGTGCCAAACGCAAACACGTTAATAATTGAAAATTCCGACCGTTTCGGTTTGGCGCAACTGCACCAAATCAGAGGGCGCGTCGGTCGAAGTCACCGTACGGCTTACGCCTACCTTTTGTTCACACCGGGCAAGGCTTTGTCCGAGATTTCACAGAAACGGCTAGACGCTATCCGCAAGTTTACCGAATTCGGTTCAGGCTTCCGTATTGCCATGCGCGACCTTGAAATTAGAGGCGCAGGCAGTATTTTAGGCGGTGAACAACACGGACACATGGAAGCCGTCGGTTACGATATGTATTTAAAACTTTTATCCGATGCAATAGCCGAGGAAAAGGGCGAAACCGCAGAGCCCGAACTCGAATGTGTTGTGGATATAAGAATGAGTGCGCATATCCCTGAAAAATATATCTCGTCTTTATCGCAACGTTTATCGGCATATCGGAGAATTGCGGCAATTAAAACCGACAGTGACCTTTTGGACGTTACCGACGAACTTATCGACCGCTACGGCGAACCGCCAAAAGCAGTAACCGATTTGATAAACATCGCGTTTTTGAAAAACAAGGCTGCTTCTTTGGGAATAACTGAAATCAGTGAGCAAGACGGCAGATTGTTACTTTATTGTGCTAATTTGACCGAAGAAATATCCAAACTTTTAACTTCCGACATAAAGCGTAGAGTGATGTTTAGCGCAGGCAAACGGCCTTACGTTTCGGTAAGACCCGAGGCAAAACAAAGTGTATTAGACACTTTGAAAGAGGTCTTAAATATAATGCACTCTTAAAATGCGAAAATATTTACAAATACGTAACAAAGACTATGAAAAAATACTAGACTTTTTTAAGTATATAATATATACTGTCTAATGTATATGATGCATTTTTGTGTCTTTAAAATCAAATTAAAGTTTTCCGTTCTCAAATTCAACGGAAAGAACAGGAGTATTGAAAATGAAAAAACTCGCAAGACTTTTGTGTCTTATTTTGGCAATGGTAATGCTATGCGGTATGTTCACCGGTTGCCACAAAAAGAACGAGATTGCCTTTACTATCGGTGATTCGGAGTTTACCTCTGCTATGTATAGTTGTGTGCTTTATATCTCCGCCGCAACCGCAAGAAGCTCGATTGACACCTATATCAGTGACAATAAAATTGAAGTAAAAGAAGTTGATTATACCACCTACAAGTTTAACGACAAGGGCGAGGTTGACCCTCAAGGCAAATACGCTTACGAATCTTTTGTTCGCGACGAGGCTGTCAAACTTTTAAAGCAGTATGCAACTCTTGACGCATTTATGAAAGAGAAAAATCTCAAAGTAGATGATGATTCTATTTTGAATGCGCAAAACGAAGCTTTCTGCCAGTGGTACTACGGTTGCAGTGTTTATTACTACAACTATTATTCCAGCATGGGTTATGACCCGTCTTCGTTGTTCACTCCTGCATACACCTATATGGAAGAGAACGGCGTCGCTTATGCAACCTATGAAAAATATCACCTTTACGAAGCAGCGTATGACTACTATTTCACCCACCTTTACGGCGAAAAGGGTGAAAAAGAAGTTTCAAAAGACGATATTATCAAGGACATGACCGAAAATTACGCTGTTGCCGATGTTATCACCTTCTCCAAAAAGGACAGTGACAACAAAGAACTTTCGGATGCTAAACTCAAAGAAATCAAAGCGTTGGCAGATAAATATGCCGAGCGCTTGAATAAAGGCGAGAAATTTGAGGATATTTATAAAGAAGAACAAAAGCGCTTAGAGGAAGCCGAAAAAGAGGCTAACGATTACTCAAGCTCATCTGCTTCGACATCTTCTAATGCCTCGTCTACTACCTCAAGCACAACTTCATCGACAACATCTTCCGACACTTCTTCAACTACATCTTCTACAACTTCAAGTGAAGATAAGGGTTACACACCGGCAGAATATGTTGCTATTTACGGTTCGGATAAAACCTCTTATGAATCGGATTTGTTCAGTGAAATCATTAAGCAGACCATTGACAAAGCCGTTGTTATAGAGGATACCGAAAACTCACAGTACATCCTTTTAGTCCGTCGCGATATGACCGCTGACGTTTATGAGGACTATTGGTTTGACTCACTTCGTGACACCGTAACCTATTCGATGAAATCGGACGAGTACGATGCTTCGCTTAACGAGTACGGCAACAAATTGGCACTTAAAGAAGACACCTACGCCACCAAACCTTTCGGCGTTGACGATATCGTATTCGCATCACAAGAATAATTAGTATGTGCCTGCCGTAACCCATCACGGCAGGCATTTTTCATTATTGATAAAAAGGAGAAACTTATGTCTTTTAATAAAGAACAAAACGGTGTATCTTATTCCTTTATTAACACATCGCGTTTTAAAACAACCTTGATTTCGGTAGGATTTTATTTGCCGTTAACCAAAGATGCCGCCGCAAACGCTCTCGCTTTAAGGCTTATGAAAAGCGGAACTTTGAATTTGCCCGACACTTATTCTTTCAACCGCAAATTAGCGTCCCTTTACGGTGCAAAGGTGTCTGCCTGGGTTTCCAAAGTCGGTGACTATCAGGAACTTCGTTTGGGAATTGCCGTGAATGACGATAAATTTTCCTTAAACGGTGAACAGACTGTCACCGAGGCTGCCGACCTTATTTGTGATATGATTTTCAGCCGTTTTTTATCGGGCAAATCATACCCCACCGATGCCATAGAACGCGAAAAGCGTCTTCAATGCGAGGCAATCGCAAGCAAAATAAATGAAAAACGCCTATACGCCCGTAACAGATTAGAAGAAATTATGTGTGAAAATGAGCCTTACGGTCTTGCCATCGAGGGAAGTGTTGAAGAAACCTCGTCACTTACTGCCGACGATATCAATACCGCACTAAAAAGGCTTATTAACACTTCCTTTATCTCGGTGCAGGTCGTCGGTGAGAAAGAACCTGACGGATTTTATGAACGCTTGACCGAGTGTTTGGAAAAATCTGACCGACAGTTTGACGGTATTAAATCCGACATCGTTCTTCCCGCAGGTGAAATTAAGCGTGTGACCGAAACAATGCCGGTAAAACAAGGCAAACTTGTTTTAGGCTTCCGCTCCGAAAGTGCAGGAAACGACCGCGAAACCGTTGCCACTTTAGTTATGTGCGATATTTTCGGCGGTGGTCCGTACTCAAAACTATTCTGCAACGTTCGTGAAAAAATGAGTCTTTGTTACTATTGCTCTGCCCGTGCAGTACGCAGAAAAGGTTTGATTATTGTTGACAGCGGAGTCGAGGACAGCAATATCGACTCTGCCGAAAAGGCAATTTTGGCACAACTCCAAGATATGAAAAACGGTAATTTTACCGAAAAAGAACTTGAATTTTCGAAATTGTCGTTGTGCGATTCAATAAACTCGGTTGAGTCCGACCAAAACTCACTTTTGCATTGGTATGCCGCGCGCTCGTTGGAGAAAAACCCCGCAACGCCCTCAGAACTTTGCGAGCTTATTAAAAGCATTACTGCCGAGGATATTAAAAAAGCCGCCGAGAACTTCTTGCTCGACACGGTTTACACCTTACGTCCCGACGGCACTATAAAGGAGGAAGAATAATGAGTTTTACTACCCAAAAAATACATTGCGAAACCGCAAACGAGTCCTGCATTAAAGCCATTCATTCCTCCGGGCTCAAAATTTATATTGCCGAAAAACCCGATTTTAACGTAAACTACGCTATTTTCGGCACTCATTACGGCTCGGTTGACACCGAATTCTCACTGGGTAATGAACCTATGCAAACCGTTCCCGAGGGAATTGCTCACTTCTTGGAGCATAAACTTTTTGAGGGTGAGGACGGCGATGCTTTCGAAAAATACGCCGTAACCGGTGCTTCGGCAAACGCCTACACCTCTTTTGACCGCACCTGCTATCTTTTCAGTTGTTCAGAAAAGTTTTACGAGAACCTTGACATTCTTTTGGACTTTGTAAGTTCACCCTATTTCACCCCCGAAACCGTCCAAAAAGAGCAAGGAATTATCGGTCAGGAAATCAGAATGTATGAGGATGTTCCGGGGTGGCGTGTGTTATTTAATTTATTGCGAATTATGTACCACAACCACCCTGTTAAAGTGGAAATCGCAGGCACGGTAGAGTCGATTGCCGAAATCACCGACAAAACCCTTTATGATTGCTATCGCACGTTTTATAATCCATCAAATATGTTCCTCTGCCTTGCAGGAA
This sequence comes from Acutalibacteraceae bacterium, assembly GCA_045651745.1. Lineage (GTDB taxonomy): Bacteria > Bacillota > Clostridia > Oscillospirales > Acutalibacteraceae > UMGS172. The sequence continues at coordinate 36,741 of JAZRSW010000039.1, forward strand.
ACTTTGCTCCCGATAAGGTTTTAGAGATGGTTGACCAAAAAATCAAGGCTGACGAAACAAAAGAAATTCACCGTTCTGAATTCAGTGAACCTGATACATTGGTTGACACCTACTGTGAACAAATTATGACGGTATCACAGCCTTTGTTTGTGGTTGGTATTAAAAACAACGCATTAAAACTCAACCGCACTCAAAAGGACATTATAGCAACCGAACTTTTGCTTGAAGTGGTGGCAGGCAAACTTTCTCCGCTTTATAACCGCCTTTTAGCCGACGGTCTTATCAACAACAAATTCGGCACGGAATTTTTCTACGGTCACGGTTATTCGGCACTTTTATTTGACGGTGAATCCAAAGACCCCGAAGCCGTAAAGCAAGCCATTATTTCGGAACTTGAAGCGGTCGCCAAAAACGGCGTTGACCCATCACTTTTTGAGGACGCCCGCCGTCAGTTCTACGGTGAAGAAATCCGTGGTTTTAACGATACCGAAGAAATTGTAGACGGTCTTGTTGAATGTGCTATGAACGGTTTTGAGCCTTTTGAAACGCTTGAAGTTTTAAAGTCGCTCACCGCCGACGATATTACCGAAAAAGCAAAGTCACTTGACCTTTCTCTTACCGCGTTATCAGTTGTGAAAAAGTAAATATAAAAAATTTATAAACTTTTTAAAAAAATATTAAAATACCCCTTTTCTAAAAGGGGTATTTAGTATATAATAGAGTAAATGTAGTTTATCTTTGAGAGGATGTTTTTAAAAATGCCTTCTGACACTTATCACGTTACGATTTTTGGAATAGATTTAACCTTTGATTCAGTTGCTTTCACTTTGCCGATTGGCAACGGTTGGAATATTTATTGGTATGGTATTTGTATTGCTTTGGCTTTTTTGGTTGCCGTCATTTACGGATTTACCAAAGCTCGAAAGTTCGATATCGACCCCGACCGTTTGACCGACGTTGTATTGGTTACCGCACCGTTGGCTATTTTGTTCGCTCGAATTTATTACATAATTTTCGACCCCGACCCCAAGGCAAAAATCGAATCGGTTAAGGATTTTTTCGGCCTTTCGGGAAGTTCGGGCGTTGCAGGTCTTGCAATTTACGGCGCTGTTATTGGCGCAGTTGTCGTTGGCTTTTTAATGTGTAAATTGCGCAAAGTCAACGTTCTTGACGCTTTCGATTTAGCCGCAATTTGCTTTTTGCCCGCCCAAGCCATCGGTCGTTGGGGCAACTTCTTTAACCAAGAGGCTTTCGGCTCGTTGACAGGTAGCAGTTGGTGGGGTATGACAAGTGAAAGCACCGTTGCGGAAGTTGGTGAAGGTTTAGTTCACCCTTGCTTTTTATACGAATCAATTTGGTGCATAATAGGTTTTGTTTTACTGCATTTATTAAGCAAAAAACGTAAATTCAAAGGTCAATTGGCACTGTCCTACGGCGTATGGTACGGTTTAGGCAGAATGTTTATCGAAGGCTTGCGCACCGACAGTCTTTACTGGGGTCCGTTGAGAATTTCACAGTGGATTTCGGGCGCGCTCTTGCTTTCTTGCGGTATTGCTTTGATTGTAATTTTCACCAGAATGAAGACCGCTAAAAACGATTTGACTTATGAGTCAATGTTCGACGATATTGAGGATACTACGGTCACCACGCTTTACTACGAGGGTAACGAAACTGAAACATCTGACGCGGTTGAAGAAGAGACCGCCGAAATCGAAAAAACCGTAGAAACTACCGAAACCGAAGAAGAAAAAGAGGAAGAATAATGGCACAAATTATAAGCGGAAAAGTTATTTCTGCCGCAGTTAAAGAAAGAATTGCTACCGAAGTTGAAGTTTTAAAATCCAAAGGCACTACTCCCGGTCTTGCCGTCATAATTGTCGGCACTGACCCTGCTTCACAAGTTTATGTCGGCTCGAAAGAGCGTACCTGCATTGAACTTGGAATGTATTCCGAAAAATATGAATTACCCGAAGAAACAACCAATGAAGAGTTGTTGGCTTTGATTGAGCGTTTGAATAATGACGATAAAATCCACGGTATACTTTGTCAGTTGCCATTACCCAAACATCTTGACGAAAAGAAGGTCATTGACGCGATAATTCCCGAAAAGGACGTTGATGCATTCCACGTGCAGAATGTCGGCAAAATTATGATTGGTGATTATGATTTTCTGCCCTGCACTCCCGCGGGAATAATGGAAATGCTTAAATACAGCAATATCGACCCTAAAGGTAAACACTGTGTGATTATCGGCAGAAGTAACATTGTGGGCAAACCGATGGCAATGCTTATGCTCCACGCTGATGCAACCGTCACTATCTGCCATTCGAGAACCGTTAACCTTAAAGAAATTTGCAAAGAGGCTGATATTTTGGTAGCCTCGGTCGGCAGACCGAAGTTTGTCACTGCCGATATGGTAAAGCCGGGTGCCGTTGTTATCGACGTTGGTATCAACCGCGACGAAAACGGTAAGCTTTGCGGCGATGTAGATTACGAAAATGTCGAGCCGTTATGTTCGGCTATTACCCCCGTACCGGGCGGTGTTGGTCCTATGACCATTGCAATGCTGATGCAAAACACCCTAACCTCTGCAAAACGCAGTGCAAACGCAAAATAATGAATTTTAAAAGGATGTGACCGAAAATGAAAAAATTGTTCCCGATTTTTATGGTAATAATTTTATGCCTTGTTGCAGTTTTGCCGGCTTCAGCTTCGGTCACCGAACATACCGTCGGCGGTGTAAAGTTCAGCCTTAACTCAGGGTTTGAAATTATGACTGATGAGGATTTAACCCAATCTAGTTCGGTTGAAGGGTTAATTTTCGTCGCGATGTCTAAAGACGGCAAGCACCAAATTCAATGCCGTCGCACCGTCACCGATTTTTCAACAAATATGAAATCGTTTAAAACGCTTTCGCCCGAACATTTAGCACCCGTAGGGCAAGAGTTGTTCCCTGAAGGATATGATACTGCCGAATTCGGTCAGGAAATTTACTTAAAACAGACCACGTTCAGTGACGGCAACTACAAAGCGGTTTACGTCACCGTTTCGGATAATAACCTTTACACGTTTGCATATTTTGGCACTGACCCCACAAAAATCGGCGAGTTTATGGGTACTGTCAAACTTCCCGAAACCAAGCAGAAAAATAACGTCAATGTGCTTATGATAGTTATTTTGTCATTGAGTATTGCTGCTTTCTTGGTTGTGATAATTTTACTCGTTAAATCGTTTGTTAGAGATTACCGCCATCGCAAGATGGAACAAAGTGAAAATATTGTAAGTAATTACATTAAAATCAAACGTAGAAAATATTAATACACAATAAACCAACAACCCCAAGGATAGTTAAACCTTGGGGTTGTTTTTTATACTGCCTTGCCGATTATGGCGGCAAATACCGTTATATCATCGTCGTGTCCGTCACGTCTGCGACGTCGGGCAGCGGTGGCAATACGGTCTGCAAGTTGCTTTGCACCGCCGTCACCCCACGCCTCAACCTCGGCACAAATCCAGTCCGTACCCTCAGAGCAAACACCGTCCGACATCATTAAAAGTATATCGTCCTCTTTTAGCGTTACAGTGGCTTTATCAAACCCAACCTCGTGTAAAATTCCTGCGGGGAGTGATTTACACTCTGCCCTGCCTGTGTGTCCGCTTCGACGAACAATTGTCGGTGCCGAACCTGCCTTAAACATTTCGGTTTTGCCGTTATAAAGGTCAACCGCGGTTATGTCCAAAGTCGCCAACGACTCGTCGGTCGATTTATAAAGCATTGCCGAGTTGACAAGCCTCAAAGTACAGTCGTAACCAAAGCCTGCCTTTATAAGACGCTCGGTTAACCCCGCGGTCATTGCACTGTCAACCGCCGCACGACCGCCACTTCCCATTCCGTCACTGATTATCACGACCAACTTACCGTGTCCGTCATAAAAGTAACGGCAGGTGTCCCCGCAATGGGTCATTTCACCTTGATTAAATTGTGTCACCCCACATTCTACCGAAAAAACCGCCTTTTCGGTAACCGTAATATAACAACCGCTACCGCAACGGTTAACTTCGGGCGGTTCGAAGTCACGCTCACAGACTTCTTCAATACGTTGTAAAACTTTCAGGCGGTTAATCGGCATTTCGGGTAAATTTTGAAGACTTATTTCAACCGTCAATCTACCATATTTATCTACAACACAACTGCACTCGTCAGCGTTCATGCCCAGCTCTTTTAAAGAGGCGGAAACCCGCCCTGCAAGTTCAACGTCATAACTTTGTGCGGTGCGGAATTCCTCGGATAACTCTAAAAGCATATCGGCTATGCCTTCCATCTGGTCGGACACGACGCCACGCATTTCACCCACCCGTTTTTCAGCCGAAACCGAACTCAAAAAATCGGTATAATGGCGTGATAATGAGTCCTCAAAACGTTCTAACCTCAAGCAACGTTCGGTGAATTCTTCGGGTGCTTCGGCAAGGTTTATGGGACGGCACCGACGAACAGCATCACTTAACGCCAACGCCGCATCGACCGTCGTGGTACGTTGCTTTTCCCAACAATAAACGTGGAACGAACAACCTTTACAGGCATCGTTCTCTATTTTATGTAATACGTTTGCAAAATTTGGACGTACTGTTACGGCAAGACACCGCGCAACATCCTCCACCGTTTCAGAAACACCGTGCAAGGCTTGTGATGCGAATTTCAACCGCATCGTTAACGTACGCCTTAAACCCTTCATATCGGGTGTTACAGTTTTCGGCGAAATGACCGTACTGATAGGCGAGGTCACGGTTTTGGGCAAAATCAAAAATATCAACACTGCCGTTGTAACCTCAACGAGCATTATTAGTGACTGCACCGTCGCGCCCGAAACCATAACCCAACCAAGCGGTACTATAACGGCGGTTATGGCGGTAATAATTTTACCAAACCCCGAAAATACACCGCTTAAAAGCGCGACAAAACAAAACCCCAACGCCGCCGAAGGCTCGCCACCCGACAAAATGACCGCCGCTGACAAACTAACACCCGCTACGGCTGAAATTCCCACCCGCGCATAGCGTGAAGTCAGCAAAACACAGGCAAACCCTAAAATATAACCAATTGATATTCCGTCAAATCGCAACGAGAAAAACGAAATTAAACAAAGGCTGACTGTTATCAATAATGATGCTGTTTGCTCTAAACTTACCCCTGCCCTAAACTGACGGATGTTCGACGATTTGCTTATAAAATAAGCACCGCCACCTGCAATCAACCCTTCGGCTAATGCTAACAGTCCACCGTTAAGAAATTGGGCGCCCGACGAGGCAACGCCGACCCCTGCAATAATTGCAAAAGCAGTAATGCCCGACCACAAAGCGCTTTTCCCAATCCCTTTAATTCCTGCTAAAATAAACCTAATAACCGTTATAGCAAGCAAAGCGACAGTATATCGCAAGGTGGAAATGCTTTCAAGCGGTAAAAAACACCCAAAAGCCGAGCCGACCGTTGCCGCCAATATGTACTTCAACGGCACGCCTGCCGTCAATGCTGCGCCCAACGGCGTGACGCCGCCGACGAGTCCTGCTATTGCCATAAAAAAGCCTAAAACGGCAACTGCAATTTGCTTCGCGACACCCTCTAAACGCTCGGTTGTCTTAACCCACCATTTATCCCCTACTGCGGTTACTTCCTTAATCATGTTAATACTTCCTTTATTTTGTAGGTGATAACAGTATACTATGTTTTGTCTGCGGTATTTTGTCACAGTCAGACGTTGAATTTTAAATTGTTTTGCAAATAAAAGTCAAAAAACACCGCTTACACTTGGCAAAGAAGTTCAGATTTAGTTGTGCACCTGTAAAACATCCTTACGAGGTTAAGGCGATATAATTTTAAAACGTTTCCTCTTTTACGGTTTCCGCTTGCCCGTATTTTATTTCGAGCAAGGTTTTTACTGTGATTGTGATTAGCGGTGCTAAAAGAACGCCGACCGCGCCGAACAATTTTAATCCTAAAAACGTTATCGCCAGACTGAAAACGGGGTGTATTCCTAACTTGTCGCCGATGATTTTCGGGTCAATTACGTTGCGAATTGTGGCAATTAAAACATATAGTATTGCAAGACCGATGGCTCTTTCGGGATTACCGCTCAATGCTGAAAAAATTGCCCACGGAATAAGCACCGCACCTAGACCTACCACCGGCAAAATATCAATAAGTGCGATGGCAAAGGCGATTATCAGCGCATATTTTACCTTTAACACCGAAAGTCCTAAAACCAGTTCAGAAAAAGTAATAATCAATATCAGTAAATAGCCTTTTAAAAGTTTGCCCACTCGTTTTAAAACGTTATCTTTGATATAATCGAATTTTTTTATTATTTTTTCGGGTATAATTGAGTTCATATACTCGGTGAAAGCAGTATAATCCTTTGCAATATAAACGCTGGCGATTATCATTACCGCCGTTGACAGTAAAAATGATGGGATACCGCTTGCAAAGTTTGTTGCAATTTCGGTAGCGCCGACACCTAATTTTTCAACTGCCGATTTTAATGCAGTAGTGGGCATATCCTTTAACCAGCCGTTGCCATTGTCGGACATTTTGCCCATTATGGAACTTATGCGGTTAATAATGGCTGTGAGTTGGGTGGAAATCGTGTCGAAATATGTCGGCAAAGAGGTTAAAAAGTCGGTCAGTTGTATATAAAGCAACCGTGCAAGCCAAACCGTTATGCCGATTGCGATAGCGTATACTATCAGCACCAATGCTACTGAAACGGGGTTGCGTTTTATTTTAAACTTGCGGTGAAGCAGGTTGACTAACGGTTGTAAACTCAAAACCAAAGCGCCTGCCAACAAAAAGGGCAACAACGGACCGAAGAAAAGTTTAAATGAAAGATATATTAAGCCGATTATCAAAGCGTAGAAAACGGCTTTGATAATAATGGCTTTTTGTCCTTTGGTTGTCAGAAAAAATCACCACAATTCACAAAAATGTTCCAATTTTTTATTCAATATATATGTTATTGTCAAATTATAATAAAATATTAAAAATATGCTTGCAATTAATGGTTTAATGTGGTATAGTGTAATTCTCATAAATACAGTGTTTACGGTAGGTGGATGTTTTGGAGCAAGAAATGTTGTTGGTTAGCTCTGCTGCTTTGCCTGATGTTTTTATAAAAGTAATGCAAGCAAAACGGCTAATCGCATCGGGAGAAGCTAAAACCGCAACCGACGCTTCACGAATGTGTGGCATATCCAGAAGTGCTTATTATAAGTATAAGGATTCGGTTTTTGAATATTCCAATTCTTTGGGACAAACGGTGTCTTTACAGGCATCTTTGAGGGATAAAGCAGGTGTGCTGTCGTCCTTTATACAGCATCTGTATAGTTTGAACGCCAATCTGCTTACGGTTAATCAAGGGTTGCCGGTTAACGGGATTGCCTCCTTTTCGGTTTCGTTTCGCATTCCCGACGAGGGGTTCAGTGCCTCGCAGATGCTTAACGATTTAGCCGCGTTGGACGGGGTTCTTTCGGTTAAACAGATACACGAAAAATGAACGGAGAATATAAATGATTGATATAGCAATTATGGGACACGGCGTTGTAGGTTCGGGTGTTGCCGAAGTTTTGATTAAGAACGCCGATTTGATTGAAAGTCGCGCCAAAAACGGCGTTAACATTAAATACATACTTGATTTAAGGGAGTTCCCCGGTCTTTCTTACAGCGATAAGTTTACAAAGGATTTCAATGTTATTCTTAACGACCCTGACGTAAAAGTTGTTGCCGAGGTTATGGGCGGACTTCATCCTGCATATGAGTTTACAAAGTCTTTATTAGAGGCAGGCAAAAGCGTTGTTACCTCTAATAAGGAGTTGGTTGCCGAAAAAGGCAGTGAACTCTTAAAAATTGCTGAGGAAAAGAATGTTAATTATCTTTTTGAGGCAAGCGTGGGCGGTGGTATTCCCGTACTTCGCCCGATTGTGCAGTGCTTGTCAGCTAATGATATGTTTGAAGTTCAGGGTATTCTAAACGGCACTACCAACTATATTATGACTCAAATGATTGCAAAGGGTGTTACCTTTGAAGAAGCATTGGCTGATGCACAACGTTTGGGTTATGCAGAAAAAGACCCCACAGCCGATATTGAGGGTCACGATGCCTGCCGTAAGATTTGCATTTTGGCAGCGTTGGCGTTTGGAAAACACGTTAACCCCAATGCGATTTATACCGAGGGTATTACAAAAATCACTTCGGCAGATACGGCTTATGCCGATTATGCCGGTGCGGTTATCAAGTTAATCGGCCGTGCAAAAAAGGATGAGGACGGAAATTGCTTTGTTACGGTTTACCCCGCAATGGTCAGCCGTAAACACGTTTTAGCAAACGTTGACGACGTGTTTAATGCCGTGCTTGTTCGCGGTGATGCTGTCGGTGACGTTATGTTCTACGGCAGAGGCGCAGGTAAACTTCCCACCGCAAGCGCCGTTGTTGCTGATATTGTTGACTGTGTAAAACACTTAGAAGCCAGAAAGTATCTTTCTTGGGAACATGTCGAGGATGACTTTATCACTGACCACAAAGAAGATACCGTTAAAATGTACGTTCGCATAAAGGCAAATAAATGCCGTGAATGTGTAAAGGCTGAGGCAGAAAAACTGTTTGGTGAAATTCTTGTTTTAGGTCGCAACGGTGAACCGCAGGACGAAATCGCGTTCATCACCCCGTATGCCACCGAAAAGACATTGTTAAGTCAGTTGGAAAAGCTGCCCGGAACAATAATTTCCACCTTGCGTATATTTGAATAAAAGTATATTTGAGCTTGAAAGGAAAGTGTGAAAAATGGCTCTGATAGTAAAAAAATTCGGCGGTTCATCGGTTAAGGATGCCGAGCACGTTTTTAACGTTGCCAACATCATTATCGAGGACTACAAAAAGGGCAACGAAGTTGTCGTTGTTGTGTCAGCCCAAGGCGATACAACTGACGACTTGATTGCCAAGGCAAAGGAAATCAATCCTGACGGTGCATCCAAGCGTGAGATGGATATGTTATTGGCATCAGGTGAACAGATTTCAATATCCTTGCTTGCAATGGCTATTGAAAAGTTGGGTTACCCTGCCGTTTCCTTACTTGGTTGGCAGGCAGGTTTCCAGACCGACTCTAAGTATTCGTTAGCCCGTATTAAGCGTGTTAATCCCGAAAGAATCAGACGTGAACTTGACAAACGTAATATCGTTATCGTTGCAGGTTTCCAAGGCTTGAACAAGTATGACGATGTTACAACACTCGGTCGTGGTGGTTCGGACACAAGTGCTGTCGCAATTGCCGCATCTATGAATGCTGACCTTTGTCAGATTTATACCGACGTTGACGGTGTTTACACCGCCGACCCGAGAAAAGTCAAGACTGCTAAGAAAATGGATGAAATCACCTATGACGAGATGCTTGAATTAGCAACACTCGGTGCACAGGTGCTTAATAACCGCTCGGTCGAAATGGCCAAAAAATACGCCGTTGAGCTTGAAGTACGCTCAAGTTTAGAGAGTACTGTGCCCGGTACAATAGTTAAGGAGACTGTTAATATGGAAAAAATGCTCGTTAAAGGTGTCGCAGTTGATAAGGACATCGTACTCGTTTCAATCATTGGTTTGAAGGATACCCCGGGTATCGCTTTCAAGGTTTTCAATCAGTTAGGACGTAAGAATGTCAATGTTGACATTATTTTGCAGTCGGTTGGCCGTGACGGTACAAAGGACATTACTTTCACCGTTCCGAAGAATCAACTTAAAGACACTGCCGATGCCTTGGAGGCTATCAAAACTCAGGTTAATTATGATAAGGTTGTTATCAATGAGAATGCAGGTAAGCTCTCTATCGTTGGTGCAGGTATGGAAACTCACCCCGGCGTTGCATCCAAGATGTTTGAGGCTTTGGCTGATGTCGGCATCAATATTCATATGATTGCAACTTCAGAAATCAAGATTTCGGTTATCATTGATGTTGATGACTGCGAAAAGGGTATGCAGGCAGTTCACGATAAGTTTATCGACTAATTTAATATTTAAATCAAAAAAACAAGCCACGGTTGTGGCTTGTTTTTTGTTTAATTGATGTTAGGTTTCAAACTTTTTTACATAGGTTATTACGGGTGAAATCTCGGCACAGTCGGTAAACTCATTATCTTTTAAAATAAGATGCTCCACATTATTCATATAAATTTGGTTTGATTGGCAATTAATAAATCGGTTTTTGGAAATTTCTATTTTTTTGTGGAAATACTCGCCTTCTGAAATTGCCTTGCGGTCAACCGCCATAATAACTGCGCCCGATTTATTGTATGCGCCGACGTAGTTGCAGTTGCAGAATGTGTTGTCGGTAATGAGTACATCTCGTGTACCACCCGACTCAAACCAGAAGTTTCCGCAGGATTCGAACAAAATTGTACGCCCTTGGCTTTCGAAATAATTACCTCTTAAAATAATTTTACCCGAACTTGCAAGCAAAGCACTTCTTGCGCGGTTGTAACGGCAAATATTATTTTCGAAAATGACGTCACAAACTTCACTGACCTCGTCCATATTGTCACCGACTAAAACGTCGCTGATGTCGTCTTCGAAGAATACCTCAATCTCTTCGGTATTAAGTTTTTTAACGTCTTTAACACGATAAGTCTTTTTAGGGATAAGATTTAATGGGTCACAGGTGGCTAAAACACTACCCTTTTTGACAACGTCTATATCGGTGGTTTCCCAATGCATAAATTTTAAAACAACCGAGTTTTCACGCTTTTCGGTAATTCTCAAATAAATTCCATGAACGTTAATAGCATCGTCAAGCTGACGCTCGAAAAGGCTGTCGTAGATATGTATAAGTCCGCTACAATGCACAAAATGGGTGGCATCGGCGTTAAGCGTGTGGCATTCATCACGTTTGGGAACAACCCTCATACGTGCGATTTCAATATTCTTACTGTTTTGAGCAATAACGCCCATACCGCTTGTGTTATGAATTGTATAGTCGAAAAGTTTTATATCAGAACTGTTGTCAATGTGAATTCCACAAGAAACGCGGTGGCGGTGCTGTAAACTGAATCTGTCACCCGATTTTAATTTCAATCGGCTGATTTCCTCTTTGGGTGCTTCCACCTTAAAGTCAAATAGACCGAGTTGTGAAAACTTGAATTTTCCAAATCCAACATCGCCTACGTGATGCACTAAAAATGAGGTATCCTTGTCCCAAACGTTCATCAAAAAGACGGGGTTCTTTTCGTTGCCATAGCCAAGCGCATAAAGTTTTCCGTCCTCGACAAAGATTGGGCGGTTATCAGTGACCTTCATTTTAAAACCGTCCTCGACAATGTCATAAATTACACCTTCTGCCGACATGGTTACTTGGTTATAAACACTGAAATTTTTAAGCGTTACGTTTTTGCAGTTTTTTATAACAACCGCAATCATAAGGTCGTCTAAAATAATTTCGCTACCGCCAAAATCAATGGTAAAATCGGAAAAATCTTCAAGATAAAAAGCAACTTTCCGTTGACCGCGACTGTGGTTGGAGATGCTTAATAATTGACTTTCAACCGAGCTGCCGTTTATGTTGTAAATACCCTTGTCAAACAAAAGGGTATTAACGTTGTTTTGTTTGCAAAATAAAAGCGCATTTTTGATATTGAGTCCTATGTCAGCAGACGTGTTAAACTGTGAAAAATTGACCATAGTAGTCACCATCTTAAGTGTAATATTTTTATAAAGATTTAATGCTTTCGAAGTTTTTCAATCTTGTCACGCAACTCGGCGGCGTGTTCAAATTCAAGCAGTTTCGCCGCTTGCTTCATTTCGATTGTCAACTTCTTTATAAGTTGTTCACGTTGTTCGCGTGACATTTGCTTGATTGCTTTATCATTGTCCTGCTTTGGCGTGATTTCAATAACATCGCGCACGTCTTTGACGATAGTTTTAGGTATTATACCGTGTGCGGTGTTATAATCGGACTGAATTTTGCGACGGCGTTCTGTTTCGGTAATAGCTCGCTCCATTGAGGGTGTTACGCTGTCGGCATACATTATAACCTGACCTTTGGCATTACGTGCGGCACGTCCTACCGTCTGAATAAGCGAGGTTTCCGAACGTAAAAAACCTTCCTTGTCAGCGTCTAAAATCGCGACGAGTGACACTTCGGGTATATCCAAGCCCTCGCGAAGCAGGTTGATACCGATAAGCACGTCGAACTCACCCAAACGCAGTTCGCGGATTAACCGCATACGTTCAATGGTGTCAACGTCATAGTGCATATATTTTACCTTTATGCCGAGGTCGAAAAGGTAATCGGTCAAGTCCTCTGCCATTTTTTTGGTCAAGGTGGTAACCAAAACGCGTTCGCCCTGCTGGGTTCTAGCGTTGATTTCGGATACAAGGTCGTCAATCTGTCCCTCGGTGGGCTTTACTATGATTTCAGGGTCAATAAGTCCTGTCGGACGGATAATCTGCTCGGCAGTTTGCGCAGAATGTTGTTTTTCGAAGTCACCAGGGGTTGCCGAAACATAAATTGTTTGGTTTAAGTGGGCGTAAAATTCGTCAAACCTCAAAGGACGGTTGTCGTAAGCCGAGGGCAGACGGAAACCAAAGTCTATAAGATTTGTTTTGCGGGCTTTGTCACCGCCTAACATACCTCTGACCTGAGGTACGGTAACGTGCGACTCGTCAATAAAGAGTAAAAAGTCGTTGGGGAAGTAGTCCAAAAGGGTAAAAGGCGTTGAACCGGCAGGTCTACGCGAAAGTACGCGTGAATAGTTTTCAACGCCCTTGCAGATGCCGATTTCCCGTAGCATTTCAACGTCATACTCAGTACGCTGACGGATACGTTGTGCTTCAATTAACTGTCCGCGGTCGGTGAAATACTGAACGCGTTCTTCCATTTCGTTCAGTATGTCCTGCAAAGCCGATTCTTTTTCTTCTTCGGGCACAATGTAGTGCGAGGCAGGATAAATGCCAACGTGACCCAAAACGGTTTTGATTTCACCGGTTAAGGGATTAAATTCGCTTATGCGGTCAACCTCGTTGCCGAAAAATTCAACCCGAATTGCCGTTTCATTGGAATATGCAGGGAAAATCTCAACCACGTCACCGCGAACGCGGAATTTGTTACGGGTGAAGTTCATATCGTTGCGTTCATACTGTAGGTCGATAAGTTTGTGAATCAACTCATCGCGCTCCTTTTCCATTCCGGGACGAAGTGAGATGACCATATTCCGATAGTCAATCGGGTTGCCCAAAGAGTATATGCAGGAAACCGAGGCCACGATGATTACGTCGTTACGCTCGGATAGAGCACAGGTTGCCGAATGTCGAAGTTTGTCGATTTCGTCATTTATAGCCGAGTCTTTTTCAATATAAGTGTCGGTGCCGGGGATATAAGCCTCAGGTTGATAGTAGTCGTAGTATGAAACAAAATACTCCACAGCGTTTTCGGGGAAGAATTCGCGGAACTCCGAGCATAACTGTGCGGCGAGGGTTTTGTTATGAGCGAGAACGAGCGTCGGCTTGTTTACTTTTTCGATAATGTTAGCCATTGTAAAGGTTTTACCCGAACCGGTAACACCCAGTAAAACCTGCTCTTTTAAGCCGTTTTTGACACCGTCACTCAATTTCTCAATCGCTTCCGGCTGGTCACCCGTCGGCTCAAATTGTGAATGTAAAATAAACTTATCCGGCACTTATCTCACTCCTCTCGTTAATGCTTTTTATTAGTATACCACAAAATATTTTGCAAGTAAACAAAAAGCAGACGCATTTTTTCAGCATCTGCTTTTTAAAAGTTATTCAACTATGTTCGACTTTTTCTTTTTAATAAGGATTATAGTAGTAATCGCACCGCCAATAAGAACAACTGCACCAATTGCAATCATAACGAAAAGTGTCGCGTTGTCTTTATCTTTGGGTTTTTCGTTGCTCTGACCGGAAACGCCTATGGCATTATCCGACTGCACTGATGAACTTCCGAGCATTGGGATTTCTTCCTCTACCTTTTCACCGCAAACGGTACAGGTCTTGGTCTTGATACCTGTTTCGGTTTCAGTAGTCTCTTTGGTTACCACTGCTTCACTAAAAGTATGCCCTTTTGCTGCAATCATTTCTTCAGCTTTTGTACCACAAACTGTGCAAGTTCCCTCTTTTTTACCTTCTTCAGTGCAAGTGGGTTCTTTTGTTATAATGCTTTCACTCATTTTATGTCCGGTTGCCTTAATTGTATTTGTAGTTGTTTTTCCGCAAACGGTACACTCGCCAGATTCAACACCGGTTTCGGTACAGGTAGGTGCTTTAGTAACAACGGGAACAGTAAAAGTGTGGGCATCTTTTTTAATTGCTTTGGTTTCTGAATGCGTGCAATTGGAATTTGCACAAGTTCTAATCTGTTGACCTTCTGCAATGCAAGTGGCTTTCTTTGAAGTGGTCCAATCACTCATTTTGTGTCCGGTCGCCTTAATGTTTTGGGTTTCGCTTTCACCACAGATTGAACATGTTCTCGTTTGAGTCCCGATTGTCGTACACGTTGCGGTTTTGGTTGTTGTCCATTTGCCCATTGAATGTTCTATGTTTTCGCCACACTTTATATAATGCCAAGTTGCCGAAATTAATTTTTGGTTTTCCTTAGCGATTGATATATTGTTTTTTTGCTCAGCAGACCCCCAATACCAAACATCTTTTAAAGCATCGCATCCATCAAACGCCCAAGAATGTATACTTGTTACACTGTCGGGGATTGTGATGCTTGTAAGACTTGAGCAACACCTAAATGCATCAACACCAATGCTTGTAACACCGTCAGGGATTGTTATGCTTGTAAGACTTTCACAACTACCAAACACAGCCCAATCTATACTTGTAACACTATCCGAAATGGTTACATTTGTAAGACTTGAACAATCTACAAAGGCATATTCGCCAATACTTGTAACACTATCGGGGATAATTATGCTTGTAAGACTTGTGCAATTGCCAAACGCTTGAAAACCAATGCTTGCAACACTATTCGGAATTGTTATACTTGTAAGGCTTGTGCAACAATCAAACGCAAAATCATTTATACTTGTTACGCTATTTGGGATGATATATGAAGCTTCGGTCTTTCCTACAGGATAAATTATTATTTCTGTCTTTGCTTTATTAAATAAAACGCCGTTTTCTGAAGAATAATGGCAGTTGTTATTATCAACGGTGATATTTGTAAGACTTAAGCAGCCATAAAACGTTTGACCATCAATGCTTGTTACGCTGTTAGGTATGGAAATAATTTTAAGATAAGAACACTCATCAAACGCACAATCGCCAATGTTGGTCACGCCGTTTTCAATGATGACCTTCGTTATTGATTTTCCCCATGGTGAAGGTGTATCATAATCATAATCGTCCATCGCACCATTACCGCTGATAGTTAATACAGTTCCGTCAAGCGACCACGAACAGTCGCCTGTTATACCTGTTGTTGCCGCTGATGTTGTTATGCTAAACAGTCCCGTCGGCAAAACCGACACCATTAATACTGTTGTCAAAATAACAGCTAAAACCTTTTTCATTTATATTTCCTCCTAAAAATAAAAAGTGCGACCACCGAAGCAGTCGCACAAAAAACGCAAACCCCGATAGTCGCGAAACTAACATAATGTGAAATGGGTGCAAACGCACACAAACATATCAGGCCGGAATTTGCATTTTTATCAAATTCATACCTAATATGTTATAAGCAAAAATAAGCGTAATATTCTTAAAAAAGAAAAATACACCCAATTTCACATAGTATTAAGTTAGTTTCGCAATACTATTATATCCCATAAATTTATAATTTTCAACAAAAAATAACTAAAAATTATTTTATACGAATTTAAAACATTGTCTTACTTGATTTTTATTAAAATGTTACTTCAATCACCCGTTGACCGATTGGGGAGTTTGAGGTATAATTCTTTTGTAATCTTTTTGAAACGGAGAATTTTATGAAAATCACTTTCTTTGATATAGACTCTATCGGCACCGATTTGGATTTAACACCTATCACGTCCCTCGGTGAGTGTGAGATTTATCCCAACTCAACCCCTCTTGAACTTATTGAGCGTATTACTGACACCGAGGTTGCCGTTATAAACAAAATGAAAATGACCAAAGAGGTTTTGGACTCTGCACCCAATTTGAAACTCATTCTGGTTGCCGCAACGGGTTTTGACAACATTGATATCTTATACTGCTGCCAAAAAGGGATAGCCGTTTGCAACGTGCCCGGTTACTCTACTGACAGTGTGGCGTTGGTCACAGTGACGCTTGTTTTGTCACTCGCAATGAGGCTTAAAACATACGAGAATTTTGTGGTTAGCGGTGAATATTCTGCATCCGGCATTGCAAACCGCCTTTCGCCCGCGTTTAATGATTTAAGCGGCAAAACTTGGGGTATTGTGGGTTACGGCAATATCGGTCGAAAAATTGGCGAGGTTGCACGCGCGTTCGGTTGCCGTGTGATTTTCAACAAAAACACCCCCGTTGATGATGAGGGCTACTGTGATATTGATACCCTTTGCCGAGAAAGTGACATTATAACGCTCAACTGTCCTTTAAACGATAAAACACGAAACCTTATCAATGCCGAGCGTATCGGTTTGATGAAGAAGAACGTTATTTTGGTTAACACTGCCCGCGGTGCCGTTTGCGACGAGCAGGCGGTGGCTGACGCCGTGAAATCAGGTGAAATTGCCTCGTTCGGTTGCGACGTTTATTCAGCCGAGCCGTTTTTAGAAAACCATCCGTTTTGGGAAATCAAAGATTTGCCGAACGTCTGCTTAACGCCTCACATGGCGTGGTCGTCTTTCGAGGCGAGAACAAGGGTAATATACGAAATGAGCGAAAATATTAATGCTTTTTCGGGTGGTAAAATCCGCAACCGCGTGGAAATTTAGAAATTTTAGAAAAACTTTTAAGTTTAGACTTCTAATTTAAGGTAAAATTTGTTATAATATTTGTTATATAATATTTGTTACAATATTTTTAATATACATATATTGTTTAGTGAAATGCGAGGTGTCGGGATGTTTGCCGAAGTAAACGGGTTTAATATTCATTATGTTGAAGCAGGCGAAGGGCCTGATGTTTTGCTTTTGCACGGTTGGGGTGCGTCTGTTGATTCGTGGCGCGGTGTTATTGAAACGTTGTCACATTCTTGCCATTTGGTAGCGCTTGATTTTCCCGGTTGCGGTAAATCGAGTTTGCCCGACCGTCCATTGACTACCGACGATTATATGGCGTTGGTTATGGAGTTTTGCAACGTTGTCAACTTCCGCAATCCAATCCTTATCGGTCATTCGCACGGTTGCCGTGTGATTATGAAACTTTGCGGTGTCGGTTTAATGTCACCCGAAAAGGTTGTTTTAATCGATGGCGCAGGTTTGAAACCTAAATTCAACCTTAAAAAATCGGTTAAACAATGCACCTTTAAAACCATACGCCGTGTGTTAACCTTGCCAGGTCTTAAAGGTCATACCGAAGATTTATTAAACAAGGCTCGTAGTCATTTTGGCTCGGCTGATTACAATTCAGCACCCGAGGTTATGCGTAAAACCCTGGTAAACCTTGTGAATGATGATATGACGCCCTATATTGACGGGATTAAGGCATCAACTTTGCTCATTTGGGGTGAGAATGACACCGCCACACCACTTTATATGGCAAAGATTTTAGAAAAAACTATTGCTGACTGCGGATTGTGTGTTATTAAAAACACAGGACACTGGTCATTTGTCGAGCGTCCGATAGAAGCTCATGCAATTTTAAATAGTTTTTTACCTTAAACTGTAAATTACCTTGATTGAGGTGATATTTTGATTGTTAAAATTTGCTTTGCGGTTATTTGTGCCGTTTTAGGTATTGTTGCACTAACCCGTCAATACCAGATGTTACAGCAAAATTCGTATTTTGCCGTTCGGTATTTAAGGTGGTATAAAGGTGTAATCAAAAGCCGTATTGCGCCTGTCTTAAAGGCGTTTTTGGGTGCGGTGTTAACCGTAACCGCTTTGAGCGAGAGTTTTGGTTTAAAAATTGTGCTTTTTGCAATTTGCATTTTCGCACTGCTTATCGAGGCGGTATCTTCGGTCAGTCTCAATAAAAAATCAATCAAAAAATTGGTCGTCACTGCCAGAGTTAAACGTATGTGGGTTGCAGGCGGTGTGATTTTGTGCTTAATCGCCGCACTGTCGGTGACTTTTGGCGGTATTGCGGGCAAAGTTTTGTTGGCGGTGCTTTTCATAATGTCTGCATTGCCTGAAATTACTGCTTTGCTCTCACTTTTCATAATGAAACCGATTGAAAAGTGCATTTCTAACTATTACGTTAACGACGCCAAGAAAATTTTAAGAAACCATAAGAATATGACCGTAATCGGCGTTACCGGAAGTTACGGCAAAACCAGTACCAAGTTTATTTTAGGCCGTATTTTAAGCGAGCGGTACAACACCCTCGTCACTCCCGAAAATTATAACACACCTATGGGTATTGTAATTACTGTCAGGCGTGATTTAAAACCGCAGACCGAGATTTTTGTCTGCGAAATGGGTGCAAAACGTAAAGGTGATATTAAAGAGGACTGTCAAATTGCCAATCCCGACTTAGGTGTGATTACTTCAATCGGTCCTCAACACCTTGACACATTCGGTAATATCGAAATGGTCGTGTCCACTAAATTTGAACTTGCCGATTGGGTGAAAGCCAAAAACGGCAAAATGTATCTTAATGGTGACAATGAATATATTAAGGCGAAAGCAGGAGAGTATAATTCGGTTACCTACGGCGTGGGCGATTGCGACTGTAAGGCAACCGATATTGCTTATTCGCCGAAAGGCTTGACTGTGACACTTAATTATAAGGGCGAGGAAATGAAGGTCACTTCGCGTTTATTGGGATACCATAATGCATTAAATATTGCCGCCGCTGTGGGTGTCGCGCTTGATTTGGGGTTAACACCCGAAGAAATTGCATTTGCGGTGTCGAAACTCAAACCTGCCGAGCATCGATTAGAGTTAAAAACTTACATCAACGGCTCAACCCTTATTGATGATGCGTATAACTCCAACCCCGAGGGTTGTTTAGAGGCAACTCGCGTTTTGGGTTGCTTTGAGGGAATGAAGAAGATTATCGTCACGCCGGGTCTTGTTGAGTTGGGTGAGCAGGAATATGAGGCTAACCGACGTTTAGGCGCAGAAGCCGCAAAGCATGCCGATATTATTATTTTGGTTGGCAAAAAACGTTCTGTTCCTTTGGCTGAGGGTGTGAGAAGTCAAGGTTTCAACGAAGAAAATTTACACGTTGTTTCAAGTTTTAAAGAGGCTTTAGGACTATTCAGTCCGATGTTAGACGCTAACACCGTTATCCTTTTTGAAAACGACCTACCTGATAATTATTTAGAATAGATTTTTAATTGTGAAAGAAGGCATATTAATGAAAACCAACGTAGCCGTTATTTTGGGCGGACGCAGTGTCGAGCATGAAATTTCAATCATTTCGGCGGTGCAGGCAATGGGTAATATCGACCGCGAAAAGTACAACGTAATTCCCGTTTATATGAGTAAGCAGTCGGTGTTTTATTCAGGCGAGGCATTGACCGATATTGAAACTTTTAAGTCGGGCAAACCTGAAATGAAAGCCGACCCTGTCACCTTTGTTTCCGAAGCCGATAAAGTTTCAATGGTTTACCTTAATAACGGTCTTTTTAACAAGAAAAAGCCGGTCGGGATTGACGTTGCATTCCCGATTGTTCACGGTACTAACTGTGAGGACGGCTCAATTCAAGGTTATTTGGAAACTTTAGGTCTGCCGTATGTTGGCTGTGACGTTATGTCCTCGGCTTTGGGTATGGATAAAGTGCTTTTCAAAAATGTGCTTTTAGACCGTGGAATTCCTACTTTAAGATGTGTTGATTTCGGCGCAAGACAGTGGGGTTTAAAGGCTGACGAGATTGTCAAAAAAGTTACTGATGAAATTGGTTACCCAATGATTGTAAAACCTGCAAATTTAGGTTCAAGTGTGGGCATTTCAAAGGTTGAGGACGAGGCTGAATTGCGCTCGGCGGTTGATTTGGCTTGCTCGTTTGCTGATAGGGTACTTATTGAGCACGCCGTGACAAGTCTTCGTGAGATTAACTGTTCTGTTTTGGGCGACCGCAACGACTGCAAACCGTCGGCGCTTGAAGAACCCGTTATGCACGATAAAATCTTGTCTTATGACGATAAATACAGAGCAAATGCATCTAAATCAGGCTCAAAGGGTATGGCTTCTTTAAGCCGTAAATTACCTGCTGACTTGAGTGCCGAAAAGACAAAGGAAATACAGGATATTGCAGTTGAAACCTTTAAGGCAATCGGCGCTTCGGGTGTTGTGAGAATTGATTTTCTTTTAGACTCTGCCGATAACGATAAAGTGTATGTTAACGAAATCAATACAATCCCCGGTTCGTTGTCGTTCTATTTGTGGGAGGCTACTGATTTGAAGTATCCCGCACTTATTGACCGCCTTATTTCGTTGGCTTTCAAGCGTCAGCGCGAAAGAGAAAACACAATGTTTACTATTGATACTAATATTTTAAACGAGTCGAGCTTTGGTGCAAAAGGCTCAAAGGGTAAGATATGACAAGTCTTTTACTTAAAATTTTTATAAAAGGCAATCCGTCGACCGATAAAAACCGTTCTAAGTGCGGTACTTTGGCAGGAATAGTCGGAATTATCTGCAATTTAGTGCTTTTTGGTATTAAGTTTTTGGCAGGTACGCTTTCAGGCTCGGTTTCAATGGTTGCCGATGCATTTAACAACTTTTCCGATATGGGAACGTCAATTGTTACTATGCTGGGCTTTAAAATTGCCTCAAAACCTGCCGACCCCGAGCATCCTTTCGGCCACGGCAGAATGGAATATATGTCGGCGGCATTGGTTTCTGTGCTTATAATGGTTGTCGGTTTTGAGTTACTGACTCAATCGGTATCAAAACTTTCCGACCCGACTGTGCCCGACGCAGGTCTTTTGCCGATTATCATTCTTGTAATATCAATATTAATTAAGTTTTGGATGGCGGTCTTTAACCGTAAAGTAGGCAAAACGATAGACTCAGGTGCTTTAAAAGCCACCGCTACAGACAGTTTAAATGACTGTATTTCAACAGGTGCTGTTTTGGCGGTTGCAATTGTTTGTAAGGCAATGCCGACCGTTTCGTTTGTAAAATATCTTGACCCCGTTGTGGGCATTTTGGTAGCGTTGTTTATTCTTTATTCGGGTTTTAAGAGCCTTCGTGAAACCATGGACCCGCTGATTGGTCTTGCTCCCGATGCCAAAACGGTGGATAATATAAAGAAAATCGTTTTTTCCGAACCGTCGTTTTTAGGCATTCACGATATGATTGTGCATAACTACGGTCCGGGCAGAAGTTTTGTTTCGTTACACGTTGAGGTTTCGGCAAATTGCGATATTTTGGTCTGTCACGAAAAAATCGACGCTTGTGAGAGGGATATAAGAAAAAAGACCGGCATTGAGGCGGTTATACATATGGACCCGATTGTCACTGATGATGAAGAAGTTAACGAAGTAAGGCAGGAAATGGCGGTAAGGGTTTCAAAACTTTATGACGGAGCAACCATTCATGACTTCAGAATGGTTAAGGGCGAAAAGCAAAACAATCTGATTTTTGATGTTTTGGTACCTGCCGACTGTACTTTAACTAATTCCCAAATCAAAACGGCAGTCAGAAGTCTTGCTACCGACCTAAATCCTACTTATCAGTGCGTTATTACGATAGATAAAGATTTTTCAGGTGGAAATTATTAAGTGAAAACATAAAAGACGCTTATGCTCAAGCATAAGCGTCTTTTTTTATAGTAAACATCCCAAATTATTTTATTCAATCACAGTATACTGCAACATTTCACAATGCAGTTTTGTGCCGACAGTAACATTTTCGGGCAATAACGCCATTGCGATAAACAAATCCTCGTCACACTGACCCGATAGGTCATGGAGATAGGCGTACTCGCCCTCGATTTTGGAAATTATGTAATCTTTAGGTTCCATTTTAATCACCCTATTGCTTTATTTTTCCATTTGCCTATCAGATAGAATACAAATGTGATTACAGCGCCCATTACCCACGAGCAAAGAAGTGAAATCTGGATACATTCTTCGCGACCTAACGGCAACTCGGGTGTGCGGGTTAAATATGAAATTCCGTAAGCTAGTGGCACGCGGAAGATAACAGTGGTTATCAACGAAATCCACATCGGTGTCATTGTGTCACCTGCTCCACGCATTATACCCGACAAACTCTGTGTTACGGCAACGGCAATATAGCCAACTGCCAATATTTTCATAAGTTCATAACTTCTGTTAACAAGTGCGGTGGTGTCGGTAAAAATACCCATTAAGCCTTTACCGAAAATCAAAATCGCCACTGTAATAACCGTTGAACAAAGCACCGCCATTAAAGTGCCTTGTTTAGCGCCCTGCTTTACCCTGTCAAGCCTCTTTGCGCCAACGTTCTGTCCTGCATAAGTTGTTAACGCCGTACCGAACGAGAAGTTAGGCATCATAGCAAAGCCGTCAACACGCATTATAACTACGTTTGCGGCGATAAACTGAGGACCGAACTGATTTGTAAGCGCTTGAACGACAATCATTGCCGATGAGAAAATCGCCTGTGTTGCACCCGACGGAACACCCAACTTAACAAGCGTCTTAACGTATCCTGCCGACAGTTTTAAATATTTGAATCCAAAATCAAAATACTCCCGCATTTTAGCAAGTTTTACTAAACACAGCGCCGACGATGTAAGCTGTGCAATAACGGTTGCCAAGGCAACGCCTGCTACGTCCCAATGGAAACAAATTACAAACACAAGGTCAAGAATAATATTCACAACTGTTGCGACCAACAAATAAACAAGTGCCGAAACCGAGTCGCCCAAGCCTCTGATTACACCGCTCAAGATATTGTAATAACCCATGCCCGCCATGCCGAGCAAGGAAATCATCAAGTACCAATAACAGTCTTTATATATGTTTTCGGGGGTATTGAGCAATAGCAAAACCTTATCCAAAATCGGCGCTGCAATAATTATAAGCCCTATGCAAGCAATCGCGGTAACGGTAATACAGTTGCCGACGGTGTAGGACATACCCTCGCGGTTTTTTGCACCGAAATACTGTGCAACCATAACTGAGGCACCTGCCGAAATACCGATAAACAGTACCAACAACATATTAAGTATTGGCAAAGCGCTACCAACTGCGGCAATTGCATTGTCCCCGTTGGTAGCAAACCGACCGACAACTATTGTATCAACCGTACTGTAAAGTTGCTGTGCAATATTGCCGATTACCATAGGCAAAGTAAACTGTAAAATAACCTTCCACGGAGTCCCTTGAGTCATATCAACGGGAGCAAATAATTTTTTAAACATTGTGTCACCTTAAAACTGAAAATAATTATATTTTAATTCGGCAAGTATTTTACCACAATTTAAAATTTATTGCAATCGGTTTTATGAAACTTTATTTTAAAAATAAAAACGGCACACCTCAAATAAGATGTGCCGAAATTTACTCATTGATAAAAATTATGCCTTGCCTACCGAACCGAAAAGTTCCATCTTTTCCTTAACGGTAGCCTTGATAGCCTCAACACCGGGAGCGAGAAGCTTTCTCGGGTCAAAGCCTTTGCCTTCAAGGTCTTTTCCTGCTTCAACATACTGACGTGTAGCAGCGGCAAAAGCCAACTGACACTCGGTATTAACGTTGATTTTAGAAACGCCCAAAGAAATAGCCTTTTTAATCATATCGGCAGGGATACCTGTACCGCCGTGAAGTACCAACGGCATCTCACCGGTAAGCTGTTGAATGGCGTCAAGAGTATCAAAAGAAAGACCTGCCCAGTTTGCAGGGTATTTTCCGTGAATATTACCGATACCTGCGGCAAGCATTGTAACACCAAGGTCAGCAATCATTTTACATTCCTTCGGGTCGGCAACTTCGCCGCCACCGATAACGCCATCTTCCTCACCGCCGATAGCACCAACTTCGGCCTCCAAAGAAAGACCCTTTTCTTCACAAATATTAACCAATTCCTTAGTCTTTTCAATATTTTCCTCGATAGGATAGTGTGAACCGTCAAACATTACGGAAGAGAATCCTGCGGCGATACACTTTTTAGCGCCTTCATAACTACCGTGGTCAAGGTGAAGAGCAACAGGAACAGTGATTCCCAACTCGTCAATCATACCGTTAACCATACCGACAACGGTGGTGTAACCGCACATATACTTACCTGCGCCCTCGGAAACACCGAGAATTACAGGAGAATTAAGCTCTTGAGCTGTAAGGAGAATAGCCTTGGTCCACTCCAAGTTGTTAATGTTGAACTGACCTACGGCATATTTACCTGCCTTTGCTTTATTAAGCATTTCTTTTGCTGATACTAACATAACGTTACCTCCGAATTTAATTTTTGCCTGTTAATATTTTAACGCATATAACGTACAAATTCAAGTGTATTATTTATACAAAGGATGTTTTTCGCAAATTGCAGCAACGCGTGACTTGATTTCATCCTTTTTATTATCAAAATCCTTTACACAAAGTGCAATCAACTTACCAACCTCGGTAAAATCATCCTCTTTAAGACCGCGGGTTGTAGCGGCAGGAGTGCCAAGACGTACACCGCTTGTAACAAACGGCTTTTCGGGGTCATTGGGAATTGCATTTTTGTTAGCAGTAATATTGATTTCGTCCAAACGGTGCTCTAATTCCTTACCGGTAACACCAGTACCACGTAAATCAAGCAACATCAAATGGTTATCAGTACCGTCAGAAACAAGGTTAATACCCTCTGCCTTTAAAGAAGTTGCCAAAGCATTAGCATTTTTGACAATCTGCTCTTGGTATGCCTTAAATTCATGAGTCAAAGCTTCACCGAAGCATACTGCCTTACCTGCGATAACATGCATTAAAGGACCGCCCTGGTTACCGGGGAAAACAGCCTTGTTGATAGCCTTGAAAATTTCCTCGTCGTTACAGAGAATCAAACCGCCTCTCGGACCGCGAAGAGTCTTGTGTGTGGTTGTAGTAACAACATCAGCATATTCGACGGGGTTAATGTGCAACCCTGCGGCAACAAGACCTGCAATGTGAGCCATATCAACCATAAACAAAGCACCGACAGAATGTGCAATATCTGCGATAACGTCAAACTTAATCTCTCTAGCATAAGCAGAAGCACCTGCAACGATTAACTTCGGCTTACATTCCTCTGCAATTTTTCTCAT
Source organism: Acutalibacteraceae bacterium (assembly GCA_045651745.1). GTDB lineage: Bacteria > Bacillota > Clostridia > Oscillospirales > Acutalibacteraceae > UMGS172. Next base: position 62,060 of record JAZRSW010000039.1, read on the forward strand.
TTCATCGTAATCAATAAAACCGTCGTCGCCTACACCGTAGGGTACAAAGTTGTAAAGTTTACCTGAACTGTTAACCGGTGAGCCGTGAGTTAAGTGTCCGCCGTGGGCAAGGTTCATACCCATAACGGTATCGCAAACATCTAAAAGCGCGATATAAACAGCCTGGTTTGCCTGAGCGCCCGAGTGAGGCTGAACATTGGCAAATTTAGCACCGAAAAGTTTGCAAGCGCGCTCGCGTGCTATATCCTCAACGATGTCAATATACTGACAGCCGCCATAATAACGCTTGCCGGGATAACCCTCAGCATATTTATTTGTTAAAACCGAGCCCATTGCAGCCATTACTGCAGGAGAAACAAAGTTTTCCGAAGCAATAAGCTCAATATTACTCTGCTGACGTCCAAGCTCAAGCTCCATTGCGGCGCCGACTTCATTGTCGCGAGCCTTAACAAAACCAACCGAATCTAAAATATCAGAATACATTTTTTACCTCCGAAAATATATAAATTTCATTAACCAATTTATTATACAATAAAGTAGTAGAGAATTCAACATATTTTATTCTCCATTTATGCCATTAATCCGCCACCGCCAGACTTCTCTTCGGTATAAGCTGTTGACCATCCAGTTTGTCCCATTATACTAATAGATTTTGGTGGCATTAAAAATTTGTTGCCATACATCTCGCATATATCCTTAAAAGGACACTGCTGATAATTTGGTAACGCGATATTTGAACGTACGAATTCGGTGTTTTCTATCGCAATATAACCTTCTTTTACATCGCACGGCAACGAACTGCAAAGCAATTTTGCAGCATTTCGTTCACCTAAAGTTTTATAACACACCTGACAAGTTTTGTTTCTAGAACTGTGCCAATAAAAGCCATGTTCTTTTTCGCATACAAAATAATGAAGATTATATTTACAAAATTGCTTACCAACAACATTATAAATAAAATAGTCGAGTAAACAAGGGCTATGTATGGTTTTGTTAGGATATTTTCTTTGCCAAATTTCCCACACCCTACGCCAAGCTAAAGCATTCATTTCATCTACATATCCGTATTGATAACAAAAAATATCTAAAAAGCTGGAAACAAGAGGAATTGCACTCTTTAAGATTCCAGTTCGCAAAGCTATTTTTATTGTATTTACATCACTGGCAACATCTATGGCGTCAAATCCCGTAATGTTTTCCCATACGCCTAAAACAACCATATCCCTGATAAACATATCTGTCTTTTTGTTTCCATATCCTGCACCCTCATAATTTATCAGTGCCTCTCGAAGTAATGTGACATCATTATTAAAAACATGAATAATATCATACGGCGTAGATTTGTGTTCTATCAAAAATTGAGATATTTTCTTTGCATATTGAACCCGTTTATCGTTTTGAGAAAGATTAGTAATTCCAAGAGATTTAACAAAATCATCTGGATTTAAAACTATACTGTTTTCATCAAACAGTGTAGGGTCATCAAGATAGATTTTTGATAAATCTTTAAAACTTCTAGAACCCCTAAAATCTTGGTTAGCTGTTAACAACCTAACCCTACAAATTTCTTCATAATTTAATCCGTTAGTATCATAGATTTCCTGAAATGCTCTACCATTTGTTCTGTTATAAACATCATATAAAGCATCGGCTACTTTTTCACAAGCTTCATTTGAAATTTGTAAATCAAGTATTTCTTTATGATACTTATGCCAAAATTTATGAAAAGCAGAAAAATAAGGAAACTGTTGTCCTAATTTTGAAACAAAACCCAAATCAGAGTTAGATGTATATAAAAATCTATTTAGTTCGTTTACTATTTCCCTTGCGCCAATGATATCCAAAGGGCGTTCATGCAACGAAGATATTTTGCCAACAAATATTTCTAATTCTTTCATCTTGTATAGCTCCTTAAAAATTACTAATAAGCAACTCTCTTATTTTTCCTCTTGCTTGACTGTTGCAATTAATCATTCGTGTTGCTTCAACTCGTTTGATGTTATAAGCAGAATAAATGTTATCAAAAAAATCATCTTCTTCATTTGAGTTTTTGGGGTCAGAATTACTAATTACAATCTTTGCACCTTTTTTATGCATATCATCTACGAAACCGGCAAGTTTAATTTGCTCTTCATCATTAAACAAGTTTTCTGTATATGCAGTAAAGCTAGCTGTATCAGTAATCGGTCTATACGGCGGGTCAAAATACACAAACGTATTTTCATCAATAAAGTCACCCGACTCCCTATAATCACCACAAACAATAGTGACTTTTTGCAATTTTTTTGAAACTGCACGAAGATTCTTCTCATCACAAATCATAAGATTTTTATATGAACCCATAGGAACATTAAAAAGTCCCTTTTTATTTACTCGAAATAAACCATTAAAGCATGTTTTGTTTAAAAATATCATCAATGCCGCTTTTTCAACATTTACACTCTCGTTCCCGTTTATTTTCAAATTATTAAAACGCTCTCGTTTTTCGTTATAATAAACCTTGCGGTCATCGGTATCCAACGGGATAAACTCACTCTGCATTACGCAAAGCATTTTAATTAATACATCAACATCATCACGAACAATCTGATAAGTGTTGATAAGTTCGGTATTGGTATCACTAATATAAATCTCTCTTAAATCATATTTGCTAAGAATATCGAACAAAACTGCACCACCACCAACAAATGGTTCCGCATACTTTGTAATACTTCCTTTATTAAAGGGATAATAACACTCAATTTCTTTAAGAAGTTGACCTTTGCCACCTGCCCATTTTAAAAAAGGTTTAACCACTTTTTCTTCACTTTCAATATATCTGCGACTGCGTGCATCCTCCGGTTTTTGAGCATTGATAGGGATAATCCACATATTGCCCAACATCGCAACATCTGTTATACGATTTTCCTTACATAACGTTAAAACGCGTCTGTGCGATATGTTCCATTTTTCAGCAGCTTCATTTGCTGTCATGTATGCCAACATTTAATCACCCCCCTTTAAAATGATTATATTCCAAAATTGGAATAAAAGCAATACCAAAATATCAAGTACCTTGTTTAGTTTATAAAATACATAATAAAACTCTTTAAAAGTTTACAATTATATGGTATACTAAATATGAATTTGATTTTTATGCCTTTTGGCAAAACATAAATGTCAGGAGAAATTCTAATGGGCTTTTTACAAAAACTTTTCGGCAATTACAGTGAAAAAGAAATTAAAAGAATTCTGCCGTT
>JAZRSW010000040.1:0-7934 GCA_045651745.1 Acutalibacteraceae bacterium
CCGCTTGGCCTCCGACTTTATTAATGTATCAACAAAGAAGCTATTAACGGAATTAACGTTTCTTGCAGTTTCATCAGCAACGATTTCTAAATCAACTTCCTTAGCTTCTCTGTAAACCTCTTCTGAAATATACCCTTGGTCCATCATCTGATACAAAACGTTAATACGACGTTCCTTGTTATACTGCGGATTTTTATCAGGACGGTATTTTTCAGGTTCTTTCGCCAAACTTGCGATTGCCGCACATTCAACCAACGTTAACTCATCGGTCGATTTGCCAAAATAATAGTTCGCGGCAACCTCAACACCGCAAATACCACCGCCAAGGCTAATAGTATTAAGGTAACACTCAAGAATAGTATCTTTGTGATACTCACTCTCCAGATATCTTGCGCGCATAATTTCGCGGATTTTACGCATTGGTGTCTGCTTATTATCACCCGTGATGTTTTTTACCAACTGTTGAGTAATAGTAGAACCACCTTGATTTGACGAGTACAAATCAACGAACATATTCGCAAAAGCGGCAACAGTACGCTTCCAGTCAACACCCTGATGTTGTCTGAAACGTTTGTCCTCAATTGCAACAAAAGCGTTTTTTAAATCTTCGGGCATTTTGTCAAACTCAACCCAAATACGATTTTCTTCACCGTGTAAGCGCTTATATTCAACAAATTCACCCGTTTTGGTATCAGGTGCATAAATCGTTGTAGTAAAACCCAAGGACATTTCATCAAGGTCCTCGTGGACAGTATCATCAACATAATTAAAAACATAAATTGCAAAAGCGCCAACAACAAGGCAACCTGTAATAACACCGATAAGCATCAAAGAAAGAAGCGCCCTGCCAACGATTTTTGAATAATATTTTATCTTTGATTTCGTTTCTTTTGTCAACTTTTTCTCGGTCAACTTTTTAAAGAAACTTCTCGTATCTTTAAAGCTTTTTATAGCAACTTCATCAGACGAATCGTTGTCATCAGACAAATCAAAGGTTTCACTAACGACCTCATCAGGTTGCTTTTTAAAAGCATTTATATCAAACTCTACCTCATCATCAAAGCCTTCATCATGCATAATACTACCGTCATCACTCGAAGTATCATCCTTATTACTGCTAAAATAATCAAGGTCATAATCCTTGTTGTTAGGATTACTCATAATTGCCACCTCCTGCGAAAAAATAGGTAGTTCTACATTATTTTACCATAAAAATTAACGTTTGTGTGTTACAGTTTTGTAAATAAAATTATTAACGTATGAATAATGCTTTTATTCAGGACAAAAATAAAATAAAACAAAAAAGGGAAAATAATGAAAATCAGTAAAAAAATTATAATCACAATATGCCCGGCAATTATAATGATTTCGTGTTACATTTTTACGTTTACACTACTTAAGACTGATGTAACACCTAAGGAAACACCGAAAATCACCGAAACACCGCCTGTTTACTATATTGTCAAACAACATAACGACAGAATAGCGGTTTTTGTAAACGGAAATGACGAGCCGTTGGAAATATTAGACTCACCTTTCGTCAGAGATTTGCCGGAATATGACCAACAACTGTTATTAAAAGGGATTATCGTTAAAACCAACGAAGAACTTTTGAAAATTTTAGAAGACTACGATAACTGATTATTCAAATACTGTTGCGCTGCTAAAAAGTCTTTATCAGCCCTAATGCCGTTGACAAATCTATACCTCAACTCATCATCTGTCCATTCAACCGGAATAGTAGGCTCTATACCGACTCCTTCTACACATATACCACTTTTAGTATAATACTTTGCAACCGTAAAACGAACCTGTGAACCGTCACTTAATGTATATGTTCTTTGAACAACACCTTTGCCGTAAGTTTTTCGACCTATTGACACGGCTTTGCCGTAATCAATAAGCGACTGAGTGAACAGTTCAGAAGCGCTTGCGCTATTTTTATCGGTCAAAACTGCCATAGGGAGATTTATTTCGTGCTTGTCTGACATTAAAATTTCATCAAGTTCATCGCCCTTATAGTCAACCTTTGTGACCAATCCTTCAGGCACAAGATAATCAACCATCTTACAAACCGAATCAAGCGTTCCGCCTACATTACCTCTCACATCAAAAACTAAAGCTACGACATTCTGATTTATTAGACTATCAACAGCTGATTTAAACTGCTCAACAGTTTTATCGTTGAAAGATGTAATATTAATATAACCTATATTCCCTATTTTCTCATAAAATACCGATTGAGAAACAAATAAGGATAAAGTAATTTCAAGATTTAGGGTGACACCTTGTCGCAAAACAGTAACGGCAATTTTTTGCCCAATAGGAACAGTTGGAATATAGTTAATCGCCGTTGCATATCCGTCATCTTTAACGTTTATCTCGTCAATTGTTGAAATTTGGTCGCCTTTTTTAAGTCCTGCTTTTTGGGCTGGACTGTCATTATGAACTTCGCTTACATAAATATTAAAGGTATCAGGATGCATCGTAGTTTGTATGCCGATACCTGTATTGTAACCCATTAATGAATTTGTGTTTTCTTTAGCCTCGTCAACGGTTAAATATCCTGCATGTCGGTCATTAAGGCCTGCAACGAAACCGTAAGCCAGACCGTCAATCATAGTCTGCTTATCTACATCACCGATATAATATTTATCAACTAAATCACTGATTTCAAGCACGCGCTCATTATATCTGTATAATTTGCCTTCACGTATTGGAACCACAACAAAAGCAAAAAATACAGATGTCAAAGCAATTGCTATAACAGTGAAAAAACAGACAATCATTATAACCATGTTTAAAGAATATTTTTTGTTCATAAAACACCTAAAATTATAAACGTTAGACGGGGACTGAAAATTCAGCCCCCGCAAATAATTAATAGAATTTCATCGGGTCAACCGTTGAATAATTTAGCTTATGCTGGTTCTGTTTTGTACCAATACGAACCTCAAAGTGTAAATGATATCCGGTTGAGGCACCACTTGTGCCAACATAGCCGATGGTTTGACCTCTACGTACATACTGACCAACCTTGACAATATACTTCGTCATATGTGCATAAAGCGTTGCATAATACTTACCGTCGTCACCTTTACCATGGTCAAGCACAACATAGTATCCATAACCACCCGAATTATATTGTGCTAGTGAAACGTATCCGTCTGCAGCAGCAATAATAGGTTTGCCTTTAATTCCGCTGCCACCAACGTCAATACCTTTGTGCAATTTCCATTTCTTCGAAATAGGATGCACACGGTAACCGTAAGGTGAACCAACTTTGTAATAACCCGGAATAGGCCAAGCGAACTCACCGTCATAAACCTGATTATTGTCGCCCTTTAAAGCAGCATTAATCTGGTCCTCAATACTCTGCTCTGCCTTTTCAATATCGTCAATTTCATCTTCCAATTTACCGATATTAGAATTAATACCGCCCAAAGTCGAGTTGACTTCTTTAATTTGTGATGCTAATTCAGCCTTTTTCTCGGCAAGTAATGCTTTGGACTCATTTTGTTCTACTTTGAGTATTTCGATATCTTTCTTATTCTGCTCAATTTCTTTCATATCATTCAAGATACGATTCATCATAGCAGAATCATACGCACTTACCGACTGTGTAAGCTGAGTTTTAGAAAGTAAATCGTCAAGACCATCTGCACTTAACAAAACTGCTAATGACGACGTCATTTCACCGCCATTCATATAAATTGTACGCAAACGTTGTCTGAAAGTATATTTTGTATCTTCAAGTTGCTGTGTTTTTAATTCAATATTGGTTTGAGCATCAACAATTTTTGAATCAAGGTCAGAGATTTGCTTATCAACCGCCTTAATCTGACTTTGTGTGTTGTTGATTTTCTTCTGTATTGCAGCCTTAATCTTATTTTGGTCAGCCTTATCTTTTTTTAGATTGGCAATTTCCTTTTCAATTGCTTTTTTCTCTTCCTCAAGTTCCTTAATCATCTGCTGATATTCATCAACCGAAGCAGCCTCTGCCTTTTTTGTAAACATATCGGGCGAGAAAAAGAAGGTACCAAACACAAAGCACAAGCACAATACAGTTATTATAATTCTTTTAAAATTAAAGCGCACGGAATTCACTACCTTCCTTTCTTAAATACTTGTTAATCATAAATGCACTAGAGAACAATCCGGCAAAGCAACCGATAGCTGCAAAAATGCCGAATATATACCAGAAAAAGTCACTAAACGGTATCAGGGACACCAAGTTCAACTGATTTTTAATAACACCTTCAACAGCATTATAAACGAAATACAAAATAACAGTTGTTGAAATAGCAGAAAGTAAACCGATTGTCACACCTTCAATCATAAAAGGCAGTCTGACAAAAGAGTCGGTTGCACCAACTGCTTTCATAATGCTGATTTCGAGTTTACGATTATACATTGTAACACGTATTGTGTTAGATACAATCATCAACGAAATGAGCAACAACACTGCAACAATCCAAAATCCCACGATGCTGATTGCCTTTTCAATAGTTGAAATTTTCTTTGCAATATCCTTTTGGGATTTTACCTGGTCAACACCTTCTAATTTTGCAATACTGTCAACCGTGTCATTAAATTTATTAATGTCAACAAAAGAAACCTTTGCACCGCATTGCATTGGGTTGCCATACTCATCACTTTCCAAAAGTTCTAAATAATACTTTGCGTCCTCCGGGGGTAATGTTTCCAACTGTTTTTTCAAAGCGTCGTCACCACTGAAATACTCAACATTAGCAATGTTATCGAGTTTCTCAATTTCAGCGCAAAGCATTATAGCCTCTGTAAAGTTATGTATTGTATAGTCATCTTCGGTAATATCATTATAAGTATTGCCGTTTGCATTACCGGTTTGAGAATAAAGAGCAGCGTTGCGGTCATCAAAATACACATTGACGACGTTTTCTTTTTCTAATTGGTTTAAAGCTACGTCAATATTGACCGACAAAGCAACAGCAAGGCCGATAACCGACATACAAGCAACCAACACGCCGATTGATGCAAAAGACATCAGTTTATTCAACCAAATATTCTTAAAACCGTTACCGATTAAATATCTTACGCTCGTCAGTTTCATAATAAACCTCCGTTCGCGTTGTCGGCAACAATTCTGCCGTTTTCAATCATTACTACTCGCTGACCAAAATCACGAACAAGCTGATGCTCGTGAGTGACCATCAAAATTGTAGTACCTCTACGGTTAATTTCGGTCAAAAGCTCAACAATTTCATAAGACATATTCGGGTCAACATTACCGGTAGGCTCGTCCGCAATAATAAGGCTCGGTTTATTAACCAAAGCTCGCGCCAAACCGACGCGCTGTTGCTCACCACCCGAAAGTTCAGCCGGCTTACATCTTGCTTTTTCAGCAAGACCAACCATGTTTAAAGCACGCGAAACATTTTTTCTGATTTCCTGACGCGAAGCACCAACAACGTGCATTGCAAATGCAACGTTTTCAAATACATTCATATTGGGAATAAGACGGAAATCCTGAAAAACAATACCCATAGTTCTACGGAAATACGGCACTTGTCTTCTTCTCATTTTAGTGAGCTTAAAACCGTTAACGGTGATTTCACCTGTATTAGGTTTCTCCTCACGCATTATTAACTTCATAAAAGTACTTTTACCGGCGCCAGAAGGACCAACGACGAAGACAAATTCACCTTTATTTATTCTAATATTAACATCGTCAAGCGCATGAGTACCGTTAGAATAGTTTTTTGAAACACCTTTAAATTCAATCAAAGGTTTAACGGCATTTTCGCGCTGACCGATTACAAAATCCTTTTCTATATTAATCACTCTTTCTCAAAGTAACGGATATTTTATAAATTAATATTTAACTGGGTTGGCTCTTAAATATTTCTTAACCATAAGGGCAATTTTAAAGATAATTGCATGGTCAAACTCACGCAAATCAAGACCTGTGATTTTCTTGATTTTTTCAAGTCTATAAACAAGAGTATTTCTGTGAACAAATAATTTTCTTGAAGTTTCGGAAACGTTAAGGTTGTTTTCGAAAAATTTCTGAATGGTAAACAATGTTTCCTGGTCTAAACTCTCAATAGTACCTCTTTTGAACACCTCACGAAGGAACGATTCGCAAAGTGTTGTAGGTAAATGATAAATTAAACGAGCAATACCTAAATTATCATAACTTACAATTGCTTTTTCGGTATCAAAAACCTTACCAACCTCTAATGCAACCTGTGCTTCCTTAAATGAACGTGCAAGCTCCTTTAAATTTTCAACAGTAGAACCGATACCTACGACAGCGTGGGTATAATAGAACTCGCTCGCCAAGGTATCAACAATAGAGCCTGCTAAATTCTCAAGGTCGCTCGACTCAATACCGGGTTTGGTTTCCTTAACCAAAGCAATATCGGTCTCACTAATATTGATGATAAAATCCTTATTCTTATCAGGGAAAAGATTTTGGATGATATCAAATACCGAAACATCATTATTGGAAGTAACGCGAATGAGGAAAACGGTACGTGCAACATCACTGTTAAAGCGAAGTTCACGCGCCTTTAAATTAATATCATTGGAAAGAATATTCTCTAAAATAACATTCTTAATAAAGTTACCGCGATTATATTTCTCGTCATAATAAAACTTAATATTAGAGAGAGAGATCGACAAAATCGAAGCATACTTTGCAGCCTGCGGGTCGTTACCCTCAACGAACAAAATATACTCTGCCCTTTGCGGAGTTCCAAACATTTTATAAGTATACTGTCCTCTTACAAAAGAATCGTTAGCACCTGCACCGCCCGCAAACATTACCTCGTGAGTTTCACCAATCTTGCCAAGGTCACTGCAAGCAATTACAGTATAGTTTTCGTCTATAACACCGACAGTTCGGTCGATGGCATCCTTCATTTGATGGATAATACCTTGAAAAAGTCTGTTTGACATTATCTGTCCACCTCATTAACTTCCATAATTAGTGCATTCTATACACATATACATTTTACACAATTTGTAGCCATTTTGCAAGAGGAAAATACAAAATATATAAAAAAAGTTACAAAATTATTACAAATTTCCAAATTATGTAAACATAAAATACATAAAAATACCACCACAGATAGCTCTGTGGTGGTAAAAATTATTAGTTGGTAATAGTTTTCTCTGTATCCTTATCAAAGATATGGATTTTACCGGGCTCGAGAGCAATTTTGATGGTTTCACCGGGATGAGCAGTAGATGTCGGAGCAACACGTCCGTTGATATTCTGACCTTCGCATACGGTGTAAAGATATTTCTCAGCGCCCATAAGCTCGGTAACTTCAACGTTTGCCTCAACAATACCGTCGGGGAACTTCTCGAGAAGTTCTTCCTCATCATGAACGTGCTCAGGACGAATACCGATGATAACTTCCTTATCAACATAAGGTACTAAGCAGTCCTTCTTGTTCTTCTCGGCAGGAAGTTTAATCTTATACTTAACGCCTGAACGGGTTTTGGTATCTTCAGAACCAAACTCTACAAAGAATGTGCCATCCTCTTCCAAAATTTTAGCATCGAGGAAGTTCATCTGCGGAGAACCGATAAATCCTGCAACGAAGGAGTTGCAAGGCATATCATAAAGATGCTGAGGGGTGTCAACCTGCTGTACAATACCGTCCTTCATAACAACGATTCTTGTACCCATGGTCATAGCCTCGGTCTGATCGTGAGTAACGTAGATAAATGTTGTGCCGAGTCTCAAGTGAAGCTTAGAAATCTCGGTACGCATCTGTGCACGAAGTTTAGCATCCAAGTTGGAAAGCGGCTCGTCAAGTAAGAATACCTTAGGTTCACGAACGATTGCACGACCAAGAGCAACCCTTTGTTTTTGACCACCTGAAAGCGCTTTAGGTTTACGGTTAAGATAAATTTCAAGACCTAAAATTCTTGCTGCTTCT
>JAZRSW010000041.1:0-17105 GCA_045651745.1 Acutalibacteraceae bacterium
TCTCATTAATCTCTAAAAAAATTAACGGAACTACGGCCTAAAACTTGACTTAACTCAATTCAACACAGATGCAAAAACGCATTGATGTAATATTAAAATTTTTTTAATAAAATGTCAATGGTTTTTATTAAAATACTATCAAAATTCCTCAAATTTCCTCAAAATCTTTAGTTAAACCTGTATTTTCATTGTAATTCACTGTAAATTCTTTTATTTTTTCGTTTTTCCTCAGTAAAATTATACTTAGTATAGAACATATTGACTTAATGATGTTTTTAATCAATTTTGGCGTTAAATAACTTTAAAAGTATTGATATTTATATAATAATATGCTATAATTCTAGGATGAATTATTGTGGTATAATGTTGTTTTTTAAAGGGAGTGAAATTTGTGTATATTTTAGGGATTGACCCGGGTTATGCAATTGTCGGTTACGGCGTTGTGAAATATGAGGGTAACAAGTTTACAACCGTTACTTACGGTGCTATTACAACACCTGCCGGTATGCCTTTTGTAAAACGCTTGGATATAATTTTTAACGAAATGACACGAATTTTCAACACCTATAAAATTGACGCTATGTCGATTGAAAAACTTTTCTTTAACACCAACACCACAACTGCTATTGATGTTGCTCAAGCGAGAGGTGTTATAGTGCTTTCGGCAGAGCGAAGTAATGTTCCGGTTTTTGAATATACACCTTTGCAGGTTAAATCTGCGGTTACCGGTTATGGCAAAGCCGAGAAAAAGCAGATTATGGAAATGACAAAAATGCTCTTGGGATTAAGAGCAGTGCCAAAACCTGACGATACCGCCGATGCTTTGGCATTAGCGGTTTGCCACGGACATTCGGCAGGCTCACAATTAGGACGATTAAACTTGAATTTGAGGTAAGAAATATGATTTATTCACTAAACGGTATTTTGATTTATTCCGACCACCTCTGCGGTGTTATTGAGTGTGGTGGTGTCGGTTATAAGTTTTTGGCATCAACCAAGACACTTTCATCTTTGCCGCAAAAGGGCAAACCTGCATTTGTATACACTTATATGAACGTTAAAGAAGATGCGGTTGACCTTTACGGTTTTTCTGATACAAAAGAGCTTGAGCTTTTTAAACTTATTACTTCTGTCAACGGTGTCGGTCCTAAAATCGGAATTGCAATTTTATCAGATTTCACTGCTGATAGTCTTTCCTTGGCTATTGCTTCGGGGGACGCTAAAACATTGACAAAGGCAAGTGGTGTTGGTTTAAAATTGGCTCAAAGAATTGTCCTAGAATTAAAGGACAAGCTTGCAAGCGGTATGTCCGCTGATGTTGGTACTACTTCGTCTGCACACACTGAAATATCAGACGGTTCTTCACCGAAGGACGCAATTGCTGCGTTGGTACAGTTTGGTTATAGTCATACAGAGGCAGCGGCTACCGTTGCTAAATGCGATTTGAGTAAACCTACCGAGGAAATTTTAAAGCAAGCATTACGTTTGCTCTCAACTAAATTTTAAGAGGTGTAAATATGCCTGAATTTGATTACGAAAGCCGAATAGTAGCACCGGAGTACAGTCCGGTTGATAATGAGATTGATACTTCACTTCGTCCTAAAATGCTGACTGAATATGTCGGTCAGGATAAGGTTAAGGAAAATTTGAATATTGCCATAAAGGCGGCAAAACTTCGCGGTGAGTCGTTGGAGCATTGCTTATTATACGGACCTCCGGGACTTGGTAAAACCACATTGGCTAATATTATTGCTAACGAAATGGGTGTTAACATTCGTGTAACCTCAGGTCCTGCGATTGAAAAGCAGGGTGACCTTGCAGCACTGCTTACTAACCTTAACGAAGGTGACGTATTATTTATTGATGAAATTCACCGCTTATCCCGTAGTATTGAGGAAGTTTTGTATTCCGCTATGGAGGACTTTGCTCTCGATATCATTATCGGTAAAGGTCCGTCTGCACGTTCTATAAGACTTGATTTGCCGAAGTTCACGCTGATTGGTGCTACAACCCGTTCAGGTCAGTTGACCGCACCGTTAAGAGCAAGATTCGGACTTCATTTGCGACTTGATTTATACACACCAGAACAGTTAGCCGATATTGTATCTCGTTCCGCAGGAATTTTAAATATTGGTATCGACAAGGACGGTGCTTTGGAAATTGCATCTCGTTCAAGAGGTACACCGCGTATTGCTAACCGTTTGTTAAAGCGTGTCCGTGATATTGCTCAGGTTGAATTTGACGGTTATATTACTGACGAAATTGCAGGTAATGCATTATCTCGGTTTGAAATTGACGAGTTGGGACTTGATGATTTTGACCGCCGATTACTTACAACTATTATCAAAACATATTCAGGCGGTCCGGTTGGTCTTGATACATTGGCCGCGGCGTTAGGTGATGAAAGTATTACAATTGAAGAGGTTTATGAGCCATATTTAATGCAAATTGGCTTTTTGTCCCGTACAACACGCGGAAGATGTGTAACAAATTTAGCGTATGAGCATTTAGGGTTACCGCACGGCAATGCTGAATGTTGCGACCAAATGAAGTTTGAATAATAAGGGATTATGATGAGAGTAGTTACTGATTTTAGTGATTTTGAATTAATTGATGCGTCTGACGGTGAACGTTTAGAGCGTTGGAAGGATATAATTTTAATCCGTCCCGACCCGCAGGTTATGTGGCATGGTGAGAGAAAGAATCCTTTATGGAGAAATGCTCACGCAAAATACCACCGTTCCAATAGTGGTGGCGGATATTGGGAAAACTTGAAGACCGTACCAAAGGTCTGGAGTGTTGATTTTCGTGATTTAACATTTCGTTTAAAACCTATGGATTTTAAGCACACAGGTCTTTTTCCCGAACAGGCAGTTAACTGGGACTTGATGAGTGACTGCATAAAAAAGGCAGATAGACCGTTAAAAGTGCTTAATTTGTTTGCTTATACGGGCGGTGCCACCGTGGCTTGTCTTAAAGCAGGGGCTTCGGTTACTCATGTTGATGCATCAAAAGGTATGGTGCAGTGGGCAAAAGAAAACGCTGTTGCTTCAGGTGTCGGTGACCGACCTGTTAGATGGTTGGTTGACGACTGTTTGAAGTTTATTGCACGTGAAATTCGCAGAGGAAATAAGTATGACGGTATTGTTATGGACCCGCCGTCTTACGGCAGAGGTCCTAACGGTGAAGTATGGAAGATAGAACAGCAATTGCAGGAATTGTTATATTTATCTTCGCAAATTTTAAGCGATGATGCGGTATTTTTCTTGCTTAATTCATATTCTGGCGGAATTTCACCGACAATTTTAAATTATATGGTTAAAAATATTGTTGTAGGCAAGCGTAAAGGTGAAGTTACAACCACTGAAATCGGTTTAAAAATTACCGAACGTGATATTGCTTTACCTTGCGGAAATACAACGGTTTGGACTGCTGAATAAGAGGGAATTTTAATTTGGAAACTTTAATCAATGTTCAAAATATAACATTTGAATATGAAAATGACGACCAATCGGTTGGAGTTTTGAAAGATTTTTCTGTTGAGTTTAAAAAAGGTCAATTTACTGCAGTTTTAGGGCATAACGGCTCAGGTAAATCGACCTTGGCTAAACTTTTGAATGGACTTTTATTGCCACAAAAGGGTAAAGTTTTAATCAACGGTATGGATACTACTGATGAAGAAAAGGCAATTGAGGTAAAACGTACTGTTGGTATGGTTTTTCAAAACCCCGATAACCAGTTGGTTGCGACGGTTGTTGATGAAGATGTCGCTTTCGGTCTTGAAAACCTTGGAATACCACATTCTGAGATGGTAAAACGTGTTGACGAGGCTTTAGATGCCGTTGGAATGAGTGATTTTAAGAAAAGTGCTCCACACAAACTCTCAGGCGGACAAAAACAAAGGGTTGCTATTGCCGGTATTATCGCAATGGAGCCAAAATGTATCGTTTTTGACGAGCCTACCGCAATGCTTGACCCAAGAGGTCGCAAAGAGGTTATGGATGTTATTCTAAAACTATGCAGAGAGAAGAATATCACCGTAATTTTGATAACTCATTATATGAATGAGGCGGCTTTAGCCGACCGTGCAATTGTTATGGATAAAGGTGAAATCGTGCTTGACGGTGAACCGCGAGAGGTTTTCACACACGTTGATACTTTAAGAAATGCGGGACTTGATGTTCCGCAACCGACCGAACTGTCGGTCGAACTCAAAAAATGCGGCATTGACCTTGAAAACGTACTTTCGGTTGACGAGTGTGTAAAGGCAGTGACCAAGTATTTTTCGGAGGAAAAATAATGCCTATTATTGAAGCAAAAAATTTAGTTTTCACATACGGACAAGGCACTCCGTTTGTAACTCACGCCGTAAATGATGTGTCATTTTCGGTAAACCGCGGTGAAATTATCGGTTTAATCGGTCATACGGGTTCGGGAAAATCAACCATTGTTCAGCAATTGAACGGTTTAATTAAGCCTGAAAGCGGTGAGATTTTACTTGACGGCAAAAATATTCATACTGAATTTAAATCCTTACGTGAAGTAAGGTTTAGAGTTGGATTGGTATTCCAATATCCTGAATATCAGTTATTTGAGGAAACTGCATTTAAGGATATTGCTTACGGCCCTACTAATATGGGTTTAAGCGAAGATGAAGTTGGCGAAAGAGTACGTTATGCCGCTTCATTGGTTGGTTTAACCGACGAACTTTTGGAGAAATCACCGTTTGATTTGTCTGGCGGTGAAAAACGCAGAGTTGCTATTGCGGGAATTATTGCAATGCGACCTGATGTGCTTGTTTTGGATGAGCCTACTGCAGGATTAGACCCCAAAGGCAGAGATATGATTTTGTCCCGTATTAAAGAATATCGCGACCAAACCAATGCGGCGGTTATTATTGTTTCTCACAGTATGGAGGATATGGCTAAAACCGTTGATAAACTTCTTGTAATGAACAAAGGCAAAATCGAAATGTTTGATACTGTTTCGTCTGTTTTTGAAAATGCCGAGCGGCTATCTGAAATTGGTCTTGATATCCCCGAAGTTACAAAAATCGCGGTTGAATTAAATAAAAGAGGTTTTAATATCCCTAAAAACATCTTTACTGTCAGCAATTTGCGTGATGCTATTGTTTCATTAAAGGGAGGTAATAGATTATGATGTCTGATATTACCTTCGGCCAGTTTATTGACACTAACTCCATACTGCATAAATTAGACCCGAGAACTAAACTTTTGAGCCTTATCGCATTTATAGTTTTCGTTTTTGTGGCAGGGAATTTTATCTCATTAGGTCTTTTGGCGGTTTTGTTGTTCGTTTGTATTTTCATTTCTAAAATTCCTCTGAAAATGTACCTTAAAAATCTAAAGGCAATTTTGCCGATAATCATAATTACTGCATTGCTTAACGTTTTTTATACCGACGGCGGTGAAGTTTTAATTGATTGGTGGATTTTTACTGTTACCACCGGCGGTATATACCGAGCTATATTTATGGCGGTTAGAATTATTCTTTTAATTCTGTCAAGTGCAGTGTTAAGTTATTCAACGTCACCGACCTCGTTGACAGGTGCTATCGAAAGTCTTTTAAAACCGCTGAAATTAATCGGTTTGGAAAACGCCGTGCATACAATGGCAATGACAATGACTATTGCATTAAGATTTATTCCGACATTGATTGAAGAAACTGAAAAGATTATGAATGCTCAAAAGGCTAGGGGCGCTAACCTTGATAACGGTAATGTTTTAAAACGCGTTAAAGCGTTATTGCCTATATTAATTCCTTTGCTTATTTCCTCTGTGCGTCGCGCCTATGAGCTTGCCGAAGCTATGGAGTGCCGTTGTTATAACGGCGGTGAGGGACGTACTAAATACCGTTTAATGAAGTATAGCGGAGTTGATATTACTGCAGGCGTTATTCTTATAACTGTGTTTGCAGGTGTTATTTTAATCAACATTTTTTATGGCTTGATTTTAAGTTTTATTCCGTTTATTTAGGCTTAAGGAGTGTGCATTATGCCAAGACACTTACTGACAATTAAATATGACGGCAGTAATTACTGTGGCTGGCAGGTGCAACCAAATGCAGTTTCAGTTCAAAGTACCGTACAAAAAGCTTTGATTGATTTAACGGGCGAGGAAAATTTATGTGTAACGGGTTGCAGTCGCACTGATTCGGGTGTTCATGCTAACATGTTTTGTTTGCATTTTGACAGTGAAACCACCATTTCTGATAACAAAATACCTTTTGCATTGAATATGCGGTTACCCGACGATATTGTAGCAACAAACTGTAAAACTGTTGCCGACGATTTCCACGCAAGGTACTCGAGTTTGGGTAAAACTTATATTTATAAAATTCATAACAGTGCATTTTTAGACCCGTTTAAGTATAAGTATTACCTTAATGTTAACAGGCATATTGATGAAAATTTATTAGATAAAGCCGCAAAATGCTTTGTCGGTACATACGATTTTAAAGGTTTTTGTTCGGTAGGTTCATCGGTTATTGACACTGTTAGAACAGTCAGCGATTGTTCTGTTAAACGAATAGGTGATGATGTAATTATAAGCATTACTGCAAACGGGTTTCTTTACAATATGGTGAGAATTATCGTGGGTACGCTTTTAGAGGTCAATGAAGGCAAAATCACTGTTGATGATTTGCCTAATGTTATCGCCTCGGGTGACCGCGAAAAAGCAGGACCTACCGCAAAACCTCACGGATTATATTTAGACAAAGTACATTACGCTGAAAAGGATTAAAGATGGCTACTGATAGAAAGAAAAGAAGAATTAAGATATTAGGTTTTAAGAAAAAGCCTAAATTAAAAACGGGAAAAGTTAATAGTAAGCGTGAAAATTCAACCAATGAGCAACAATCCGGTTTAGAGGTTGTAAAGGGAAGTCGAAAAAGACGTAGAAAGGTAAGACTTGTTGCATTATCTGTTGCTTTTGCAGTGATTTTGACTATTTTTATAATCAATTTACTTACTCCAACCGGCTTGATTGAGTATTTTCAAAATAGTTACGCTGCATCGGGCAAGGGGGATTTCCCCGTAAGCGTTTATTCCTCAAATTCCGAATATTTTGGCTGTCATAACGATATAATTACACTGACTAATGATACATTTTTTGAGGTCTATAATGTTGACGGCAAATTAATTCAAGCGGTGTCGCACGGTATGTCCAACCCTCAATTAGAGGTATCAGAGGCAAGGTTTTTATTATATGACCGCGAACGTTACAGTATTTCAATTTTTAATTACGCCAATGAATTGTATACCAAAGAGTTTGAAAATACTATTATATCCGCTGATATAGGTCGTAATGGTAGTTATGCAGTTGTTACAACGTCCGAAGTGTATAAAAACGCTGTTTTCGTATATGACAAGGATAACGAATTAAAATTCACCTGGAATTCGGCAAATTATTATATTACCGATGTTGCAGTATCTGATAACGGTAAAAAAATAGCACTTTGCTTGCTTAATTCAAATGCGGGAAGTTTCGAATCGTTTGTTTACATACTTGATTTTAAGAGCGCAACACCTTTAGAAAAATACACTTTCAATGATATTGTTTCGTCGATTTCAAACTATGGTGAATATATCTTTGCTAACGGTTTTGACCGCGCTTACTCAATAAAATGGAACGGCGGACAAAGTGATTTGAGCGTGAATGGCACAATCAGATGTTACGATTTCGATTTTAGCGGTAATTCTTGTATGGTTTTCGGGCGCGGAGATAATGAGCAAATTAATACAGTTGTCGTTTTAAATGAAGAAGGCAATTTGCTTTCTACATTTGTTTTTAATTCAGCCGTTACCGACGTTGCTATAACTAATGAATTTGTAGCCGTATTATCGCCAACAGAATGTTATATTTATGATTTAAACGGCAATTTGAAAAACAGTTTAACCTGCGAGTATAAAGGCATGTTCGTTGGATTATCAAGTGACGGCAAAGCTCTTGTTTTAGATAATTCAAAACTCATTAAAGTTGATTAAAGGGGAGTATTTATGTCTTTAATTTTAGATTTAGCGATTATTTTAATTATTGCTCTCTGCACAGTTATCGGTATAAAACGCGGTGCTGTCAAGGAAATTGTCAGTTTGATTGGTATAGTTGTTGCCTTAATATTAGCAATTACAATTTCAAAAATCGGTGCTACATTTATTTATAACAGATTTGTCGGTGAGGCTATTTT
This sequence comes from Acutalibacteraceae bacterium, assembly GCA_045651745.1. Lineage (GTDB taxonomy): Bacteria > Bacillota > Clostridia > Oscillospirales > Acutalibacteraceae > UMGS172. The sequence continues at coordinate 8,209 of JAZRSW010000041.1, forward strand.
CAATACTGTCTATGAAGCAGTTGAGGATAAAGTCGGTGAAGACATATCTACAACTATTGATGCATTACCCGAGGAGATTTTCCAAATCGGTGATGCTATCGGTGTCGACATTTCCGAAAAACTTGAGTCTGGTTTAAAAGAAGATACAAATCTTGCCTCGTCGGTTGCCGAAATTGTTAGTGAATCAATTGCTAAACCTTTGGTAATCACAATAATTCAGCTTGTGTTGTTTATTATTCTTTTTGTTGTTTTCAAGGTACTTATCGGTTGGTTGGGCAAGATATTAAATATTGTTGCAAAACTACCTGTTTTGGGTACAGCCAATAAATTGGTTGGCGGTATTGTCGGTATTTTGAAAGGAGTTATTATCGCATCAATAGTTTGCTATGTGGTAATAATCATATTAAAAGTTCAACCTGATGGTTTTGCAGGAATCAACCAGAAAATAGTAGAAGATACTAAAATTTTTAATTTAATTTCAGGAATTGTAAAATAATTTTCCTCTGAAGGAGTCCTTATGAAACTTTGTTACAAGTGTAAAAAACGACCTGCCGTTGTGTTTATTCAAGGTATGGGTCAGAATGGAGAAAAAGTAGGTGAATCAGGCGGTCTTTGCTTGGTCTGCGCTAAAGAAATGGGTATACAACCTATAAACGATATGCTCAAAAATATGAATATTTCTGACGATGATATTGAAGAAATGAGCGAACAGTTTATGGGACTTATGGGTCCTGAAATGGACTTAATGGATAATGACGATGATGATGCTTTTTCTTTAGGTGGAGCACAAACATTCCCGTTTTTAAACGGTATTTTCGGTAATATGAATAAAGCTAACAGTAAAGATTCTGAATCTGAAACCGAAGAGTCGCAGACGAAGGATAAAAAGAAAGACAAAAAGGCTAAAAAACGCAAATTTTTGTCACAGTTTTGTACCGATTTGACTGCAAAAGCCAGAAACGGCGAATTAGATGTAATTATCGGTCGCGATGCTGAACTTTACCGCGTTATCCAAATTCTTTCACGTCGTACTAAAAACAATCCTTGTCTTATCGGTGAACCCGGTGTCGGTAAAACCGCTATTGCAGAAGGTCTTGCTTTAAAAATTGCAAATAAGGATGCGCCTGCAAAACTTTTGGATAAGGAAATTATGTTGCTTGACCTTACGGGTTTAGTAGCGGGTACACAGTTCCGCGGTCAGTTTGAAAGCCGTATCAAAGGTTTGATTGACGAAGTCAAAGCCGAAGGAAATATTATACTTTTTATCGACGAAGTTCATAACTTGGTTGGCGCGGGTGACTCTGAGGGTTCTATGAGTGCGGGTAATATTTTGAAGCCTGCTCTCTCGCGCGGAGAAATACAGGTTATAGGCGCTACAACCTTTAAGGAATACCGTAAGCACATCGAGAAAGATGCAGCTTTAGAACGCCGTTTTCAGCCCGTTACTGTTGAAGAGCCGTCGCTTGACGATGCTATCAAAATGCTTTCGGGTATTCGCGGATATTATGAGGGATATCATAATGTTAAAATAACCGATGAGATTATCCGAGGTGCTGTTAATCTTTCCGAAAGATATATTAACGACCGCTTTTTACCTGATAAAGCTATTGACCTGCTTGACGAGGCATGCGCTTGTGCTTGTTTGAGAAACAAGGCTATTGATGAAATGGTTTTGGCTGATAAAAAGGTAAATGAATTAACCCAAGAATTGACAGAACTTGAAACCGAGGTAGAAAATCCTGATTACGAGCGTATTGCAACAGTAAAGTTTGAACTTGAGAAAAGCAGAGAAACTTTAGAAAAGGTAAAACCAAAAGCAAACAAAAACAAGGTTACTGCTGATGATTTAGCAAGAGTAATTGAACTTTGGACAGGTATTCCTGCTGCGAAAGTCAAGCAGAATAATCTTGAAAAATTGTCAAGTTTGGAAAATAATATCAAAAAACACATAATCGGTCAGGATGAGGCTGTTGAGGCAGTTGTGTTGGGAGTCAGACGTTCGAGCGTACAAATTACAAGCCATCGCCGTCCTGCATCATTTATATTCGTAGGTCCGACCGGTGTAGGTAAAACCGAACTTGTAAAGGTTTTGGCAAAAGAGTTATTTAACACACCGGATGCTTTAATCAGACTCGATATGTCGGAGTTTATGGAAAAGCACGCAGTATCAAAACTTATCGGTGCGCCTCCGGGATATGTAGGTTATGATGAGGCAGGGCAGTTGACTGAGAAAGTACGCCGTAAGCCGTATTCTGTGATTTTGTTTGATGAGATTGAAAAGGCTCATCCTGATATTTTAAATATTTTGTTACAGATTTTGGATGACGGCAGAATTACTGATTCTCAAGGCAGAACCGTAAACTTTGAAAATACGGTTTTGGTTATGACCTCTAATGCCGGCAGTGACAATAATGGTACATTGTTAGGATTTAATAAAACTCAAGCCGAGGCATCAAAAGATAAAGCATTAAAAGCGTTAAAAGACTTCTTGCGTCCTGAATTTTTGGGCAGGGTAGACGATATAATTGCTTTTTCACCGTTATCTAAGGAGTCACTCGAAAAAATTTCTGCGCTTATTCTTGATGAATTAAAACTAATTTTGGCAGAGCGAAATATCGAGTTTGGCTATGACGGTAATGTTTGCAGTTATTTTGCAGAGAAGTGTGACGGTAAATCGGGCGCAAGAGAACTTCGGAAGATGGTTCGTAAGGAAATTGAGGATAAAATCATAGCTGAAATGATTAATTATCCTGAATTTAACTATAAATCCATCACAGTTATTTGCAAGGAGTTGCCCGAATTAAAATTTTCCTTATAAAATATTAAAATTTATAAAATTTCTCTTGACGAGTGGCGCAGTTTATGGTAATATATACTGCGTCACAAAGATGCGGGTGTAGTTCAGTGGTAGAATTCCAGCCTTCCAAGCTGGTTATGTGGGTTCGATTCCCATCACCCGCTCCAAAATGCCCGGCCGTTGGCAACAGTCTTCGGTTTATGGGCGTTTTTTATGAATATTTTGCGCTGATAGCTCAGCTGGATAGAGCAACTGCCTTCTAAGCAGTAGGTCGGGGGTTCGAGTCCCTCTCAGCGCGCCATTTTAAAACCCACCTGTTAAGGGTGGGTTGAATTTTAAATTCGGGGAGTAAATTATGGCAGAAATTTTTGAAATTTTGATGATTGTGTTGTTTGGTGCTTCTTGGCCTATGAATGTTATCAAATCAATAAAATCAAAAACAACAAAAGGCAAGAGTTTCTTGTTTTTGATTCTTATTTTCACCGGCTATTTATTTGGTATTGCAGGCAAGTTAATTGCAGGCAATTTTAAATGGTATGTATTATTTTTCTATGTATTAAATGCTGTTATGGTTTCGGCAGATATTATTCTTTATTTCAGGAATTTATCTTTGGATAAAAAAAGAGAAAATAATTAATTTATACTTTCTACATAAATACATTTAACTTTGGATGTGACTAATGTGATTGCGATAAGTAAGCAGAGCAATTTATTTTTAACTTTTATTAAAAATAATATTGTAATGTTTATCGCGTTTATCGCTGCTTTAGTCACGTCTTTTTTTGTTCCTGTTGACAGTAAATATTTAGGTTATTTTGATTTTAAAACACTTACTTGTTTGTTTTGTGTTTTAGCTGTTGTATGTGCGTTAAAAAATATTAGTTTCTTCTACATATTAGCAAGAAAAATTGTTAAATGCTTTAAAAACATCAGAATGTGCATTTTAGCACTTGTATACATTACTTTTATCGGCTCAATGTTAATCGCAAACGATATGGCGCTATTGACATTCCTACCGCTTGGTTATTTCGTGCTATCAAGCAGTGGCAAAGAAAAATATATGGCATTTACTTTCATAATGCAGAATATTGCCGCTAATTTGGGTGGTATGTTGACGCCTTTTGGCAATCCGCAAAACCTATATCTTTACTCTAAATTTAATATCCCAAATATTGAGTTTGTGAGTATTATGTTGATTCCTTTTCTGGTATCAGTTGTACTTATTACGGTTTGTTGTTTATTTATAAAGCCTGAGTCGGTTGAAATCAATGATACACCAACTTCATTTGATATTAAAAAAGCTGTTTTATATTTAGTTTTATTTGCTTTAGCAATTGCCATTGTATTTAGAGGAATACCATATAATATAGGTTTGATTATAATTCCATCGGTATTATTTATATTTGATAGAAACGCCTTGAAAATGGTCGATTATCCGTTGTTGTTAACTTTCGTTTTCTTCTTTATTTTTGTAGGGAATATGGCAAGAATTGATATTGTTCAGAACTTCTTCTCGTATCTTTTAGAGAAAAATACACTTGTAGTCAGTGTTCTTTCCTGTCAGGTGATTAGTAACGTGCCATCTTCAATTTTATTGTCACAATTTACTACTGATTATCCGAATTTGTTAGTTGGTGTAAATATCGGCGGTGTGGGAACCTTAATTGCTTCGTTGGCATCGTTAATTACGTTTAGGGAATATACATCTCACAACCCTACAAAAACACTTTATTATATAGGAATGTTTAGCGCGTTTAATTTTGGATTTTTAATAATACTGACCACACTAATGTTATTAATATAATTAAATATGAATATAAAAAAAGAGCATTCTGAAGAATGCTCTTTTTTGATGATTTAGTTGTTAGTTCGTTTATAGGTTGGGACAATTTCAGCAACAATATCTTTCATATCCTCAACCTCTTCTTTGTAAGCCTTTTCAAGACGGTCAAGTTGTTTTTTGAATAACTCATCATCCATTTCAATAGGTTTACCAATATGAATGAGTTTGTTTTCAGTTTCTTGCAGGCCTTCTTCGTCCATTAAAAGTTCTTCATAAAGCTTTTCGCCGGGGCGTAATCCCGTAAACTTAATTTTAATATCATAATCAGGTTCAAGTCCCGAAAGGCGAATAAGATTACGAGCCATATCGGCAATTTTCACAGGTTGTCCCATATCAAGAACGTAAATTTCTCCGCCTTTGGCGTAATAACCAGCCTGCAACACCAAGGAAACTGCTTCAGGGATTGTCATAAAGAATCTGGTGATGTCGGGATGTGTAACGGTTACGGGACCGCCTTCGGCAATTTGTTTTTCAAATAGGGGAATTACACTACCGTTACTACCTAAGACGTTACCGAAACGAACAGCGACAAATTCGGTGTTTTTAGATTCACGGTTCATCATCTGAACCACCATTTCGCAAAGACGCTTTGACGCACCCATAATGTTGGTGGGGTTAACCGCCTTATCGGTTGAAATTAAAACAAATTTCTTAACTCCGTGCTGAACAGCTGCTTTAGCCATCTTATATGTGCCGAAAACGTTGTTTTTAATAGCTTCATTAGGACTATCTTCCATTAAAGGTACGTGCTTATGTGCAGCAGCGTGGAAAACAATATCAGGTTTATATTTTCCCAGAACTTTATCAAGACGGGCGGTATTACGTACCGAACCGATAAGAACAACCAAGTTTAAGTCGGGGTATTTCTTCTTTAATTCTTGTTGGATATCATAAGCGTTATTTTCGTAAATATCGAAAATAATTAATGTTTTAGGGTTGCTTAACGCAATCTGACGGCACAATTCACTACCGATAGAACCGCCACCGCCTGTAACCATAATAACCTTGTTTGAAATGTATTTATATATTTCTTCAAGATTAACTTTAATTGCGTCACGACCCAAAAGGTCTTGAATTTCAACTTTTCTTAACTTATTAGCACTAACTTGTCCGTTGACTAACTGATAAATACCTGGTAATATTTCGACTTTACAACCAGTTTCACAGCAAATATCAAGAATTTTTTTTCTCGTTTTTCCTGAAGCACTTGGAATTGCATATATAATTTTATCGACATTGTATTTATATGCAGCATTTACGATACAATCACGTCCGCCAACAATTGGCACACCGCCTAAAATACAATCCTTTTTCTCTGGGTTATCATCAATGAAGCAAACAACTTTTGCATTAAGTTTATCACTTTCGTGGTACTCTCTGATTAACATTCTACCGGCATATCCTGCGCCGATAACCATAATTCTTTCGGCTGCGGCTTTATCAGAGTTTCTGATAAATAAATGAGAAATTCTAAGTAATATTCTTTTTGAAAATCTTATTGCAACAGTAGAGAAGAGGCTAAATGTCCAACCTAAAATATAATATGAACGAGGCATATCAAAATCAAAGATTATGACTGAAATTGCACCAACTACCGCTAAAATACCGTATGATGCAAAAATTCTGAACAAATCATTTTGGTCTGCGAAGCTTAAAATGTTTCGATATAATTTTAATAAACTGAACACAATAAAGCACACTACAAACCACAATGGTATAGTGTTAAAATATGTTTCAAAATATTTTTCATCAATTGCAGAGAAGTTGAACTCATGTCTGAGCCACAGTGCAAAAAAGAAAGAGCCACAAATAGAAATCGCATCTAACACGGCAAGAATAACCATAATGCTAAATCGTGTTCTGGTTGTTTGTGTTGGCATATTATGTCTTCCTTTCTAAAAGATATTATTCGGTGTATTCCTTGCCTAACATTGCGGCAAAAGTCATAAACATAATCTTAATATCATTAAAAAAACTAAACTCAAGTAAACCTTTAAGATTGTATTTCATTTTAGTAGGTAAAATTTCATTGATATAAGTACTGTCAGCATCTTCAGCTGAATCAAGTAGTTCGTTTTCGTCTTTATAGTAAACACTTGTCTTCGATGTTACACCTGCAGGGAGTAATAAAGTCGCAAGCATTTCATCAGTGTAATGCTCTACGTATTTCGGGACTTCGGGACGTACACCGACAAATGTCATAGTACCTCTGAAAACATCAATTAACTGACTGATTTCATCTAAACGACATTTTCTTAAAAATGCGCCAATTTTTGTGATTCTTGAGTCATTGCTGACAGTTACCTGTGTTCCAATTTTATCTGCGTTTTGAACCATTGTTCTAAATTTGAATATTTTAAACTCTTTTCCATATGTTGTTACACGAGTTTGACGATAAAACACGGGACCCTTAGAGTCTAACTTAATTATAATTGCAAGTATAAGGAATATTGGGCTTAATATTATAAGCATAAGAGCCGAAAGAAGAATATCAAAAACACGCTTAAAGAAAAGTGAAACTTGTTTTTCTTTAAGGGAATCATAATATTTTCTTACGGCATCCGTTTTAAAGTTTTCAGGGAGATTTTCCCATTTTTTTAGTATCATTTCGTGTACTCACCAACTATTGAAATGTAGGAATCGATAATATAATCAACCTGCTCATCTGTAAGAAGAGTATGCAAAGGGAGTGTGATTTCATTTTCGAAGAACTTGTATGAATTAGGATAATCCTTAATATCGAAACCTAAATTTTTATAAGCAGTGTGCATGGGTAAAGGTTTATAATGAACATTGCAAGAAATACCTTTTTCAGCCATTTTAATTATAATTTCATTACGCTGCTCGGTAGTAATATTAGGCACGCGAGTAATATAAAGATGATAGCAAGATGTGTAATCATCGCTAAAATGAGGGAGTGTGCAAATTCCTACAGTATTAAACGCTGTATCATATTTCTTGGCTATTTCACAACGTCTTTTAAGCATATCTTCATATCTGCTTAATTGGCCTAATCCCAAAGCACCCATAATATCGGTCATATTAAACTTGTAATGTGTGCCGATAATATCGTACTCCCAAGCACCTAACTTTGTTTTGGCCAAAGCGTCTTTTGACTGACCGTGAAGACTTAACAACTGTAATCTGTGATAAATATCCTCGTTGTCAAAACCGGGGATATTATTCCAGGTTACAGCACCGCCTTCAGCAGTTGTAAAGTTTTTGACTGCATGGAAAGAAAATGAAGAAAAATCAGCAATACTTCCGGTTTTCTTGCCATAACGCATAGCACCCAATGAATGTGCAGTGTCAGCCATGACTGCAATACGGCCGATAGCTTTTTGTAAATCGTTATTAGGTTTAAAAATGTTTGCTTTGCGTTTTACAATGTCAAATATTTTGTCGTAATCGCAGGGAATACCGCCTAAATCAACCGGAATGATAGCTTTTGTATTTTCGTTGATGGCTTCCTCGAGTTTTTTATAGTCCATCTCGAAACCGTCAGGTTGGGTATCAATTAAAACTAATTTTGCGCCGACATGACAAACTATTGAGGCTGATGCGGTGTAGGTGTATGCACTCGTAATAACCTCGTCACCTGGGCCGATGCCTAAAAGCCTTAAAGCTAACTCAGCGCAAGCCGTTTGCGAGTTCATACAAACACATTTTTCTGTGCCGACATATTCTGCTAATTTTTGTTCAAGAAGTTTAACCTTAGGACCTGTTGTTATCCAACCAGAACGCAAGACCTCAACAACTTCATTAATTTCAACATCTGTTATATCAGGTGGAGAAAAAGGAATGTTCATTTTACATTATCTCCTTAATAAAACCACTAAAAATTAGAATAGCTAAATTAAATTTATGCATATTATATCATACTTTATTTATAAAATCAACAATATATGACAAAAAAAGTGATGTATGAGAAGTATAAGAATTGTGAATATATTTTATATTATTTTTAGCTCTATATAAGAAGATTTGTATTGGTAGTTATTGTGTTGTGTTAAATTATTATATAAAAGTATTAAGAAATATATTTAAAATTTAAAAAAGTTCTTGACATTTGAAAAAATTGGGTTATAATAATGTTTGCCGTTGAGGAATAGTGTAACGGTAGCACGACAGACTCTGACTCTGTTTGTTGGGGTTCGAATCCCTATACCGCTGACAGAAAAGAACCCACATTTGTCTACGACAAGTGTGGGTTCTTTTCAACTAAGTGTGCCTTGCGGCACGTTAAGCGCATCTACG